>NZ_JQBY01000009.1 GCF_001437405.1 Pediococcus ethanolidurans | reverse complement strand
TACTTCGGACATTATCATTTGTGAATGACATGATGTTAGCAAAATTGAAACTATTACTTGCGTTAAAAGCACATTTTCGGTATACTTATTGCTGGTGTTAAACCAAATTCACACTCAATTGGATGATTTGACTAGTGCTCATTGAGTTCTCAAATCAATTGAAAATTGGGAAGGAAAAAACTATTGGAGGTATTTTTATTATGGCAGTAATTTCTATGAAGCAATTGCTCGAAGCTGGTGTTCATTTTGGTCACCAAACACGTCGTTGGAATCCAAAGATGAAACCATACATCTTTACAGAACGTAACGGAATTTACATTATTGACTTACAAAAAACAGTCAAAATGATTGATTCTGCATACAATTTTGTGAAAAATATTGCAGCAGACAATGGTGTTGTTTTGTTTGTGGGAACAAAGAAACAAGCACAGACTGCAATTGAAGAAGAAGCTACACGTGCAGGACAATTCTACGTTAACCATCGTTGGTTAGGTGGAACTTTAACTAACTGGAACACAATTCAAACTCGTATCAAACGTCTTAAAGATCTTAAAAAGATGAATGAAGACGGTACTTTTGAGCGTTTACCAAAGAAAGAAGTTTCTCTTTTAAACAAACAAAAGGACAAGTTGGAAAAGTTCTTGGGTGGTATTGAAGATATGCCTCACGTACCAGATGCTATTTTTATTGTTGATCCTCGTAAAGAGCAAATCGCAGTAAAAGAAGCTCGTAAGCTGAATATTCCGATCATTGCTATGGTAGATACAAACACAGATCCTGACCAAATTGACGTAATTATTCCATCAAATGACGATGCAATTCGTGCCGTTCGTTTGATTACTTCCAAAATGGCTGATGCTGTTATCGAAGGACGTCAAGGAGAAGATCAAGATGCTGCTCAACCAGCAGCTGAAAGTGCAGCACCTGCTAAAGAAAGTGCCGCAGCAAGTGACGTTTCAGCAGATTCTCTAGAAAATCTTAAAAAGACTGTTGAAGGCGGATCAGACTCTGCAAAATAGTTCATTATTAGGCTGTCGTAAGTCTCGACCTTTTTGGCCTGAGATTGAGATGGCCTTTTTACTGGAATTTTAGTATTTTTAAAAGGAGGCCATAATTATGGCAAGTATTTCTGCATCACAAGTTAAAGAATTACGTGACAAAATCGGTGTTGGGATGATGGACGCTAAAAAAGCGTTAGTCGCAACTGACGGTGATATGGACAAAGCAATCGATTTTCTTCGCGAAAAGGGAATTGCTAAGGCCGAAAAGAAGAGTGATCGTATCGCAGCTGAAGGCTTGGCTGACGTTGAAATTCGTAACGACCAAGCTGCTATTGCTGAAGTGAACTCGGAAACTGATTTTGTTGCCTCTAATGATCAGTTCATTGATTTAGTAAAAGCTGTTACAGCACAACTTGCATTGAGTGCACCTGCATCTGTTGAAGATGCCTTAAAACTCGAAACTAGCAAAGGTACTATCAAAGATGATATTATAGAAACGACTCAAGTAACTGGTGAAAAAATTACTTTACGTCGTTTTGATGTGATTAAAAAATCCGAAAATGAACATTTTGGTGCCTATTTACACATGGGTGGTAAAATTGCTACATTAGTTGTTTTAGATGGTGCTGATGATGACACTGCAAAGGACATTGCAATGCATGTTGCTGCCATCAATCCAAAGTATGTTAATCGTGATCAAGTCCCTGCAGAAGTTTTGGATCACGAACGCGAAGTGTTGACAAAAGAAGCCGAAGAAGAGGGCAAACCAGCTAAGATCATTGATAAGATGGTTGAAGGTCGCCTTAATAAGTTCTTGGCAGAAATTAGCTTGGATGATCAAGATTTTGTAAAAGATCCTGATCAGACTGTTGCTAAATATGTTGCTTCAAAGGGCGGAAAAGTTAAATCATTTATTCGTTATGAAGTTGGTGAAGGTATCGAAAAGAAATCTGCTAACTTTGCTGAAGAAGTTAAAAAAGAAATGGGTAAGTAAGTCGGTAAACGACGATTATTCAAAAACTTTGAGAGTGTTTTGTGAAAGCAAAGCACTTTTTTTATTGTCCTGAAATTATCTGATCACTAAATTAGCGAATAGATGGCTCTTTAGGTTGGTTTTATGATAAACTAGAACGGAAGAAAACGAGGAGGAAACACCATGACAGAAGTTAAATATAAACGAGTAATCATGAAACTTAGTGGCGAGGCACTTGCGGGTGATAAAGGATCGGGCATCAATCCACCTGTTATTAAAACAGTCGCTCAAGAATTAAAGGATGTTCATGATATGGGTGTTCAAATCGCAATTGTTTGCGGTGGCGGTAACATGTGGCGTGGCGAAACTGGTGAACAAATGGGCATGGAACGTGTTCAGGCTGACTATATCGGTATGCTGGCAACTGTAATGAATGCTTTAGCGTTGCAAGACAGCTTGGAATCATTGGGTGTTCCAACTCGTGTTCAAACGGCAATTGAGATGCGTCAAATTGCTGAACCTTATATTCGTCGCAAGGCAGTTCGTCATTTAGAAAAGAATCGCATTGTGATCTTTGCCGCTGGTACTGGAAGTCCCTATTTCTCAACTGACACCACCGCTGCTTTACGAGGTGCCGAAATTAACGCCGATGCAATCCTAATGGCAAAAAATGGTGTTGATGGTATTTACTCTGCGGATCCAAATAAAGATTCTTCAGCAGTTAAGTATGAAGAATTAACACACATGGATATTATTGATAAAGGCCTTAATGTGATGGATACAACGGCTAGTTCTCTATCTATGGAAAATAATATTCCGTTAGTTGTTTTTAATTTAAATCAAGCTGGAAACATTAAAAAAGTTATTGAAGGTCAGAATATTGGAACTACAGTAAGGGGAAAATAATATGGCAGAAAATGAAATTATAAAAAAGGCACAAGATAAAATGGTAAAGGCTGAACAAGCTTTAGAACGTGAACTCGGAAATATCAGGGCAGGCCGTGCTAATGCTAGTTTGCTAGATCGAATTAAAGTGGATTACTACGGAACACCAACGCCGGTTAATCAAATGGCTTCAATTAGTATTCCAGAGGCGCGCGTTATTATGGTTACACCTTATGATAAATCGGCTTTAAAGAATTTGGAACAGGCAATCTTAATGTCTGATCTTGGTATTAATCCATCAAATGATGGTAGTGCAATTCGATTAGTTATTCCACAATTAACTGAAGATCGTCGTAAGGAATTAGCTAAAGACGTTAAGGCTGAAGGTGAACGTGCAAAAGTTGCTGTTCGTAATGTTCGCCGAGATGCCATGGATGATTTGAAAAAGGGCGAAAAGGATAACACTTATACCGAAGATCAATTGCATGATTTGGAATCACAAACACAAAAAGTTACTGATACTGCAATTAAGGCAGTTGACAGTATCGTAGCCAATAAAGAAAAAGAAGTTTTGTCTGAGTAAACTTGCTCAAACAGACGGTTAACACAGAGAGCCTGACCATTTATCAGTGCTGTTTGTGTTTTTTCTTATTTAAATTAGAAAAATTAAATTGAAGAACTCCTAATTTTTTCTCTCAAAAATGTTAACTTTGAAAGAATTCTGCTAAAATAGATGTTATGCATGAATATGAGATGGAGTGATAAAGTGTTCTCTAAAAGTAATAAAGAAGATAAAAATACTATAGATACTACTCAAATTCTGAATGACAATATTCCTAAACACGTTGCAATCATTATGGATGGTAATGGTAGATGGGCCCAGAAACGGCACTTGCCAAGGATTGCTGGTCATCGTGAAGGAATGAACACTGTAAAAAAAATAACGATTAGCGCTAGCAATTTGGGTGTGAAAGTACTAACATTGTATGCTTTCTCAACTGAAAATTGGAAGCGTCCGTCCGGAGAAGTCAGCTTTTTAATGCATTTACCGGGGGACTTTTTTGATACATTTGTACCTGATTTAATCAAAGCTAATGTAAAGGTGAAGGTAATGGGTTATATCGATCAATTGCCAGATTTTACACAAAAAGCAGTAAAAAAGGCAATTGCAGATACTGCCAAATGTACTGGCATGATATTAAACTTTGCTTTAAACTATGGTGGTCGAGCAGAAATTGTGACGGCCGTTCAAAAAATTGCTGAGAAAGTTAGTCAAAACGATTTAAAACCAGATGAAATCAGTGAAGAAACAATTAATTCTTCCCTAATGACAGCTGATTTAAAACCATTTTCTGATCCTGATTTGTTGATTCGCACAAGTGGTGAAGAGCGAATTTCCAATTTTCTTCTTTGGCAGATTGCCTATAGTGAATTAGTGTTTTCCGATCAGTTATGGCCGGACTTTTCCGACACGACATTAAAGGATTGTATTTATCAATATCAACAAAGAAATCGCCGATTTGGCGGTTTAAAATAAGGGAGTTTATAATATGAAACAACGTGTTACAACAGCAGTTATTGCTTTGATTATTTTTATTCCGGTTATTGTTTATGGTGGTTGGTTAATTGATATCGCTGGAATTGCACTTGGCTTGGTTGCTGTCAACGAAGTTTTGATGATGAAAAAGTTGCTCTTGGTCTCACCTGAAGCAATTATTGCAGATATCGGTGTTTTTTCTTTAATTGCACCATTGAGCTGGTTTGGATGGTTACCTCCTCAAATTGACCGCGTGTTCATTTTCTTCTTGTGTGTCCTCGCATTGCTAATTAGAACAGTTATCAGTCGAAATCGCTTTTCTTTTAATGACGCTGGCGCCGTTACTTTGGCTATGATGTATATTGGCTTTGGTTTTAATTACTTCATTGCTGCTAGAAGCGTTGGCTTGTCAATGTTGTTATATATTCTCTTTGTGATCTGGTCGACGGATAGCGGTGCTTATATGATCGGTAAAAGATTAGGCAAACACAAACTGGCACCACACATCAGTCCCAACAAAACCTGGGAGGGCTCAATTGGTGGCACAGTTGTTGCCACAATTATAGGAACTATTTTCTTAAGCTTTTATCCAACGCAATACAATTTCTTTTTAATGATCTTATTAACATTAATCTTTTCTGTTACGGGTCAGTTTGGTGATTTAGTAGAGTCAGCATTGAAACGCTATTTTTCAGTAAAAGATTCTGGTAATATTCTCCCGGGACATGGCGGTATTTTAGATCGGTTTGACAGCATGTTACTGGTTTTACCGCTTGTACATCTATTTGGATTAATCTAATTAAGTGAGGTTTACCATTGATACAGACGATTATTACATTCATTATTGTATTTGGCATCTTAGTGATTGTTCATGAATTTGGTCACTTTTATTTTGCAAAAAAATCGGGAATCTTAGTTCGTGAGTTTTCAATTGGGATGGGACCTAAAATCTATTCTTATTCTAAAAACGCAACTACCTATACGTTAAGAATCTTACCAGTTGGTGGTTATGTGCGAATGGCAGGACTAGAGGATTCGGATGAAGAATTAAAACCCGGAATGCCAGTAAGTTTGATTACCGGTAAAAATGGAAAAATTGCAACGATCAATACAAGTCACGATACAACTTTATTAAATGGCATCCCGCTTGAAGTTACTAAAAGTGACTTAGAAAATGAGCTTTGGATAGAAGGCTATGAAAACGGTGATGAAGAGAGTCTGAAACGTTTTGAAGTAGATCACGATGCATCTATCATTGAAAGCGATGGAACTAAGGTTAGAATTGCGCCCAAAGATGTGCAATTCCAATCTGCTAAATTATGGCAACGAATTTTAACTAATTTTGCTGGACCAATGAATAATTTTATTTTGGCCATCATTGTCTTTGCACTTGTGGGCATTTTACAAGGGGCAGTGCCAACTAATTCTAATCAGATTACAGTTATTTCTGATTCAGTGGCAGCAAAAGCTGGTTTAAAAACAAATGATCGCATTGTTTCGGTTGCTGGTCAGACTACAAAGTCCTGGTCAGATTTACAGGATACAATTTCTAGTCGTCCCAAACAAAAGACAAAAATTACGGTAAACCGACATGGAAAGAAAGTAACTTACAATTTAACTCCCAAGTCAGTTAAGGGTAATGAAGGTCAAGTAGGACAAATTGGAATCGAAAGTTCAATGACTCGTAATTTAGGGGCTAGAATTATGTATGGGTTTACTGAAACCTGGAAACTAACCACAATGATTTTCACCCTTCTTGGACATATGGTTACGCATGGAATTAGTGTTAATGATTTTGGTGGACCAGTGGCCATTTATGCTCAAACCTCAGAAGCTGCCAAAATGGGATTCATTTCTGTGCTGACCATGTTAGCCTATTTATCATTAAATCTTGGAATTGTTAATTTGATTCCAATTCCAGCGCTTGATGGTGGAAAAATTCTGCTTAACTTTATTGAAGGCATTAGACGAAAACCTTTAAAGCCAGAAACGGAAGGTATCATTACGTTGATTGGCTTTGGTTTGTTAATGCTGTTAATGATTTTGGTTACTTGGAATGATATTCAACGGTATTTTTTTAAATAATAATTACTACGGAGGAAACTATGAAACAGTCAAAAATTTTGATTCCAACTTTAAAGGAAGTTCCAAATGATGCCGAAGCAAAAAGTCATCAAATGATGCTTCGTGCTGGCTATATTCGCCAGGTATCGGCAGGTATGTATGCGTATTTACCGTTAGCATTCCGAACAATTGAAAAGATCAAAAAAATTATTCGAACTGAAATGGAGAAAATTGATGCAGTTGAAATGTTAGTTCCAGCTGTATTACCTGCAGAATTATGGGAAAAATCAGGACGGCTAGAAACTTATGGTCCTGAATTATATAAATTTAAGAATCGCCATGATCGTGACTTTATTCTTGGCCCAACCCATGAAGAGACCTTTACAACTTTAATCCGTGATGAAATTAAATCATATAAAAAATTACCGCTCACACTTTACCAAATTCAGATGAAGTATCGGGACGAAGATCGTCCCCGTTATGGTTTACTTCGTGGACGTGAATTTTTAATGAAGGATGCCTATTCTTTCCATGCTGAAACAAAAAGTTTAGACAAAACCTTCCGTGATATGGAAAAAGCCTATCAAAATATTTTTGATGCTTGTGGCTTAAATTACCGTGAAATTGTTGGCGATGCTGGAGCAATGGGTGGCAACGATTCAAAAGAATTTTCTGCGATTGCTCCAGTTGGCGAAGATACAATTGCTTATTCAGAAGAAAGCGATTATGCAGCCAACTTAGAAATGGCAAGTAGCAAGTATGTTGATGATAAGCCAACGGATGAAAAACCATTGGAATTAGAAAAAATTGCAACACCAGATGCTAAAACTATTGATGCGGTTGCTGAGTTCTTAAATATCAGTACTAATAAGTTAATTAAGACGTTATTATATATTGCTGATGGGAAACCAGTATTAGTCTTAACTCGAGGAAACGACCAGGTAAACGAGGTTAAGGTTAAAAACTTTTTGAAGGCTGATGAATTAGTTGCTGCCAATGATGACCAGGCTGAAGAATATTTAAATGCGGATTTTGGCTCTTTAGGACCAGTGAACGTAAATGCTAAAGATGTGACAATTTTGGCTGATTTCTATGTTAAAAACATGGTTAACTCCGTAGTTGGCGCTAATGAGAACGGATTCCATTATAAAAATGTGAATATCGATCGGGATTTAACTGTTAGTCATTTTGGCGATTTTCGAACAGTTCATGAGGGTGAACTGGCTCCTGATGGTAAAGGCAAATTACAGTTTACGAAGGGAATTGAAATTGGTCATATCTTCAAACTTGGAACACGTTATTCGGATGCATTAGGTGCAACAGTGTTAGATGAAAATGGGCGTTCTAAATCTGTAATTATGGGTTGCTACGGAATTGGTGTTAGTCGTTTATTGTCTGCAATTGCGGAACAAAAGGCGGACGAAAATGGTCTTGTTTGGCCAAAAAATATTGCCCCATTTGATGTACACGTGGTACCTGTTAATGCCAAAAACGATGAACAAATGGCTTTAGCCAATGAAATTGAAAAAACGATGACTGAAGCTGGCTACGAGGTTTTGGTTGATGATCGTAAAGAACGTGCTGGAGTGAAATTCGCTGATTCTGATTTAATTGGTATTCCAGTAAGAATTACAGTCGGTAAAAAATCATCAGAAGGAATCGTTGAAGTGAAATTACGTAAAACTGGTGAAACGTTGGAAGTCAAAATTGAAGAATTAAAAAATTCTGTTGACATCCTTCTAAAGGGTGAAAACTAAACGAGATTTTTAACAGATAGCTAAGAATAACGGCAAATTGATGGTGATTTTGTTTTCATATCAATTTGTCGTTATCTTCATGAATATTAATTTTTAAAGGGGAAGGAATTGTGTTTTGAGTTTAAATTCTAATGAACAGTTTAAAAAACTTCTCGAACAAATTGATTATCCAAATCAAGACGAATCAAGTTTTGAAAATGCTGAAATAAAAAAAGTCATTGTTCATCAAAAATCAAAGGTATGGGAATTCTCTTTCCAATTTCAGAATTGTTTACCATTTACAGTTTTTCAACAATTTAATAATCATCTCCAAATTGCCTTTAAGTCGATTGCGACAGTTGTATTTAATATCACAACTGAAAGCCCTGAACTGAATATTCATTTAATTGATAATTATTGGGAATGGATCGTGAAAAATAGTCATATTTCATCTCCACTCACTCAAGAATTATGTGGACATAATTTGCCCAGTTTGAATGATGGTCGAGTTTTATTTGCGGCTCAAAATGAAGTTGTTCAAAATTTCTTAACAACTACAGCGCTTGGCCCAATTGAAAGTACTTATCAGCAGTATGGATTTCCTGCCTTCTCGATTCATACAATTGTGGATGAGTCTGATTCGCAAAACATGATTGAGGAACTCAAGGCAAAAAAAGCAAAAAGTGATGCAGAATTAGCTCAAAAGGCATCTCAGGCAATTCTTAAGCAAGATGAGAAACGCCAGAAAAAACAAGCAAGTGGTGTCCCTGATGGCGGACCAGTAAGAATTGGTAAACAGATTAATCCGGATGAACCCGTTACTCGTTTAGAGGACATTACTCAAGAAGAACGTTCAGTTGTTGTTGAAGGCTATATCTTCGATGCTGAAGTACGAACCCTGCGTTCGAAACGACAACTTTTAATCTTTAAAATTACGGATTATACATCATCAATTACGGTTAAGAAATTTTCAAAAAATGAAGGCGAAGAACAACTATTTTCTGCCATTCAAAAGGGCCTTTGGGTAAAAGTGCGTGGAACTGTTCAAGAGGATACCTTCATGCGTGACCTAACACTTAATGCTTATGATGTAATGGAAGTTAGTCATGCTAGTCGTCAAGATAAGGCTCCAGAAGGTAAGAAACGCGTGGAACTTCATTTACACACTAATATGAGTCAAATGGATGCCACGGACAATATTACTAATTATGTGAAACAAGCCGCTAAATGGGGCCAAAAAGCAATAGCTGTTACAGATCATGCTGGATTACAAGCCTTCCCGGAAGCTTATGCGGCAGGTAAGAAAAATGGTGTCAAAATTTTATACGGCGTTGAGGCTAACCTGGTAGATGATGGGGTTCCCATTGGTTACAATGATAAGAAGATTCCGTTAAAAGGGACAACCTATGTTGTGTTTGATGTAGAAACAACGGGTTTATCAGCCATTTATGATAAAGTGATTGAACTATCGGCTGTTAAAATGCAGGATGGTAATGTAATTGACCAATTTGAAGAATTTATTGATCCTGGATTTCCGTTATCTGAGTTAACAACCAACCTGACAAGTATTACAAATGAAATGGTGCGAGGTTCAAAATCTGAACAAGAAGTTTTTAGTCTGTTTAGAGAATTCTATGGAGACGCAATAATTGTTGGTCACAACGTTACGTTTGATATTGGATTCATGAATACCGGTTATGCTCGCTACAATATGCCACCCGTAACAAATCCAATTATTGATACGCTGACCTTGGCCCGCTTTTTGTACCCAACACTTAAAAGCTATCGACTAAACACTTTGGCAAAAAAGTTTGGTGTTAGTTTGGAACATCATCATCGTGCCATTTATGATGCTGAGTCAACAGGGCACCTTTGTCATTTATTTTTAAAAGACGCCGAAGACCGCTATCACATCAAATATCATAGTCAGTTGAATGATCATATGACAGAGAATGGTGCCTATAAACATGCCCGTCCTTCACATGCTGTGCTACTTGCGACAACTCAGGCAGGTCTAAAAAATTTGTTTCGACTAGTATCCTTATCAAATGTAAAGTATTATTATCGGGTTCCAAGAATCCCTAAATCAGAATTATCGCGACTAAGGGATGGTCTTATTGTAGGATCGGCCTGCAGTAGTGGTGAAGTTTTCACGGCAATGATGCAAAAGGGTAAGGAAGAGGCCAAACAAAAGGCCAAATTTTACGATTATTTAGAAGTCATGGCCAAACCAGTTTATCAACCTGAAATTGAGCAGGGACTGATTCAGGATAATCGGCATTTAGAAGAAATTCTATCAAACATTGTGTCTCTTGGTGAAGAACTTAAAAAACCAGTTGTTGCCACTGGTGATGTTCATTATTTAAATCCTGAAGATTATATTTATCGAAAGATTTTAATTAATTCTCAGGGTGGTGCTAATCCACTGAATCGGTCTGTATTACCAGATGTTCATTTTCGAACAACCGATGAAATGCTTGAAGAATTTGACTTTTTAGGTAAGAAGAAAGCAGAAGAAATTGTTGTAACTAATCCTGCTAAAATTGTTGCTCAAGTTGCTGAAATAAAACCAGTCAAAGATAAATTATATACACCGAAAATGCCCGGAGCCGAGAATAGAATCGAACAACTGACAATGGATAAAGCCCATGAACTTTATGGCGATCCGTTACCACAAATTGTAAAAGAACGTTTGGATAAAGAACTGAAAAGTATCATTGGTAATGGATTCTCTGTGATTTATTTGATTGCACAACGACTTGTACACAAAAGTAATAAGGATGGTTATTTAGTTGGTTCACGAGGGTCTGTTGGTTCTAGTTTGGTGGCAACGATGTCTGGAATTACAGAAGTTAATCCATTAGCTCCACATTATCGGTGTCCAAATTGTCAGTATACTGAGTTTTTCACAAAGGGTGAATATGGTTCTGGTTTTGATTTACCTGATAAAAACTGTCCGAAATGTGGAACACCACTCATCGGCGATGGACAAGATATTCCCTTCGAAACATTTCTGGGATTTAAGGGAGATAAGGTTCCAGATATTGATTTGAACTTTTCGGGAGATTATCAGCCAATTGCCCATAACTATATGCAGGTTTTGTTCGGTAAGAAAAATGTTTTCCGTGCGGGAACTATCGGTACTGTGGCGGACAAAACTGCTTATGGGTATGTTAAGGCGTACGAAAGAGATTCTGGTAAGTCTTTTCGTAATGCAGAAATTGATCGTTTGGCGAAGGGTGCCACTGGTGTTAAACGAACCACTGGACAACATCCTGCCGGAATTTTAATTGTGCCAGACTATATGGATATTTATGATTTCACACCAATTCAATATCCAGCTGATGACCAGACAGCAGCTTGGGAAACAACTCATTTTGATTTTCATTCCATTCATGACAATATTTTAAAAATGGATATTTTGGGTCATGATGATCCAACTATGATTCGTGCTTTACAAGATTTATCAGGAATCGATCCTAAAACTATTCCAACCGATGATCCGGGGGTCATGAAATTATTTTCTGGTCCAGAAATTTTAGGCGTTACGCCAGAACAAATTCAGTCCAAAACAGGTACTTTTGGCGTTCCTGAATTCGGTACTCGTTTTGTTCGAGGAATGTTGGAAGAAACACATCCAACAACCTATGCTGAATTGTTACAAATTTCGGGACTCTCTCATGGAACTGACGTGTGGTTAGGCAATGCCGAGGAGTTGATCAAGGCAGGAACGGCAACTCTGAAAGATGTGATTGGGTGTCGTGATAATATCATGACCGATTTGATTCATTACGGAATGGATTCACAGACCTCCTTCCAGATTATGGAGAGTGTTCGTCATGGGCGTGGAATTCCTGATGGTGATGAAGAGAAAATGAAGAAATCAAATGTACCTGACTGGTATATTGATTCTTGTGGCAAGATTAAGTATATGTTTCCGCGAGCACATGCATCCGCTTATGTTTTAATGGCGTTACGGATTGCTTATTTTAAAGTTTACTTTCCAATTTTATATTACAGTGCCTACTTTAGTGTTCGGGCTGATGATTTTGATTTAGTAGCCATGTCACACGGAAAAGACGCTGTTAAAAATGCGATGAAAGAAATTAATGATAAAGGTATGGATGCATCTACCAAAGAAAAGAATCTTTTGACTGTTTTGGAATTAGCAAATGAAATGATTGAACGCGGATATACATTCAAAATGGTAGATGTTAACAAATCTGACGCTTCTCAGTGGCTAATTGATGGCAATGCTTTGTTAGCGCCGTTTAATGCCGTACCAGGGTTAGGTTTAAATGTGGCTAAGCAAATTGTGGCTGCACGAGAGGATAAACCTTTCTTGTCCAAAGAAGATCTTTCTAAACGTGGAAAAGTATCCAAGACTTTAATTGATTTTATGACAGAAAATGGTGTTTTATCAGAATTACCTGATGAAAACCAGTTATCATTGTTTGACATGTAGTTAATTTGTACAGTATTAAGGTATATGTTATACTAATCATGAATCTAATTGTGGCAAGTGAGTGAGCAGAAAATGCTCACTCTTTTTCTTGAAAATATTTGAATTTTATTGGAGGTTTAAGTTTGGCGAGTGTTGTAGAAACAGTACAAAAGGAAGTAGAACCGCTTATTGAATCTCACCAGTTTGATTTGGTGGATATCGAATTCGTAAAAGAAGGCAAGAGTTGGTACCTTCGTGTTTATATTGACAAACCAGGTGGGATTACAATTGAAGATTGCGCTGAGGTGAGCGACCAAATTAGTGAAAAGCTGGATAGTTTGGAACCAGATCCATTTCCTCAGGCATATTTTCTTGAAGTTTCATCTCCCGGCGCCGAACGACCAATAAAAACTTCTAATGACTGGCAACGAGCTGTGGGACAATACATTCACATATCCTTGTATGCACCAATTGATGGTCATAAAGTCTTTGAGGGTACACTGGACGAATATTCAAAAAAAACAATACAACTGACTTACATGGAAAAAACAAGAAAAATAAGTAAACAATTTGAACTTAAACAGATTGGATTTGCGCGCTTCGCAATCAAATTTTAAAAGGAGAATTTAAAATGAGTAAAGAAATGATCAATGCCCTCAACACTTTAGAAGAGGAGAAGGGGATTAAAAAGGAAGTTGTTATTGATGCCCTGGAGGCCGCACTGGTTTCAGCTTATAAACGAAACTACGGTCAAGCGCAAAATGTGGATGTTGAGTTTGATGATAAAAAAGGCGACATTCATGTTTATGCGGTTAAAGAAGTTGTTGAAGAGGTTTTAGATGATCAACAACAAGTAAGCCTTAGTGATGCTTTGAATATCAATAAAGCTTATGAATTAGGCGATCATATTAAGTTTGAGGTAACACCAAAAAACTTTGGGCGAATTGCTGCACAAACTGCAAAACAGGTCATTTTACAACGGGTACGCGAAGCAGAACGAGAAATTATTTATAACAAATATAGTGAATATGAAAACGAAATTGTGACTGGAGAAGTTGCCCGTCGCGATAATCGTTTTGTCTATGTAGATCTTGGCGGTGTTGAAGCTGTCATGTCAAAACAAGACCAGATTCCAACTGAAAGATATGAACCACATGATCATATCAAGGTTTATGTGACTAAGGTTGAAAATAGTGGTAAAGGTGCACAAGTATTTGTTAGTCGAAGTACACCAGACTTGTTAAAACGTTTGTTTGAACAGGAAGTACCTGAGATTTTTGATGGTACGGTTGAAATTGTTTCAGTTGCACGAGAAGCTGGTGATCGAGCTAAAGTAGCTGTTCGTTCAAATGATCCAGATATTGATGCAGTGGGAACCTGTGTAGGACCTAGAGGGCAACGTGTTCAAACAATTGTTAATGAACTAAATGGTGAAAATATGGATATTGTTGAGTGGGAAGATGATCCTGCAAAATATATTTCTAATGCTTTAAATCCTGCTGAAGTTGTTGATGTTTTGTTTGACGAAGAAAACGAACGAACTTGCATGGTTATCGTTCCGGATTATCAGCTTTCATTAGCAATTGGTAAACGTGGTCAAAATGCACGCTTAGCAGCAAAATTAACTGGCTACAAGATTGATATTAAATCAGAAACAGATGCAAAAGATTTAGTTGAACAACCAAATGAAGAAGACACCACAGATTCAGATTCAGAAACAGACGACAACGAATAACATTTGACTAGGAGGCTCGATAACGATGAAAAAAAGAAAAATTCCGTTACGTAAAGATATTGTGACGGGTGAAATGTTTCCAAAAAGAGAACTAGTTCGAGTTGTTAAAAATAAAGAAAATGAAGTTTCACTTGATCCAACCGGTAAAAAACCTGGTCGTGGGGCTTATATCGGATTAGATGTTAAAATTGCTAAAAAAGCAAAAGATGAAAGAACTTTTGATAAGACATTTAAAATTAAAGTTGCCGATGAGTTTTATGATGAGTTGATTGCTTATGTTGACCATCAGCAAGCTCGGAAGGAATTGTTCAAGGATGAATGATAACGATCGTTTTTCCAATTTACTTGGGTTGGCACGAAGAGCAGGAAAATTGATTTCTGGGGAACAACAAGTGTTACAATCAATTCGAAGCCAAAAAGCTAAATTGATCGTTATCAGCACTGATTTGGGTGCTGCTACACGGAAAAAAATTTCTGATAAATGTACAACTTATCAAGTCCCTTTATTAGCCTTTATGAATCGTGAAATGCTTAGTCAAGCAATTGGACAATCAAGATCTGCTGTAGCTATTGAGGATCAAGGATTTGCTAAAGCCTTATTGAAATTAAATATTGAAGAAGGAGCGTGAAGATATGGGGAAAAAACGCATATATGAATTAGCTAAGGAAATTAATGTGTCCAGTAAGGACATAATTGCTAAGGCTAAAGAGTCTGGGTTTGATGTTAAAAACCACATGTCTACCCTTGGAGAGAATGAAGAACGCCAAATTCGCCAATCATTCGCTACTAAAAATAACCAAAAATCTGAAACACCAAAGAAGAAGCCAACATTATACCGTTCTGCTAAAACTGGTAAAACAGTTGTTGAACGTACAGCTGGTAAAAAACAGGAGACTAGTGTGCAGCGTAAATCAACTCAAACAACACAAAAAACTCAGGGTACTAAACCTGTAAATAATAACCATAAACCAACTGCTCAGACACATACGACTGGACAGACGAATTCAAATTCTAATCGATCACAACGATCTGGTCAGAATACTTCAACAAGTCGAAATCAAAATCATTCGACTCAGAACCAAACTCGAAATAACACAAGATCTGCACAGAATAATGCTCAAAACCACAATTCTCAAAAGTCACGAACATCACAAAACAATTCGTCAAATGGTGGTAATCGTTCAACTAGTTCTAATCGAACAAATACCAACACGACTAGTCGACAAAATAATAGCACGCAAAATTCGTCTACTTCGAGAGATGGTCGTCGAAATAATTCACAGGGAAACCGTAATTCAAGTTTTGGTCGCAATAACAACCGTTACAACAACCGAAACCGGTATAACAAAAAAAGCAAGAAAAATGGGCGTTTGCGTCAAATAAGTAATAAACCAGCACCAACTAGAAAGAGTAAGCCATTACCAGAAGTCTTTGAATATAATGATGGGACTAATGTAGCTGAAATTGCTAAAAAGATTCATCGAGAACCAGCAGAAATTATCAAAAAATTATTTATGTTGGGCGTGATGGTTAATCAAAACCAAACTTTGGATAAGGATACTATCGAAATTTTGGCAGCTGACTATGGCATTAAGGCTGAGGAAAAACAGGAAGTAAATGTTTCTGACATTGATAAGATGTTTGAAGAAGAAGCTAAAAATACCGATCATCTTGAAAGTCGTCCTCCAGTTGTTACAATTATGGGACACGTTGATCATGGTAAAACGACCTTGCTAGATAAGCTACGCCACAGTCATATTACGGCAGGTGAAGCTGGAGGAATTACTCAAGCAATCGGAGCTTATCAGTTAAAGCATGATGGCAAATTGATTACTTTCTTGGATACACCAGGACATGCGGCATTTACAGAGATGCGGGCTCGTGGTGCTGATATTACTGATATTACAATTTTAGTTGTTGCTGCTGATGATGGTGTGATGCCACAAACAATTGAAGCTATTAACCATGCTAAGGCCGCTAATGTGCCAATTATTGTAGCGGTTAACAAGATTGATAAACCGGGTGCCAATCCCAAACATGTTATGGAACAATTAACCGAATATGGGTTAGTTTCAGAAGATTGGGGTGGTGACACCATCTTCGTTGAAATCTCAGCTAAATTTGGCAAGAATTTGGACGAATTATTAGACATGATTTTACTTCAAGCAGAAGTTATGGAGTTGAAGGCAAATCCAGATCAAAATGGTGCTGGCTCCGTAATTGAAGCAAGTCTTGATCCAGGTAAGGGTTCAATCGCAACAGTCTTAGTTCAACAAGGCACTATGCGTGTTGGTGATCCAATTGTAGTTGGTAGTACGTTTGGTCGTGTTCGAACAATGACAAATGAGTTAGGCCGGCGTGTAAAAGAGGCCACACCATCGACACCGGTTGAAATTACTGGTTTGAATGATGTTCCTGAAGCTGGTGATCGGTTTGTTATCTTTGATGATGAAAAATCGGCTCGTGCTGCTGGTGAGGAACGTGCTAAGGAAGCCTTGATGGAAGAACGTCGAGCAAATAATCATGTAACACTAGACAACTTATTCGATTCTCTTAAAGAAGGAGAGATGAAAGAGGTTGATTTGATTATTAAAGCTGATGTTCAAGGATCAGTTGAAGCTTTATCTGGCAGTCTTAAGAAAATTGATGTTAAAGGTGTTCGGGTTAACATCATCCATACGGCTGTTGGTGCTATCAATGAAAGTGATGTTGCGTTAGCAGAAGCAAGCAATGCGATTATTATTGGTTTTAACGTTCGCCCTACAAATCAGGCCAAACAATTAGCTGACTCATCAAATGTAGATATTCGTTTACATCGAGTTATTTATAACGCTATCGATGAAGTTGAATCTGCTATGAAAGGGATGCTTGAACCAACATATAAAGAGGAAATTACAGGTCAAGTCGAAGTTCGACAGATCTACAAAGTTTCACATGTTGGGACCGTTGTTGGTGGCTATGTAACTGAAGGCTACATCCAAAAGGATAGTGGCGTTCGTTTGATTCGTGATAGTGTGGTCATTTATGAAGGTAAATTGGCTAGTTTGAAGCGCTTCAAAGATGACGTTAAACAGGTTAAACAAGGATATGAATTAGGTCTTACAATTGATGGCTACAATGATATCAAGGTTGACGATGTCATTGAGGCTTATATCATGAAAGAGGTTCCTGTAGAATAGGAGGATCCAAATGGCAAGATTATATCGAGCTGATCGTCTTGGTCAGGAAATTGAAAAAGAAATTAGTGATATTATTCGTAAACGAGTTCGTGATCCACGTGTGCAAGGCATTACAATTACCGGTGTTAATGTGACGGGAGACTTACAACAGGCAACTGTTTACTATAGTATTCTGTCAGATAAGGCTTCCGATGGTGAAAGAGTTGCAACTGGATTGCAAAAAGCAAAGGGACTTATTCGTAGTGAGTTAGGTTCACGCCTTTCAATCTATAAAACACCTGAGCTGATTTTTGAACGGGATGCTTCAGTTCAATATGGTGATCGAATTGATCAATTAATTAATAAGCTCAATTCAAAAGAATAATATGCTATTTAATAAATACGCAAAAGAATGGTCTGGAATTTAACGGCCATTCTTTTTTAATATCAAAATTCAATGAATATCGCGATCCTATGCTATAATTTAAAGCAGAAAAAGTGGAGGTTGTTTTAAATGGACGGTATAATTCCTTTGTATAAACCACGTGGAATGACAAGTTTCGATTGCGTTGCCAAAATGCGTGGTATTTTACATCAAAAGAAGATTGGTCATAGTGGTACTCTAGATCCCAATGTGGACGGTGTTTTACCGATTTGTGTTGGTAAGGCGACTAAAGTTGTAAATTATTTAATGACCTCAGGAAAAGTTTATACGGGCTCGATAACTTTTGGTTTTTCCACGACGACGGAAGATTTGGATGGTGAAGTGGTTAAAAAAAAGTTTCTCAAAGAACCTCTCACTGACGATCAGATTGATCAGGCCATGTCAGAACTAACTGGTGAAATTATTCAAATTCCACCGATTTACTCGGCCATCAAAGTTAACGGAAAAAAACTATATGAGTATGCCCGTCAAGGAATTGATGTTAAGCGACCTGAACGCAAAATAACTGTTCAAGCGTTTAAACGTCAGGGAAAATCCATTTTCAATTCAACTGACGGAACTCAAATGGTCAATTTTGAGGTGCAATGTAGTAAAGGAACTTATGTACGCACGCTCGCGGTTGATGTTGGGAAGAACTTAGGCATTCCTGCAGTAATGTCAAAATTAACTAGGGTTGAAAGTGGTGGATTTAAGCTGTCTGAAACAGTTACTTTCGCTCAACTGGAACTAGCAGTTAAACACGAAATTGTTGACACATTGATGTATCCACTAGATTACGCATTAAAAATGTATCCTCATTTTTCTCTGGATGAGGATTTAAATCGCCGTGTTCAAAATGGGGCGATTCTGCAACGCAGTAACTTTAAGCAACCAAAAAATGCGGCACCTGTACTGGTACTAACTTTTAAAAATCGAGTACAGGCCTTATATCAATATGATGAACAACGCGTAGCTTATCGGCCATTGACAATGTTATTAGTGAATTAGAATAGGAGAATTTTATGAGAATTATTTATTTACATCATCCATATAAGACTCAACAGATTCCCCAAACAGAGGTTGTTTTAGCAATGGGATTTTTTGGTGGTGTTCATCTTGGTCATCAAGCGGTAATAAAAGAAGCACGAGCAGAGGCAACTAAACGTAAAATGCCTTTGGCAGCAATGACATTTGATCATCATCCATCCGTTGTATTCCCTAAACCGGGGTTAAATGGCCTGCATTATTTATCTTCTGTAAAACGCAAAGCAGAACTGATGGAAGATTTTGGGGTTGATATCTTATATGTGGTCAGTTTTACCTCAGCTTTGGCACATTTGAAACCACAGGAATTTGTTGATAAATATATGGTTGCACTTCATGCTAAGGTAATTGTAGCGGGATTTGATTATACTTATGGGCCACGTGAAATTGCTGATATGGCTCATTTACCAAGTTATTCGAAAAATCGTTTTGACATAATTACAGTGGATGAATTTCTGCTTGATGGTCAAAAGGTAAGTTCTACGCGGATCCGTAATGATTTGGAAAAAAGTAATGTAGATCATGCTAATAAGTTTTTGGGCTATGTTTATCAAACTAGTGGATTAGTAGTTCATGGTGAAGCACGTGGACGAACCCTAGGCTTTCCTACGGCCAACGTTTTATCCGATCCATGGGTGAGAATACCGGGAATTGGTATTTATGCTGTACAACTTAAAGTAGGCACTAAATGGTGGCCCGCAATGGCATCTGTTGGCCGAAATGTGACATTTGGAGAAAATCGACCAATTACCTTAGAAATAAATATTTTTGATTTTGATCAAGAAATTTATGGTGAACAGGTTTCCGTGAAATGGTATCACTATGTTCGTGGAGAAATAAAATTTGCCAATGCCGCAGAATTAGTTGAACAATTGAAAATGGATGAAAAAAATATTCGGAAATATTTTGCGAATTTAAATAAAAAGCGTAACTAGCGGTAACTGTCAAATGAGTAAAGTCTTATTATTTTAACAAAATAGGTAGTTCATACCAATTGCATACCAAAATTTTAAGAAAGTTAACTAGTCCGAGTAACTGGCTAATGAATAGAAACGTTGAATTAATAAGCTTTTCAACACATTGATTTAAAAATAATTTGATTAATGTCAAAAAATGTTTGACTAATGTTGACATTTGAATCTACATTTGTTATCTTTAATAGTGTCTTAGCACTCCAATGTGCTAAGTGCTAAAAGAGGTGATGGTTTTGCTGACAGATAGAGAATTGCTGATTTTAAAAGCAATTGTTCAAATCTATACGAGTGATGGTCAACCTGTGGGTTCAAAGGCACTAGTTAGCCAATTACCAATTCATGTGAGTTCTGCGACAATTCGTAATGAGATGGCAACGTTGGAAGAGATGGGGCTATTGAAGAAGACGCATTCTTCATCCGGTCGAATTCCGTCAATTCAAGGTTATCGTTATTATGTTGATCATTTACTAAAACCTGATAAAGTTCAGTCGAGTGATTTACGGCAAATTCGTTCATCGTTCAATCATCAGTTTCAAGAAATTGATGATATTGTTGCTGAATCGGCAGATATGCTTTCAAAGTTAACTAGCTACACTGCTTTTACTGTGAAGCCAGAACTGAAAGATGCCAAACTTGAAGGCTTTCGATTAGTACCTCTTGGAAATCATCGGGTTATGGCAATTCTGGTGACTGATAATGGAGATGTGCAAAATAAAACTTTTAAAGTGCCAACAAATGTCGATCCAGAGGCTTTAGAGTCTGTTATTCGAGTCATTAATGACGAATTAGTTGGTTTAAAGTTATCAGAGGTTTTCCAAAGATTAGCAACAGATATTCCGATTCAAATCGGTAAATATATCGAAACGCCAGAAGGATTCTTGGATATTTTTGAGGATGTTTTGAAAAAATCGGCAACCGAACGATTTTTCGTTGGTGGTCGCTTAAATTTATTGGATTTTTCCAAACAGCATGATTTAGGATCAATTCGTTCATTGTATAGTTTGATGAATCGTTCAACCGATCTCGCAAATGTTTTAGGATCTCCTGATCAAAATATTCAGGTTCAAATTGGTAATGAAATTACTAATAATCTTTTAAAAAACTATAGTTTGATCACAGCAACTTATGATGTTGATCAACACGGCAAGGGTGTTATTGCAATATTAGGTCCGACAAGTATGCCTTATTCAAAAATGATTGGATTAGTTGGTGCCTTTCGAACTGAATTAGCAAGACGCTTGATAGATTATTACCACGATATTGATGATAGTTGAGAGGTGTGAAGACAGTGTCAGAAGATAAAAAAGCTAAAGCAGTTGATCAAACAACTGAGATGCAACCCAAAAAAGCTAAAGATAAACATGCAACAACAGCAAAAGTCGAAAAGAAATTAAAGAAACATTTGAAGTTCTCTGCAGAAGTTGAAACATTAAGAGCACAAGTTACTGATTTAAATGACAAGGTTGATGCTATTACTGATCAATATATTCGAGCTAAGGCTGAGATTGCGAATATTCAAAAACGTAATGAAAAAGAACAAGCTAATTTGGTAAAGTACGATGGTCAAAATTTGGCAAAAGATATTTTACCGGTTATTGATAATCTTGAACGCGCTTTGGCAATTGAAGTAACTGATGAAAATGGTAAACAACTTAAAAAAGGTATTCAAATGGTTTTTGATCATATGAGCAAGGCTTTAAAAGATAATCATGTGACTGAGATTGAAGCAGTTGGCAAACCGTTTGATCCGCACATTCATCAGGCGGTTCAGACAGTTGCTGTCAAAGATGGTGAAAAGGCCGATCAGGTTGTGAGTGTCTTGCAAAAAGGATACATGCTAAAAGATCGGGTTTTACGCCCAGCAATGGTTGCTGTATCACAATAAAAATAAAAAGAGGGATTAATTTAAAATGGCAAGTAATAAAATTATTGGTATTGATTTAGGAACAACAAACTCTGCGGTTGCGGTCCTTGAAGGCGACAAACCAAAGATTATTACAAATCCAGAAGGTAGTCGAACAACACCTTCAGTGGTTTCATTTAAAAATGGCGAAACACAGGTTGGTGAAGTTGCCAAACGACAGGCAATTACAAATCCAGATACGATCGTTTCTATCAAACGTCACATTGGTGAAAAAGATTATACGGTTAGTGCTGGTGGTAAATCATATACACCACAAGAAATTTCAGCGATGATCTTGGAATATTTGAAACACTATGCTGAAGATTATCTTGGCGATACTGTGGAAAAGGCAGTTATCACAGTACCTGCTTACTTTGATGACTCTCAACGTCAAGCAACAAAAGATGCTGGTAAAATTGCTGGTTTGGATGTTGAACGAATTATTAATGAACCAACTGCATCAGCTTTAGCATACGGTCTTGATAAACAGGATAAAGATGAAAAAGTCTTGGTTTATGACCTTGGTGGTGGTACTTTTGATGTTTCGATCCTTGAATTAGGGGATGGTGTTTTCCAAGTACTTTCTACTAATGGTGATACACACCTTGGTGGTGATGACTTTGATCAAAAGATCATTGACTGGTTAGTTGATGACTTTAAGAAAGAAAATGGCGTTGACCTTTCTAAAGACAAGATGGCTTTACAACGTTTGAAGGATGCTGCTGAAAAAGCAAAGAAGGATCTTTCTGGTGTTAGCGAAGCTCAAATTAGTTTGCCATTTATTTCTGCCGGAGCAAATGGTCCTTTACATTTGGAAAAGACTTTGACTCGTGCACAATTTGATCAAATGACTTCTGACCTAGTTGCGCGTACTAAGACTCCTGTAGACAACGCTTTACGTGATGCTAATCTTTCTGCAAGTGATTTAGATGAAATTATCCTTAATGGTGGTTCAACCCGAATTCCAGCCGTTCAAGAAGCAGTTAAAAATTGGACAGGTAAGGAACCAAATCACTCAATCAACCCAGATGAAGCGGTTGCTTTAGGTGCTGCTGTACAAGGCGGTGTTTTAACAGGTGATGTAAAGGATGTTGTCTTACTTGATGTCACACCTCTTTCATTAGGTATTGAAACTATGGGTGGTGTATTTACTAAGTTGATTGATCGTAATACCACAATTCCAACTAGTAAATCACAAGTATTCTCAACGGCTGCAGACAGTCAACCAGCTGTAGACATTCATGTTTTACAAGGTGAACGTCCAATGGCTGCTGATGACAAAACACTTGGAAGATTCCAATTAACGGATATTCCACCGGCACCACGTGGTGTACCTCAAATCGAAGTAAAATTTGATATTGATAAAAATGGTATCGTAAATGTTTCAGCTACCGATAAGGGTACTGGCAAGAATCAGAAGATTACCATCAAGAGTTCATCGGGTCTTTCTGATGAAGAAATTGATCGTATGATGAAAGAAGCCAAGGAAAACGAGGCTGCTGATGAAAAACGTAAAGAAGAAGTCGATCTTAAGAACGAAGTCGAACAATTAATCTTTACAACTGATAAGACTTTGAAAGAGATGGATGGCAAAGTATCTAAAGAAGAAATTCAAAAGGCTAAAGACGCCGAAGATGCTTTGAAGAAAGCTCAAAAAGATAACAATATTGAAGATATGAAGACCAAGAAGGATGACTTGAATAAGATTGTTCAGGACCTTTCGGTAAAACTATATCAACAAGCACAACAACAGGAAAAAGCTAAGGGTGATCAAAAGGATGGTTCAACTTCATCTGATAACAAAGATGACAAAGGAACTGTTGATGGTGACTTTGAAGAAGTAGATCCTGACAAAGACAAAAAGAAGTAATATAATTACTTGATTGTTAATAAAAAGTCAAAGTCATATGGACTTTGGCTTTTTATTACATTTAGTCTATGATATTCTAAGTTTATCGATAAAAATGGAGGTTCATAATGGCGGAGAATAAAGATTACTATGAAATCCTAGGAGTATCCAAAGATGCATCTGCCGATGAAATTAAAAAGGCATATCGTAAGTTATCAAAAAAGTACCATCCAGATTTAAATAAAGCTCCTGGTGCGGAGCAAAAATTTAAAGATGTAAATGAAGCTTATGAAGTTTTAAGTGATGATCAAAAACGTGCACGTTATGATCAATATGGTTCTGCTGATGCTAATGCCGGTTTTGGTGGCGGTAACGGTGGCTTTAATTCTGCCGATTTTGGTGGTTTTGGTGGTGGTAATGGCGGTTTTGACGACATCTTTAGTCAATTCTTTGGCGGTGGCGGTCGAACTCGCAGTGCGCAGCCTAATCAACCGCAACAAGGTGAAGA
Organism: Pediococcus ethanolidurans; assembly: GCF_001437405.1. Taxonomy (GTDB): domain Bacteria; phylum Bacillota; class Bacilli; order Lactobacillales; family Lactobacillaceae; genus Pediococcus; species Pediococcus ethanolidurans. The sequence goes on along the minus strand of NZ_JQBY01000009.1, from coordinate 70,612 downwards.
TCTTCAATACCAAATGGATCTTACTTTTGAAGAGGGCGTATTTGGTAAGAAGACGACCATTAAATACAATCGTGAAGCACTTTGTAAGACCTGTGATGGTTCTGGAGCAAAACCTGGAACTTCACCTGTTACGTGTGCCAAATGTCATGGGGCAGGTTATATTCAGGTTACTCAGAATACACCACTTGGCCGCATGGTTTCACAACAAGTTTGTGATGTTTGTCATGGTACTGGTAAAGAAATCAAAGAGAAGTGCCCAACTTGTCAAGGTACCGGCCATGTCAATGAACGTCATGAAGTCAAAGTAACGGTTCCTGCTGGTGTTGAAGATGGACAACAAATGCGACTTCAAGGTCAAGGTGAAGCCGGAACTAATCGCGGCGGATATGGAGATTTGTTTATTATCTTCCGGGTTGCCCCAAGCAAGGTCTTTAAACGTGATGGTGCTGAAATTTATTTAGATCAACATATTAGTTTTGTACAAGCGGCATTAGGTGATGAAATTCAAGTTAAAACAGTTCACGGTGACGTTAAAATGAAAGTACCAGCTGGCACCCAAACGGGAACTACATTCCGGTTACGTGGAAAAGGTGCACCTCGCTTAAGAGGAAATGGAACGGGTGATCAACAAGTTACAGTAATTGTTGAAACACCGAAGAATATGAATACCGCGCAAAGAGAAGCCATGAAGGCATTTGCTAAAGCAGGTGGCGAAAAAGTTTCAGGTACTGGTAAGAACGGTTTTTTTGATAAATTTAAATGATGTGTATTAAACACGAATTAAATGGTGGACTTTCAACAAGCAGCTTGTTTTTCATGTTGAAATCTTCAAACATTTAATGACGTGTTTTTTATTTTTGTAAATTAGTATGCAAATGAAATAATTGAGATTGGCCTCAAACGTTGCTATAATAGGATGAATGAAGTTACATGAAAGTGAGATTTAAAATGCCTGAATACAAAGATTTAAAAGATCGTCAGCAACATATTCGAAATTTCTCAATTGTTGCCCATATTGATCATGGGAAATCCACTCTGGCAGACAGAATCTTAGAGTTAACCGATACAGTTGCCAAACGTGATATGCAAGATCAACTGCTTGATTCAATGGACCTAGAACGTGAACGTGGAATTACAATCAAATTAAATGCCGTAGAATTGCATTATAAGGCAAAAAATGGTGAAACATATATTTTTCATTTAATCGATACACCCGGACATGTTGATTTTTCCTACGAGGTTTCACGTAGTTTGGCGGCTTGTGAAGGGGCAATTCTCGTTGTTGATGCAGCGCAAGGTGTGGAAGCACAAACATTGGCGAACGTTTATTTAGCCTTGGACGACGATTTAGAGATTGTGCCAGTAATAAATAAAATTGACTTACCTTCTGCTGATCCTGAACGAGTCCGCACTGAAATTGAAGATGTAATTGGTTTAGATGCATCTGATGCGGTCCTTGCTAGTGCCAAAAAGGGAATTGGTATTGCAGAACTTTTGGAACAAATTGTTGCTAAGGTTCCAGCTCCTGAAGGTGACTTAAAAGCGCCTTTGAAAGCTTTAATTTTTGATTCAAAATACGATGATTACCGTGGAGTTGTCTTAAGCATCCGTCTGTTTGAGGGGATGGTTAAACCAGGTGATCACATCCGTTTAATGAATAGTGGTAGTGAATACGAAGTCAATGAAGTGGGCGTCAATTCACCTAAGCCAATTAAACGTGATTATTTAATGGCTGGGGATGTTGGCTATTTAACGGCAAGTATCAAAGACATTAAAGATACTCGTGTTGGTGATACGGTTACTGATGTTAAACAACCTGCTAAAGAAGCTTTGCATGGTTACCGAGAAATGAACCCAATGGTATATGCTGGTTTATACCCAACCGATAATGCAAAATTTAATGATTTAAGGGAAGCCCTTGAGAAACTGCAATTAAATGATGCCGCTCTAGAGTTTGAGCCAGAATCTTCGCAAGCCTTAGGATTTGGATTTAGATGTGGTTTCTTGGGCCTCTTGCACATGGATGTGGTTCAGGAACGATTGGAACGAGAGTTTAATTTGGACTTAATTACAACCGCACCTTCCGTAACGTATCATGTGGATTTAACTGATGGAAGTGAAATGGTTGTTGAAAATCCTTCTGAAATGCCAGATTCGGCCACTATTAAAGATGTTAAAGAACCGTTCGTTAAAGCTTCTATCATGGTTCCTAATGACTACGTAGGTGCTGTCATGGAATTATGCCAACATCGACGAGGTGTGTTTGATACAATGGATTATTTGGACACGTATCGCGTAAATGTTGTCTATTATTTACCTTTGTCGGAGATCATTTTTGATTTCTTTGACAAATTGAAATCTAGTACACATGGCTACGCATCACTAGATTATGAATTGGAAGATTATCGACCAAGTGACTTAGTGAAAATTGATATTCTTTTAAACAGTAAAAAAGTTGATGCCTTAAGTTTTATTGCACATCGGGATTTTGCCCAACAACGAGCCATTGAAATTACAAGTCGCTTAAAGAAGATTATTCCACGGCAAAACTTTGAAATACCAATTCAAGCTGCAATTGGGGTTAAAATTATTTCTCGAACCAATATTAAAGCCTATCGAAAAGATGTAACTTCAAAAATTCATACCGGAGATCCTGATCGACGAGCAAAGCTTTTGGATAAGCAAAAACGAGGAAAGAAACGAATGAAAGCAGTTGGAACAGTTGAAATTCCGCAAGAGGCGTTCATGGCTGTTTTAAAGACTGATACCGAACAAAATGAGAAATAATTAATCGAATTGTTTTAAATATTTATTGAATGGTTGCCTCTCATTATTTTCAACGGGTAGCAAATAAGTTGGTCAAATTAGTTTACTTTTTTCAGGGAATAGCTTAATATAATGATTAACTAGAAACGAAATCGAGATGCTTTAAGCAAATTTTTTGGGGGTGTTATTTATTTTAAAGCGAACGAAACAGTTCATGAACTCCAATAAATATAAATATGAAAAACGTTATATCAGACCTTTAATGACTCCTGAGAGTGTTTATGTTTTTAAGTTTGGGAAAGAAGATCTAAATAATCGTTTGATTATTAAATATTCTCATACTTGGACGGGACGAATTAAAATTAACGAAATTGATCTGCGTTTGCATAAGCAACAGCATCCACGAATTTTCAAACGTGAATCAGATCTGATAAAATATTTAAAACAGCATGTCAATCAGAAAACAAGAAGTCAGTTAAAGGATACTGATGTAAATGCTGACGACAAAATTAAAACCAGATAGTAATAAACGAATGACAGGTTAAATCCAGGTCGTTCGTTTTTTTGATTCAAAAAATTTTTAGTGTGAATTTGGTTGACGTTTAAACATATTAAGTGTATCTTAACGTTAATGAAACCTTTAAAGATGTCCTGTGAGACTTCAAAGGTAGTCTAGAATAAATAAAGTCTAACTATTATTCTGAACCCCTTTGAGCCACTCGACTCGAAGGGGTTTTTAATATATTAGGAGGATTTTAGATGGCGAAAACAAATAATTTTCACAATGACGATGTTGTTTTAGATATTCATGATCGTCCAACATTAGGACACTGGATTGGCTTGTCGATTCAGCATATGTTTGCCATGTTTGGTTCAACGGTTCTTGTGCCTATCTTAGTTGGCTTGAATCCCGGAATTGCGCTTTTTAGTTCTGGTGTTGGAACCCTAATATACATACTTATTACCCAAGGAAAAATCCCTGCATATATGGGCTCCAGTTTTTCTTTCATTGTTCCGATGGTTGCCTTAATGAAGACAACCGGCTATCCGGGAATTGCCCAAGGAACTGTTGCAGTTGGCTTGGTTTACTTAATTGTTGCTTTGATTGTGAGTTTTGTTGGTTCTGAGTGGATCAATAAAATTTTGCCTCCAATTGTAGTTGGCCCGATTGTAATGGTTATTGGGTTGTCCTTAGCAGGAACCGCAGCCACTGATGCGACAATGCGAACCCTTGCTTCTGGTTCAACGACTTACGACTGGCGATATTTTGCTGTAGCGCTGATTACGTTGCTCGTTACGATTGGTTTTAATATGTATCTGAAGGGCTTTATTAGCCTAATTCCGATTCTCTTAGGTATTGTAGTTGGCTATCTTGTTGCGGTTTTGTTTGGAATTGTTAATTTTAGCGGAGTTATGGCTGCTTCCTGGTTCTCACTTCCTAAGTTTCAAGTGCCATTTTTAACTTATCATTTTCATTTTTACTGGGGAGCCGTTTTAAGCTTAGCTCCAATTGCCTTTGTAACCATGACTGAACATACTGGTCATATTATGGTTTTAAACAAATTAACTAAACGTAATTTCTTTGAGGATCCAGGATTAAATCATACTTTAGCAGGTGATGGGACGGCATCCATTATTGCGGGTCTGGTTGGTGGACCTCCAGTAACAAGCTACGGTGAAAATATTGGTGTTTTGGCAATTACAAAAGTTCACAGTGTTTATGTTTTGGCTGGTGCCGGTGTTTTCGCAATTATCTTTAGTTTTATTGGTAAACTAAGTGCATTAATTCAAAGTATTCCTTCACCTGTCATCGGTGGAATCAGTTTTCTTCTGTTTGGCACGATTGCATCTAATGGATTGAGAGTTTTGATTGATGAAAAAGTAGATTTCAACATTAAACGAAATCTTATGATTGCCTCTGCCATTTTAGTTATTGGAATTGGAAATGCTTATCTACAACTTGGACAGTATCAGTTTTCTGGATTGGCCGTTGCAACGGTCCTAGGAATTATTTTAAATTTAGTTTTACCACAAAAAGCAGTGAGTGAAAGAGAATTTGAAAAACAGAAAAAATAAATTTATCATTTTAGTAATTGAAATAAGGAGTTTAGTTCTTAACGCGAACTAAATTCTTTTTTTGCTTTCCTTGCAGACAAAGCTGTAAAATACAAGTAATGTAAATAATGTTACGTAGATTGGTGAGTTTGTATGCAAACAACTTTTAATGAAGTTCAAAAATTTTTACTAAGTGGAACGACTGCAGAAATTGCACAAAAATTATTAGGAAAAAGACTTTGTTTTCAAACAAAAACAGGAGTAATGACTGCCTTTATTGTGGAAGCAGAGGCCTACATTGGACCTAAGGATCAGGCAGCTCACGCATTTCAAGGGCATCGCACTCCTAAAAATGAGCCCTTGTATCATGAAGCGGGAACAATTTATATTTATCAAATGCGTACGCAGCTACTTTTGAACCTAATTACTCAAAAAGAAAATGATCCGCAGGGAGTTTTAATTCGGGCAATACAGCCTGAAAAGGGGTTAACGCAATTTCAAAAAAATCGAGAGGTACATCAGCTGTTTGAACTGACTAATGGACCCGGTAAATTAATGCAAGCGTTTGGTATTCCTAAAATTTTGAAAGGCAGTCGTTTGAATGAAGGACCTTTGAGTTTAGATCTACAAAATTTTAAAACACCTGCAGTTATCAAAGTGAGTGGTCGAATCGGTGTGCCAAATAAGGGAATTTGGACAAATGAACCATTACGTTACTTTGTTGCAGGGAATCCTTATGTTTCAAGAATGCGTAAACGTGATATTGATTCTAAAAATTATGGCTGGCAATAAGGAGCTAAGAGGAGTTTACAAATGAAATGGACAGAAATAAGTGTACAAACATCAAATGAAGCAGTTGAAGCCGTTAGTAACATTTTGGAGACGGCTGGTTCTAAGGGCGTTAAAATAGAAGATGCTGAAGATTTTAAAAAATTACGGGCTGGTAAGTTCGGAGAAATTTTAGATTTGGCCGATATTCCCCACGTTGAAAGTGGTGCGGCAGTAACCGGATATTATCCAGACTCGGTAGATGTGGAAAAGTTAATTCCTAAAATCAAACAACAGGTAGAAGGACTTACGAAATTTAATTTGAATCCCGCTCCGGCAAAAGTCCTCCGAAAGCCACTGGAAGAAACAGAGTGGCAAACAGCCTGGAAAAAATATTACCATCCAGTGAGAATAACACGCTATTTGACTGTTGTTCCTGATTGGGAAACGTATCAAAAAACGGCTGATGAAGAAAAGGTATTAAAGCTAGACCCTGGAATGGCATTTGGAACGGGAACTCATCCAACAACAAGGTTATGCTTGCAGGCCTTAGAAATGTATATACGTGGTGGTGAGGAACTTATTGATGTTGGAACTGGTTCTGGTGTCTTAAGTATTGCGGCCAGTAAAATGGGAGTTGCAAACATTAAGGCTTTTGATTTGGATCAGGTAGCCGTTGATTCTGCTCTGGAAAATTTAAAATTAAATCCAGATGTTAAAAATATTGAGATCAAACCAAACAATTTACTGGAAGGTATTCAAGCACAGGCAGATATTATAGTGGCAAATATCCTGGCAGAAATTATTGAACCTCTTGTACCACAAGCTAAAGCATGTTTGAAACCAGGTGGTATTTTCATTACTTCTGGTATTATCAAAGAGAAACTACCACTTATTCTTGCTGATCTTAAAAAAGCAGATTTCGAAATTGAAGAAATTTTGCAAATGAAAGATTGGCGGGCCGTTGTTGCCAAAAAATCAACAGAATTAACATCGACTAAAAATTAAATCTGCCAAATGGGAGTGGATTATATGCAGCGTTATTTTACTGAACAACCAATTCAAAACCAAGTTTTGTTTTCGGTGACCGGTGATAATTTTCATCATTTAATAAAAGTTATGCGTGCAAAAGTTAATGATCAGGCGGAATTTGTTGCAAGTACTCATCAAGTTTATGTTGGTAAAATTCAAGAGATTGGAGAACAGTCAGCTAGCATACTTCCAATTTTACAACTTGAAAAAACTGCTGAACTTCCAATAGAAGTGACAATTGCTTGTGGAATAGCTAAGGGCGATAAAAGTGAATATATTGTTCAAAAGGGAACTGAACTTGGCGCACGCCATTTTATATTCTTGCCAACTGAATTTTCCGTGGCTAGATGGCCAGCCAAAAAAGTGACGCGAAAAATTGAACGTCTTCAAAAAGTTGCCAAATCGGCGGCAGAACAATCACATCGAAATTATATTCCAACGGTAACCTATTATGAAAGTTTACAGGCGCTAGAAAAATGGCCAGGCATGTTTAAAATCGTGGCTTATGAAGAATCGGCCAAACAAGGTGAGCATACTCAATTGCAAAAGCAAATTACGCAAATGAAAACTGGAAATACGATGTTAGCGTTATTTGGTCCCGAAGGCGGTTTAGCTGTTAGTGAAATTAAAAGCTTAACTGAAGCTAACTTCACTAGTGTTGGATTAGGACCCCGAATTTTGCGTGCTGAAACGGCACCATTATATTTACTATCCGCTATTTCCGTTTTAAAAGAAATGCGGTAGAATTAAGCAATAAACTTTGAGAGTCAGTAGCGGAGGGATAAATTTGAATAAATCATTGAAATTTTTTGTCCAAATAAAATGGCGGTATTGGGTTGCTGGAATAGTATTAGGTGTCTTACTTCCGTTTGTTTTACATATTACAAGTGCTTCACATGTTTTTATTGATTTATGGTTTTTAATGATCATTAACACGCTGGCTGCTATAATTCTAGGTTCTTTGATTAAGGCTAACCGTGCGAATTGGGCGCTTTTATGGTTGTTCCCCATCTTCTTTTTACTGGGGGTTTACCTGTTTTTACCAAAATACGCTTATTATTTTGTGATTGTTTATTTAACCACCAGCTATATTGCTTATGGGTTAACAAGTTAAATTTAGTTTATCTTAAAAATTAAAAGGAGGCTTTTTTATGTCACAAGAGCCAGTTCTTTCTGCTCAAGATGTTTTAAATATGTGTCGAAAATATATGAATGCCGATCACGTGGCAATTGTCCAGAAAGCTTGTGATTTTGCCACCTATGTTCACCAGGACCAATATCGTCAATCAGGTGAGGCATACATTATGCATCCCATTCAAGTTGCGGGAATCCTAGCGGAACTTAAAATGGATCCGGCAACAATTTGTGCTGGTTTTCTACATGATACTGTTGAGGATACCCTAATTACATTAGGGGACATTGAGGAGCTTTTTGGCCATGACGTTGCCGTGATTGTCGATGGCGTTTCTAAAATTAGTAAAATTCGTTATAAATCTAATCAAGAACAACTGGCAGAAAATCATCGTAAATTACTGCTGGCAATGTCCAAGGATATTCGGGTAATCATCGTAAAACTTGCTGATCGCCTGCATAATATGCGTACGTTGGAACATTTACGTCCAGATAAGCAACGGCGTATTGCCAATGAAACGCTTGAAATCTATGCACCACTTGCTGATCGTTTAGGAATTAGTACCATTAAATGGGAACTAGAAGACATCTCGTTACGTTATTTAAATCCACAACAGTATTATCGAATTGCACATTTAATGAATTCTAGACGAGATCAACGTGAAGAATACATTGCTTTGGCCATCAAAGATATTAAAGATGCATTGGATGCTTTAAAAGTTCATGAAACTGATATTTACGGTCGTCCCAAACATATTTATTCCATTTATCGAAAAATGGTGGATCAACATAAACAGTTCAGTCAAATTTATGATTTGTTGGCTATTCGAGTAATTACCACTTCAATCAAAGATTGTTATGCTGTTTTAGGGGCCATTCACACACGCTGGAAGCCAATGCCTGGTCGTTTTAAAGACTACATTGCAATGCCTAAGGCTAACATGTATCAATCTCTCCATACTACTGTGGTAGGTCCAGAAGGCAAACCACTAGAGGTACAAATTCGGACTGAAGAAATGCATCGGGTGGCTGAATATGGTGTTGCCGCACATTGGGCATATAAAGAGGGTAAAACCGACAAAGTTCAAACTAGTGACACTGGAAAGAAATTAAATTGGTTTAAAGAAATCGTCGAATTACAGAATGAAAGTAAAGATGCCGCTGATTTTATGGATTCTGTAAAGGGAGATCTTTTTGGTGATCGCGTTTATGCATTCACACCAAAGGGAGATGTTTTTGAACTCGCTAAGGGCTCCGGACCACTTGATATGGCTTATACAATTCATACTGAAGTTGGTAATCATACAACTGGTGCTAAAGTAAATGGTAAAATTGTACCGCTTGACTACAAAATTAAAAATGGTGATATTGTAGATATCTTGACTTCTTCAAGTTCGGCGGGTCCGAGTCGGGATTGGATTAACTTAGTTTCAACCCGGCGTGCTCGTAATAAAATCAAACAATTCTTTCGCCAACAGGATCGTTCTGAAAATATTGAAAAAGGGCACGAAGTTATTGAACGCCAATTGAAACAGTCTGGTTTTGATCCGTTAACTATTCTTGAGACTGATAAATTGGAAAAAGTTGCGAACAAGTTACACTATAGTTCGATTGATGACATGTATGCAGCTGTTGGATTTGGTGATCTTGCCCCAGTAGGTGTCGCTAACCGTCTGACAGATGATGTCCGTGCCAAACAAGAAGAGGATCGCAAACGACAAGAGGAACATGAACTTCTTGAAGAACACCAAACGATCTCAAATGAAAATGATTCAGAAAAGGAACGAAAAAAGAAAAGTTCTTCAAGTGGCATTATTATTGAGGGAGCTGACAATCTTTTAGTTCGATTGAGTCATTGCTGTAATCCGGTTCCAGGAGATCCAATTGTCGGTTACATTACAAAGGGACGTGGTGTTTCGGTTCATCGTGAAGATTGTCCGAATGTGACCCATGCTGAGGATCAAGATGAGCGTTTGATTGGTGTTGAATGGGAAGATCCCACTGATACGCACAACAATTATGCAGCGGATCTCGAGGTTGAAGGCTATAATCGTAATGGCATGTTAAATGACATCTTAAAAAAGGTCAATAATACGACGCGTTACTTAAATTCAGTTAACGGAAAAGTTGATCATAATCGGATGGTAACCATTAGTTTGACGGTAGGTGTTCGAAATTTGGAACATTTAAATCATATTATGGATAATTTAAAAACTGTTAAAGATGTCTACGTGGTCAAACGGCCAACACATTAAGTTTATCATTGGCTTCAAAATTTAACTTTGATCTTAATTTTGTTGATTGAAGTGTAAATTTTGAAGCTTTTATTTTAATTTAGGAAGGTATAAGAAATGAAAGTAGTTTTACAACGCGTTCGTCATGCCCAAGTAGCAATTGAAGATCAAGTCGTTGGAAAAATCGGTGTAGGCTATTTATTATTAGTTGGTATTGAAAATACAGATACAACACAGCAAATAGATTATTTAGTTCACAAAATAGTTAATTTGCGTGTATTTGAAGATGAAAATCAAAAAATGAACTTGAATTTAAAACAAGTAAACGGCAGTATTTTATCAGTCTCACAATTTACACTTTATGCGGATACCAAGCATGGTAATCGTCCCAGCTTTACCAAAGCAGGGGATCCTGACCATGCTGAAAAATGTTATACACTTTTCAATCAAAAGTTACAAGCAGCTGGTATTGCAGTTGAAACCGGTAAATTTGGGGCAGATATGCAAGTTGATCTGCAAAATGATGGACCAGTTACGATTATTTTTGATACGGATCAGGCTTAAAGATAGGAGTTTGTATTATGGATTTATTTTGGGATTTTGATGGTACATTATTTGATACGTACCCAATTATGGTCAAAAGCTTTGAACAGGCATTGCAATTAAATGGTGTTCGAAGTTCAAAAGCAACTGGACTTTATCGCGCTATGCGGCAGGGTTCGCTTGGAAAAACGCTCGAAAAATATGCGTCAGAAAACCGATTAGACTTACAAGGCTTAAAAAAAGACTATTCAAATTGCGAAAGTCAGCTTCTTGACCAAGCGAAGCCATTTGTAGGAGCTCTTGCAGTTTGCCACAAAAATGTTTCTAAGCATGGCCGTAATTTTTTATTAACGCACCGAGATGATCAGGCTAAAAAATTATTAAAAGTGCATGGTTTTGAGCATTTATTTATGGGCTTTATTACGGGTTCTGATCATTTTGCACGTAAACCAGATCCAGCTTCATTGAATTATTTGCTGCAAAAATATAAAGTTGATAAAAAAACCGCCATCATGATTGGAGATCGTAATCTAGACATTTTGGCGGCTCACAATGCAGGAATCAAAGGATTTCTCTTTGATCCGGACAATACAATTTCGGTAACTAGTTTCCCCGAAAAACAGATAAAGTCATTAAACGAACTATCCCTGTTATTTAAATAAAAATTACAAATATCAAAATAACTTCAATAATTGATGTTGAACGACTTAGACTCCAAAAAATAGTCTAACTGTCGTCCTCCGGCTCACTTGGGCTGGAAGACGGCATTTAAATCTAATTTTGTTACCATGAATATTTTTGTATTTTCACTCTTTAATTAAGAAACTGTGATAACGCAGTTGTGACTGCAGAAGCTACTTGTTTTCGATACTGATAACTACTAATTTGTTTAAAGTCCTTAGCAGTGTTGATATAGCCACCTTCAATTAGTAAAGAAGGTTGGGTATTATCACGAATAACCTCGAAATCGCCAAACTGAACACCACGATTATTTAAATTAACTTTTGCTTTCAGTTGACTATTAACTAATTCAGCTAATTTTAAAGAAGTTTTTTTGTGATAATAATAAGTTGTATCTCCGGAACCAGAGTTATTTTCTGGTGCAGAATCGTAATGAAAACTGATAAACGCATCCGCTTTATGCTTATTGGACAAGGATGCACGTGCAGCCAAACCAACGTATTCATCATTTGAGCGTGTCATTATTACACGAGCACCCTTTGCTTCTAATGATTTTTGAACAAGTTTGGCAGTTTTTAAAGTGTATGTTTTCTCTTCATGCTTTTGATTAATACCTAAGGCACCAGAATCGTTGCCACCGTGTCCGGGATCTAAGACGATTGTTGCTTCCGAAAGATTAGTTGCCGACTTAAAATTGAATTTACGATTGGTTAACCAACTTGGAATCCAGCCAAAATGATCATCATCATAACGCACACGTAGCCAACCAGCCTGCTTTTTTATAACAGTGACTCTTTTTCCTGAATTGACGGTTCCGGTCTTCGAGTATGATAAAGAAGGACCCATTCGAACCGTGACGTTATCAAGCCCAACTCGAACCGTTTTGTCAGAGAATAACGCATAGGTTAGTCCAATTGTCGCAATTAAAAAAATTGAGATAATAATTAACTGAAGCTGATTTTTCTTGATAAAATTGCGTAAATTAACGTTCATATTTATACTCCGTATTTCAGATTCTTTTAATTATTATATACCAGATGGTCATTAAAATGGGATAATTATCTTAGAACCCTTGACAGGACAGAGATAGTTTAGTAATTTTAATGGTAGTTTAATATTAAAACCAGAGACAAAGAAATAGTAGGCAGTCACCTTTTTCAGAGAGCCCAGCATTGCTGTGAGTGGGTATGGGATCTGCTAAAAGACACTTTCGAGGTGAATCTGAAATCAGATTCCGTTGTGATACGTTATCTAGATAAGTAATTTAATTAAGGTGGTACCGCGCCTGAGCGCCCTTGTAGAAAACAAGGGCGCTTTTTATTTATTTTTAAAAGTTTTGAATATCAATAGGAGGTTTTTACTATGAAATACCAACGTCCAAAAGGAACGGCTGACATTTTACCAGAAGAAGCTGTTGCATGGAGTTATATTGAAAATGTGGCAAAAAAATTATTTGCAAATTATCGTTTTAATGAAATTCGAACGCCAATGTTTGAAAACTTCGAGGTCTTTTCTCGAAGTGCAGGGGATACTTCAGATATTGTGACGAAGGAAATGTATGATTTTCATGATAAAGGGGATCGCCACATTACCCTTCGTCCGGAAGGAACTGCCGGCGTGGTTCGTGCCTTTGTGGAAAACAAACTTTATGGACCGGAACAGATTAAACCTGTAAAACTTTATTATATGGGACCGATGTTTCGTTATGAACGGCCTCAATCAGGACGTCTTCGTGAGTTTCATCAAATTGGCGTTGAAGCCTTTGGGAGTGAAAGTCCTAACTTGGATGTTGAAGTAATTTCAATGGGTATGCATTTACTTAAAAAGCTAGGTATTCAAAATTTTAAACTAGTTATTAATTCTTTAGGGGACAAGGAAACTAGAAAGGCCTACCGAGAAGCATTAATTGCCTATCTTGAGCCACACTTTGATGAGCTTAGTGATGATTCTAAGGAACGGTTACATCGTAATCCTTTACGAGTTCTTGATAGTAAGGATAAAAATGATCAAAAACTAGTAGCTAATGCGCCATCTATTTTAGATTATCTAAGTGATGATTCTAAGCAACATTTTGAAACTGTTAAACAACTTTTGGGTGATTTGAATATTCCTTATGAAGTTGAATCTTCAATGGTTCGTGGCTTGGATTATTATAATCATACAATCTTTGAAATTATGGCCCATGATAAGGTCCTAGGAGACGGTGATGTGACCGTTTGTGCTGGTGGACGTTATAATGGCCTGGTTGAAGAACTAGGCGGTCCAGAGACACCAGGAATTGGATTTGGTTTGGGTGTGGAGCGTCTCTTGTTATTAATGCAGGCACAAAATGCTGCTTTACCTAAAACAAATGATCTAGACGTTTACGTGGTGGCAATTGGTGATGAAACTAAGGCCGAAACTTTAAAAATTGTTGAAAAAGTTCGCGAATATGGATTTAGTGCTGATCAAGACTACTTAAATCGTAAACCTAAGTCCCAATTTAAAACTGCTAATCGTTTGAATGCCAAAATTGTGATGACCATTGGAAATGATGAGTTAGCTAAACAAGTTGTTAACTTAAAAGTCATGGCAACTGGTGATGAGCAACAGGTGAAACTGGAAGATGTTTATAAAAACTTTCCAAAATTATTTGGTAAATTTTTAGAAAAGTAAGGGAGATAGAGAATTATGAAACGTACAACCTATGCTGGTTTAGTAAATAAACAGTATTTAAATCAAGATGTCGTTTTAAAGGGCTGGGTTCAAAAACGACGTGATTTAGGTAATCTTATTTTTATCGATTTGCGTGATCGCGAAGGAATTGTTCAATTAGTTTTCAGTAAAGAATTTTCTGAAACGGCTTTGAACGTTGCGGATGAATTACGTAGTGAATATGTCATCGAAATAAACGGAAAAGTTGTTCCCAGATCTGAAAAAGAAATTAATCCTAATATGAAGACTGGCGAAGTTGAAGTAGAGGTTCATGAAGCTAAAATTTTGAATAAAGCTAAGACACCGCCTTTCTATATTCAAGATAATATCAATGTTTCAGATGAATTACGTCTTAAGTATCGTTATCTTGATTTACGACGTCCAGAAATGCAGCGTGGCTTAATGATTCGTAATCGTATCACTCAAGCTGTTCACAGCTATTTTGATGCACAGGGATTTATTGATATTGAAACACCCGATTTGACGAAATCAACCCCTGAAGGTGCACGAGATTATTTGGTTCCTTCTCGGCTTTATCCTGGTCATTTTTATGCTTTACCACAATCACCACAGTTGTTTAAACAATTGTTGATGGGTGCTGGTTTTGATCGCTATTATCAGATTGCTCGATGTTTCCGAGACGAAGATTTACGTGGAGACCGTCAACCAGAATTCACACAAATTGATATGGAAACTAGTTTCTTAGATGCCGAAGAGATTCAGGACTTGACAGAAGGCCTAATTGCAAAGGTTATGAAAGATACCTTAGATATTGACGTCAAATTACCATTTGATCGAATTACTTGGAATGAATCTATCGCACGTTTTGGCACAGATCAACCCGATGTTCGTTTTGGAATGGAGCTAAAAGACTTATCGACCATTATGAAAGATTCTGAATTCAAAGTTTTCTCAGGTGCTATTGCTAATGGCGGTCAAGTTAAAGCAATCGCTGTTCCTGGCGGGGCTAACTTATATTCTCGAAAGGCAATTGACAACTATACCGAATATATCAAACGTTTTGGTGCAAAAGGCCTTGCATGGTTGAAAGTTACTGACGACAGTTTTTCTGGTCCGATTGCTAAATTCTTTAAAGAAGACACTGTTCGTGATCAAATTTTAAGCGCTACTGAAGCCAAGAGCGGTGATTTATTGTTGTTTGTGGCCGACCGGAAAAAGGTTGTGGCAGATACATTGGCTTATTTACGTGTTACCATTGCCAAAGAACAAGATATGATCCCAGAAGACAAGTTTGCTTACCTTTGGGTTGTTGATTGGCCATTATTCGAATATGATGAGGGAGACGCGCGTTGGGTACCAGCACATCATCCATTCACTATGCCAAATGAAGAAGATGTTCATTATCTGATGAATGATGATGAGGATCCTCACAAAGCACATGCACAAAGCTATGATATTATCCTCAATGGTTTGGAACTTGGTGGTGGTTCGATTCGTATTCATAACCGTGAACTTCAGGGACGGATGCTCAAGGCTTTAGGATTTACCAAAGAACGAGCTGAAAAGAGTTTTGGTTATCTCTTAGATGCGCTAGATACTGGTTTTCCACCACATGGTGGTTTAGCAATTGGGCTAGATCGTTTTGCCCGTTTACTAGCAAAGCGTGATAACATTCGTGATGTTATTGCCTTTCCAAAGAACTCCAAGGCTGTAGAGCCAATGACTTCGGCACCACGACCAGTGGCAGAGAAACAACTACAAGAGTTACATTTATTTTCAGTAAATGAAAATAATGAAAATGAATAATTAACTAATTTCGATCAGCTGAGTAATGCATAATTACCGGCTGATTTTAATTTTTTGATCAAAAAATCAGAAAACAAAATGGGGTTATGATACTATATAACCTGAATGCAGCGATATAAGATTAAGTTAACGGAGATGTTGGATAAAATGAGCAAAGAAGAAACAGCAATTTTTGCAGGTGGATGTTTTTGGTGTATGGTTCAGCCTTTTGATTCTTTACCTGGAATCAAGAAGGTAGTTTCGGGTTATACCGGTGGTCATACGGTTAATCCCACCTATGAAGAAGTTAAATCACATACAACTGGACACACAGAAGCAGTAAAAATCACTTTTGATCCAGAAGTTATGTCTTATAAACAACTAGTTCAAATTTACTGGCAACAAACTGATCCAACCGATGCAATGGGACAATTTCAAGACCGTGGTGACAATTATCGACCAGTTATTTTTGTGAACAGTCCGGAGCAACGTCAAATTGCTGAACAATCACGCAAAGCACTGGCAATTAGTGAACAGTTTGATAAACCAATTGTGACCAAAGTTGAGGACGTGGCACCTTTCTATCCCGCTGAAGATTATCACCAGGATTTCTATCAAAAAAATCCCGACGTCTTTGCACAACAAGAAGCTGGGGGACGAGAAGCATTTATCAAAACTCACTGGGAAAAGGAGAATTAATTACTTTTCATGGATAAACAGTTTAAAAAAATTGCTAAACGTCATCAATATACAGCGCTGGCTGGAACCGCCTTTATTTATGCGATTTTAGTTTCAATTGCGATGAATTTTTTCTGGACGCCAGGTAAAATTTACGCCTCAGGAATTACTGGTTTTGCCCAGTTGATTTCCACACTAAGTGATCATTATTTACCATTTGGATTATCAACCGCGTTAATGCTCTTTGTTTTAAATGTACCTTTGTTTTTCTTAGCATGGGCACAAATTGGCCATCGTTTTACCTTGTTTACAATTTTGTCCGTTGGTTTAGCTAGTATTATGATCAAAGTCCTTCACCCCATGACATTAACCACGGATCCAATCATTTGCGCAATTTTTGGTGGGGCAGTGAATGGATATGGAACTGGTTTGGCCTTAAAAAACGGGCTGTCAACCGGTGGACTAGATATTTTGGGAATGGTTTTACGAAAACGAACCGGAAAAAGCATTGGAACCATTAATATGGTCTTTAACGCCTTTATCGTTTGTGCTGCCGGTTATGTGTATGGCTGGCCATATGCGTTTTATTCCGCAATTGGTTTAATTGTAAATGCCAAAATTATGGATATGACGTATACCAGACAACAAAAAATGCAGGTGATGATTGTGACTGATCGTCCCAAGAGCGTAATTGATAGTGTTCAAAACCATATTCGCCGTGGAATTACAATTGTCCACGGTGCAGAAGGTGCCTATAATCATCATCAAAAAACCATTTTGTTTACCATTATTTCGCGCTACGAGATGAGTGATTTGGAGATGGCAATGAAAGAGTCTGATCCAAAGGCTTTTGTAAGTATCTCTGGAAGTGTCACAATCCTTGGGCACTTTTATGAACCGTCACTTTAAATCAAGGAGCAATCGAAATGAAGACTATTTATATGTTTCTCGTTCGACTTTGGTCTTCGATATTTGCAGGGCAAAGAAAAACGCAAATAACCTATCTTATGAGTTTTGGTAATAATAATGAGTTTGTCATAAAATTAGCTCAGCGAGTTGCGCCTTTAAAACTCACGATCTTTTATCAAACTAAAATTGAAAAAGATGCAAAAGAGTTAAGCGAGTTAGAAAATGCTCAGCTGATAAAATTTGATAATGGTTTTTCACTATTTTTAAAGCTCATTCCCACGTTAATGCGCAGTAAATTGATTTTAATCGATAATTATTTTCCATTTATGGGTGCTATTGTGAAAACAAAACAGATGCGCGTGACTCAGCTTTGGCATGCAAACGGTGCAATTAAGGAATTTGGGTTTAGTGATCCTTCAACAAGTCAACGTAGTTTATCAGCTCAATCGCGCTTTCAGAAGGTGTATGATGCAACAGATGATATTGTCGTTGGTTCACAAAAGATGGCTAGTGTTTTTCGGATAAATTATCGACTTGATGGTCACCAGATGAGAACTTTAGGTTATCCAAGATCAGATAAATTTAAAAATAATGAATGGATGACTCAGGTAAGAACGCATTTTTTTAAAAGCTATCCCAAATTGAAGGATAAGCGTTTAATCTTGTATGCGCCAACATATCGAAAAGATGTTCAGTTCTCATTTGCACCAAATTTTGAGAACTTAAAGTTACCTCAAAATGCAGTTTTAATTTTAAGATTGCATCCACATTTACAAGATTTGGAAAAATACTGGGAACAAAAAGCGTCCTTCATCACTTCAATTGATCCGAAAATCTCAACAGATGAACTCCTTACTGTGGCGGATACACTTATTACAGACTACTCATCAATTTTGTTTGATTATACGTTGCTTGATAATGCACGTCATATTGGTTTATTTACTTTTGATCAAAATAAGTTCAAAAAAACAGTTGGCTTACAAAATGATTTTTCCGACGAGTTTCATGCAATTATTATTTCAACTGTGCCGCAGCTGTCTGATTTTTTAGTTAATCCAAAAGATCAAACAAATATCATTAAAGAAATTAATAATAACTGGAATGAATTTAATGATGGTAAGGCAACTGATCGGACGATAAACTTTTTAATGGAACGGAGTGAAATTTAAATGACTCATAAGTTTGGCCAATTCATTAAAATTTTTGTTCGCTATTTCTTGATTTTGATTAATGAATGCCTTATCCGTTTACCGATTAGATCCCATTTAATTATTTTTGAAAGTTTTAACGGTCGCGATATCAGTGATAATCCCGCAGCCATATATCATGAATTGGTTTTAACACATCCTGAATACACAACTTCCTTATTTTTTGGTGTGAAGGGAAGTCAATTTGCAAAAGTGAAAAAAGCCAATCCAGAGATTCAATTGCTTAAGCGTTGGTCAATAAAATGGATTTGGGTTGTGGCAAGGGCTGAGTACTGGGTTTTCAATTCTCGGATGCCATTATGGTGGCACAAAAACCGCGGTACCCAATATATACAGACCTGGCACGGAACACCACTTAAAAAATTAGGAATTGACATCGATAATGTAGAAATCCCGGGAACAACTACAGAAGAATATCACAAGAAGTTTATAAAAGAAGCGGCAAGATGGGATTATTTAATTGCTCCTAATGCTTATTCAGAAGAGATTTTTAAACGAGCATTTGGGTTTAAAAATAAGTTTATTCGTTCTGGGTACCCACGTAATGATGTTTTATATTCACAAAACAACTCACGCACCATTCATGATTTAAAACGCACTCTGCTGGGACGAGATGCCACGCAAGTAATTTTATATGCACCTACATGGCGAGATGATGATTTCATTTATAAAGGACGATATCGATTTAATTTGCCATTTGATTTAAAAACCTTTTTCTCAGTTGTTTCTCCAGACACGATTCTGATCATTAGACCCCATTATTTGGTTAAGGATCATATTGATATTCGCGGTTTTGAAAAACGCGTCAAAATTCTTGCTGATACCGATATCAATCAACTTTACCTAATTAGTGATTTACTTATAACGGATTACTCATCAGTGATGTTTGATTTTGCAAATCTACGACGACCAATGTTATTTTTCCCTTATGATTTGACTCATTATGCAACTGAATTACGTGGATTCTATTTTAATTATCTGGAAGAATGTCCTGGACCGATTGTAACTAAACAAACAGAATTCTATCAACAACTCAAAATCTTTGAGCAGGCAGGAGCTTTTTCAAATTTCGATAATCGATTTGATCGTTTTCAAGAAAAATTTACGAGTTGGGAAAATGGTACAGCAGCCAATCAAATTGTGAAACTCATTGCAAATTAGGAGGAGATAAACATGTTATTAGGTTCGCACGTAAGTATGAAAGCACCTAAAATGTTTTTAGGTTCCGTTGAGACCGCCATTTCGTATAAAGCTAATACTTTTATGATTTATACCGGGGCACCACAAAATACACGCCGAAAACCAATTGACGAGTTGCGAATTCCAGAAGGAAAACAGCTTATGGCTGAAAACTCACTTCATAATTTGATTATTCATGCACCTTATATTGTCAATTTAGGGAATACGTTGAAGCCAGAAAGCTTTCAATTTGGCATTAATTTCTTAAGGGATGAAATTAAACGTGCTGACGCTCTGGGTGCTAGTCAAATTGTCCTGCATCCAGGAGCACATGTGGGTGCCGGATCCGATGCTGCCATTGATCAAATTGTAAAGGGTTTAAATAAAATTTTATCCGCAGATCAACACGTCCAAATTGCCATCGAAACAATGGCCGGTAAGGGGACAGAAGTTGGTAAGAATTTTACTGAAATTGCTGCCATTATAAAAGGAATTCAATTACAGGACAAAATTTCCGTTTGTTTTGATACTTGTCACACTAACGATGCGGGCTATGATGTTCGCGATCACTTTGATGACGTCCTAAATGAATTTGATCAAAAAATTGGATTATCTTATTTAAAGGTTATCCATTTGAATGATTCTAAAAATCCGCGTGGAAGTCATAAAGATCGTCATGCTGATCTTGGACTAGGTACAATTGGATTTGAAGCACTTAATAAAATTGCTCACTATGATCAATTAAAAGATGTTCCGAAAATTATGGAAACCCCTTGGATTGCCGATCCTGAGAATATTAAGAAAAAATATGCACCTTACGGCTATGAAATTGCCATGTTAAATGCCCAGAAATTCAATCCTAGTTTAGTTTCTGATGTCCTTGAACAAAATGCCTTTGATGCTTTCCTAAAGTAAAATACAGTGACATAAAAAAAGCCTGAGAAAGTAAATTTTCTCAGACTTATTTTTGTTTTAGTCCATTTTTATTCTTTGCTTACGTCCACATCAAGACTTTCCATGATTAGAGTGGCTGTCTCTTCAATAGATTTGTTTGAGGTTTTAATCACTAAGCATCCCAAACGTTTGAAAATTTTATCGGCATAATCTAATTCTAATTTGATGCCTTCTGTATTTGAATAGGATGAATCTGGATTCAAACCATATGCAATCATTCGTTGTCGACGAATATCATTCAAAACTTCTGGTGTTGTCGTTAAACCAAAAATCTTTTTGGGATCTACTTTCCAAATTTCTTCTGGAATTGAAGCTTGCGGTACAAGCGGGAGATTAGCCACTTTAAAACCTTTATTAGCTAAGTATAGTGAAAGTGGAGTTTTTGAAGTTCTTGAGACACCAAGAAGAACAATATCCGCCTTTAAAAAACCAGTCGGATCTTTGCCATCGTCATAAGTAACAGCAAATTCCATGGCCGCAATTTTATCAAAGTAGCCCTCATCTAAGTTATGAACCGTGCCAGGTTTATTGGCAGCTTCTTGACCGGTTTGTTGTTTAAACAGAGAAATCGCAGGAGTTAAAACATCATAATACAGAATTTTTGCTTGTTCACATTGCTCTTTAGCAAATTTATTTAACTCTGGATTAACAAATGTTGAGAAGACCACTGCTTTTTGTCGTTGTGCACGTTTCAGGATACCATCTAATAAAGATGTTGTCTGTGTAAACGGATAACGATCAAATTCAAACTTTTCATTAGGAAATTGTGCAGAAGCGGCTTTGGCAACAGAATTCGCAGTTTCACCAACTGAATCAGAAATTATAAATACTTTTGTTGACATAATCAATCACCCTCATCCTTTTAGGTTAAGTCTACCATACGGAGACGTGAATGAAAACGGTTTTATGATTTTTCAAATGAATTTGAATAAACCTGAATTGTTTTGTTGACGTAAAAATCTATGTTATGTATAATAATAAAGAACAGCAGATTTAATTAGATAAGTTTGTCGTTACTTTAGAGCTCGGAGGGAGGGATTCAAAATGTCAAAAACAGTCGTTCGTAAAAACGAGTCACTTGATGACGCTCTTCGCCGCTTTAAACGTACAGTTTCTAAATCAGGTACATTACAAGAATATCGTAAACGGGAATTCTACGAAAAGCCAAGTGTTAAACGCAAGTTAAAATCAGAAGCTGCAAGAAAACGCAAGAACAAGAAACGCTTCTAATTTTTAATGCTCCTGAAAATCAGGAGCTTTTTTTGTATCAAAAACTTTGATAAGGGGATATACTGATGAGCCTAGTACAAATAATTACAGACGATATGAAAACGGCAATGAAAGCGCGAGATAAGGATACTTTGAGTGTGATTAGAATGCTTAAAGCTGCCTTAATGAATGAAAAAGTTAAAGTAAACCATGAACTGAGCGATGAAGAAGCACAAACAGTTATTGCACGTGAATATAAGCAACGTAAAGAATCTGTAGACGAATTCAAAAAGGGCAATCGTGATGATCTGGTAAAGGCAACCGAAGCTGAATTAAAGATAGTTGAAAAGTATATGCCACAACAATTAACTAAAGAAGAAATAGAAAAAATTGTTGCAGATACAATTACTTCAGTGGGAGCAACTGGTACATCTGATTTTGGTAAAGTAATGGGTGCCGTAATGCCTAAGGTAAAAGGTAAAGCAGATGGAAAGTTAGTTAATCAAGCTGTAAAGAGTCAGCTTAGTTAATAGATAAGAGTGGTTATGGAAAATAACCATCAAATTAATCAGAAGGAGCAAATGTTACTTGGCTGAACAAAAAACGATTGAAAAAGAATTTTTGTTATCAAACCCAAGCGAAGAAATGTCACTTCTTGGTAATCAAGATAAGTTTGTACAAATTCTTGAAGAAGGGATGAATGTTTCTATCCACCCATTTGGCGAGAAAATCACAATTTCTGGCGAAGCTGAAGCGACAAAACGAACGGTTAATGTGTTTCAAAACCTTTTGTCATTAGTTAAGCAAGGCATTCAACTGAACAGCGCAGACGTTGTCAGTGCGATGAAAATGGCGGATAAGGGAACTTTGAACTATTTTCAAGATATGTACAAGGAAACTTTAATTAAAGACAATAAAGGCAAGGCCGTTCGGGTTAAAAACTATGGTCAAAGACAGTATGTAGATTCTGTGAAACGGAACGATGTTACCTTTGGAATTGGTCCGGCTGGGACAGGTAAAACATACTTAGCTGTTGTTATGGCGGTTGCTGCCTTAAAACGAGGCGAAGTCGATAAATTAATTTTAACTCGACCAGCAGTTGAGGCTGGTGAGAGCCTTGGTTTTTTGCCTGGTGATCTTAAAGAAAAAGTTGATCCTTATCTACGTCCGGTCTATGACGCACTTTATCAAATTATTGGGGCCGAACACACCACTCGTTTAATGGACAGAGGCGTTATTGAAATTGCGCCTTTGGCATATATGCGTGGACGAACTCTAGACGATGCTTTTGTTATTCTTGATGAAGCTCAGAACACAACAAGTTCGCAAATGAAGATGTTTTTAACGCGATTAGGTTTTGGTTCTAAGATGATTGTTAATGGAGACGTTACACAAATTGACTTGCCCCATGGTGTTCGAAGTGGGTTAGTTGAAGCACAACGAATTTTACAAAAGGTTCGCCATATTGGTTTTGTTGGATTTGATTCCGAAGATGTTGTGCGTCATCCAGTTGTAGCACAAATTATTAATGCTTATGAAGGACATAAATCAAATTAAAAATGGAGTAGATTTAGATTATGGATATTCAAATTTATGATCATACAAAAGAAGAGCCCAAGACAAATCTTGAATTAGTTCAAAAAGTCCTAGAATTTGCTGGTGATTACCTTAAACTAGCAGCAAATACCGAAATGTCAGTCACATTAATGCATAATGATGAAATTCACGAAATTAATAAAACCTATCGACAGGTAGATCGGGCAACCGATGTGATCAGTTTTGCAATTGAAGACGATTCGGATGAAGATCCAATCATTTTGGATGATGAGTTAGCGGAAGAAATCACACCGAATATTGGTGATCTTATGATTTCCGTTGATAAAGTTAAGGAACAAGCTGAATATTTGGGACATTCCTATCAACGGGAATTAGGTTTCCTTTGTGTACATGGTTTTTTACATTTAAATGGTTACGATCATATGAAACCCGAAGACCAGAAGGTTATGTTCCCTCTTCAGAAAGAAATTTTAAATGCTTATGGCCTTAAAAGATAAAAAACAAACTGAAAAAAATCATACATTTAGTCAGTCTTTTGTGCATGCTTACAACGGATTAATTCGCGTTTTTCACGAAGAACGAAACATGCGAATTCATAGTGCTTTGGCAATCATTGTGATTGTGTTTGCTTGGATTTTACATTTAACAAATGAAGAATGGTACTGGATCATTGCTTGTATTGGATTGATGTTTGTGACGGAAACTTTGAACACCGTTGCTGAAAACTTAGTAGATTTAGTGACTGAAAAGACTTATAGTGAGTTAGGTAAACACATTAAGGACATGGCTGCTGGAGCAGTTTTGATTGCGGCTTTCTTTTCGGGAATTATTGGATTATGTATTTTTGTTCCCAAAATTTGGATGCTTTTAGTCCATTAGAATAGGAGAAATACTTTGGTAAGTTCAAACAAAAAGTTTCATTCAGGATTCGTGGCAATTGTTGGTCGCCCCAATGTGGGTAAATCAACGTTTATGAATTATGTTATTGGTCAAAAAATTGCCATTATGAGTAACGTACCACAAACAACACGTAATAAGATTCAGGGTATTTATACGACTGACAAAGAACAAATTATTTTCATCGATACACCAGGAATTCATAAAGCACATAATAAGCTTGGCGACTTTATGGTGCAGTCTTCATTATCAACACTAAATGAAGTGGATGCAGTCATGTTCATGATTAGTGCTAATGAAGAACGTGGTGCCGGTGATGATTTCATTATTGAACGCTTGAAACAGATAAAAAAGCCTGTTTACTTGATCATCAATAAAATTGATCTCATCAATCCCAATAAATTGCTTGAAATTATGGATAATTACAAGGATGCACTGAATTGGAAAGAAGTAATTCCAATTTCGGCTACTCAAGGTAATAATGTTTCAGAGTTGATTGATACGCTGGCAGCCGAATTGCCCGAGGGACCAAAGTACTATCCAGACGATCAAGTAACTGATCATCCAGAACGTTTTATTGTGGCCGAATTAATTCGGGAAAAGGTTTTGATGCTGACTAGACAGGAAGTTCCTCATTCTGTTGCAGTTGTTATTGAAAGTTTAAAACGACAAGATAAACGCAAAATTCATATTCAGGCAACTATCATTGTTGATCGACCAACACAAAAGGGAATCATTATTGGTCATGGTGGCCAAATGCTTAAAAAAATTGGTACTTTGGCACGTGAAGATATTGAACGTCTTTTGGGTGATAAAGTTTACCTTGAGCTTTGGGTAAAGGTTTCAGAAGGTTGGCGAGATAAACAATCACTCTTGCAGTCATATGGCTATCGAAAAGATAATTATTAATAAGGAAATTCTTAATGGCAGTACAAACTACAGCTCGATTTGAAGGAATTGTCATGTTTCGTAAAGATTATCGGGAACGTGACCAATTAGTAAAATTTTTCACGCGTGAATTTGGGAAAAAAATGTTCTATATCCGCGGAGCAAGAAAAAGAGGGTTTAAATTGGCAGCCGCTATTCTTCCCTTTACCAGAGGAACTTATGTGGGCTTAATTAGAGAAAATGGCCTTTGCTATTTAAATGCAGAAAAAAAATTAATTCAATTTGAACAAATTAATCAAGATATTGAGCGCAATGCGTATATTACCTATATTTTGAATTTAATTGATTCAGCTTTTGCTGATAATCAGTCAATTCCTGTGTGGTTTGATATGGCAGCAAACGCCTTAACGATGATTAATGAAGGATTTGATCCTGAAATTATTAGTCATATTTTCGAGCTTCAATTGTTGCCGGTTTTTGGGGTTCAGCAAGAATGGCAGCAATGCGTTATTTGTCAGCGAAACGATCTGCCACTAGATTATTCTGAATCTTCTGGAGGTATGCTCTGCCAAAATCATTGGCATCTTGACCCGCAACGTTCACATCTTGATCGCAGAACTATCTTTTATTTACAGAGATTAAGTTCTATTCAACTTCAAAAAATTCGATCAATTAAAGTTCGAAACGAAACCAAGATAAGGTTAAAAACTTTAATTGACACAATTTATCAAGACGAGGTTGGTTTGAACCTAAAGAGTAAACATTTTATTGATACGATGGATTCTTGGAATTAAGGCGTTCAAAGATTGACTTTAATCTAAAATTATCCTAGTATAGAGAAGAATTTAATACTGAACAATGATGAAAAGAATTTTTTAAATGAACTTGCAGAGAGCTTAGGATGGTGAAACTAAGTAGTGTGTTTAAAAAATTGGCGTTTCGGAGTTCGCAAATTAAGCTGCTGACTTTTGTCAGAAGTAGGGTGGAACCGCGAATAAATCGTCCCTACGTAGATTATTTCTGCGTAGGTTTTTTTGTGTTCAAAATAAAAAGGAGACACATAATGGTAAATAAATTAGCTGTTCAAGATATTATTCTGACTCTACAACATTATTGGTCGGATCAAGGCTGTATGTTAATGGAGGCGTATGATACTGAAAAAGGAGCAGGAACCATGAGCCCTTATACATTCTTAAGAGCTATCGGGCCAGAACCTTGGAACGCAGCATATGTAGAGCCTTCTCGACGTCCTGCAGATGGTCGTTATGGTGAAAATCCTAATCGTCTTTATCAACATCACCAATTTCAGGTAATTATGAAACCATCACCTGAAAACATTCAAGAACTCTATTTAGGCAGTTTAAAAGCTTTAGGTATTGAACCCCTTGAACATGACATTCGCTTTGTTGAGGACAACTGGGAAAATCCTTCAATGGGGTGTGCCGGTGTTGGTTGGGAAGTCTGGCTTGATGGTATGGAAGTCACACAATTTACTTATTTTCAACAAGTTGGTGGGTTGGAAGTTTCACCTGTAACTAGCGAAGTAACTTATGGATTGGAACGCTTGGCTTCATACATTCAAAATGTGGACTCTGTTTTTGATCTGGAATGGGGTCATGGTGTAAAATACGGTGAAATTTTCAAAGAGCCTGAGTACGAACACTCAAAATACTCTTTTGAAGAAAGTAATCAAGAAATGTTATTACAATTATTTGATGATTATGAACGTGAAGCCAAGGCACAAATTAAAAATGGTTTGGTGCATCCTGCCTATGATTACATTTTAAAGTGTAGTCATACATTTAATTTATTGGATGCTCGTGGAGCGGTTTCTGTTACAGAACGTGCAGGTTACTTATCTCGAATTCGTAACATGGCAAAATCAGTTGCTAAGGCTTTTGTTCAGGAACGTGAAGCACTTGGTTTTCCACTTTTAAAGAATTCAGATCATCAAAAGGAGGCCCAAAAATAATGGCACATTCTTATTTACTCGAAATTGGCTTGGAAGAAATTCCCGCTCATGTAGTAACACCAAGTATTGAACAATTGAAAAAACGGGTGACCGACTTCTTAAACGAAGAAAGAATTGAATTTACGGCTATTAAACCTTTCTCTACACCACGACGTTTGACTATTTTGATTACTGGATTAGCAGATCGGCAAGCAGATGAGGAACAAGAAGTTAAGGGACCTGCCAAAAAAATTGCATTGGATAAAGAGGGCAATTGGTCAAAAGCTGCAATTGGTTTTACCAGAGGTCAAGGTGTAACCACTGATGACATTACCTTTAAAGAACTCAAGGGTACGGAGTATGTTTATGTCACTAAAAAAACAGTGGGTCAGTCTGTTACAGATGTTTTACCAAAAATAAAAAATGTTGTTGAAAAAATGACTTTTCCAACGATGATGAAATGGGCTACTTATAGTTTTAAATATATTCGTCCCATTCGCTGGATTGTCTCTCTTTTAGATGATCAAGTAATTCCTTTTTCTATTTTGGATGTAACGGCAAGCAACATTTCTCAAGGTCACCGTTTTCTTGGTAAACCCGTCACAATTAATAATGCCCAAGATTACGAAAAACAACTGAAATCCGTGTTTGTTCTTGCGGATGCAACGAAACGTAAACAACTTATCAAAGATCAGATCAATAAAATTGCCGCTGATCAAAATTGGAATATCGAAGTTGATGCTGACTTGCTTGAAGAAGTTAATAATTTGGTTGAATGGCCAACTGCCTTTTCAGGTCATTTTGATGAAAAATATCTTGAAATTCCTGAAGAAGTTTTAATAACTTCTATGCGCGACCATCAACGCTTCTTTTATGCACGAAATAAAGCGGGCCAACTTTTACCTAATTTTATTTCAGTACGTAACGGTAACAAAGACCATTTAGAAAATGTTATTCGTGGGAACGAAAAAGTTTTAACTGCCCGATTAGAAGATGCCGCCTTCTTCTATCATGAAGATCAAAAACATAGTATTGATTACTATGTTGAAAAACTTAAGAAAGTTAGTTTTCACGATAAAATTGGCTCAATGTATGAAAAAATGCAGCGAGTTCAAATTATTGCCCAAGAACTTGGCAAGTATGTTGGTTTAACTGAACAAGAGCTTGCTGATGTCAAACGAGCTAGTGAAATTTATAAGTTTGATCTTGTCACAGGTATGGTTGGCGAATTTCCTGAACTTCAAGGGGTAATGGGTGAAAAATATGCCTTGCTTGAAAATGAGCATCCCGCAGTAGCTACTGCTATTCGGGAACATTATATGCCGGTTAGTGCAGATGGTGCATTACCAGCAACTAAAGTGGGGGCTGTTTTAGCAATTGCCGATAAATTTGACGATATTGGTAGCTTTTTTGCCGTTGATTTAATCCCAACCGGTTCAAACGATCCATATGCTTTACGCCGACAGGCTTTAGGAATTGTTCGAATTACGCGCGATCAAAATTGGCATTTTCCAATGCAAAGTTTGCAAAAACAGTTTTTACAAGATTTGCATGATCAAAAGGCAACCTTCGATCTAGACTTTACTCATCATGCTACTGATGTTCGTGATTTTATGAAGGATCGTGTACGCCAGTGGTTTTCAAATAAAAACGCACGTTATGACATCGTGGAAGCTGTTACTAAAGGTTCCAATTCCGATATTTTAAACATGCTAGACGCGGCTAAAGTTCTAGAAACACACAAGAATGATACAGACTTTAAAGAGAATATTGAAGCTTTAACTCGTGTTTTACGAATTTCGGATAAAGCTGACCTTTCAAGTCAGAATTTAATCGTTGATCCTTCATTATTTGAAAATGAATCTGAAAAACAATTGTTTGATGCCGTTGAAACAGTCCGCAAAATGGCTAGTGATCGTACCTTAAACGAGAATTTTCAAGCTTTACAATCACTCCGTCCTTTGATTGAAGCATATTTTGATCAAACGATGATTATGGTTGATGACAAAGCAGTTCGCGAGAATCGTTTGAAACAACTCACAATTTTGGCAAGATTAATTTTCTCTATCGGTAATTTAAATGAATTGATTGTTAAATAGTTATAGCTTCTATCTAAAGGTTGAAAGTACAAAAATCACTTCAATAACTGGTGTTAAACGACTTGACCACCGAAAAATAGTTTGGCTGCCGTCCTACGACTCACCTGGTCTGGAAAACGGCATTTAAATCTAATTTTGTTATCATAAACACTTTTGTATCAGGTAATGAGATGCGTTTTTGAGCTTTCAACCTTTAGTCTCTATGAATAATCTTCGTCTACAGGTATGTTTATTAGTGTAAATGAAGATTATTTTTATTATTAGTTACGTCATTAGTGTGCCTAATTATTTTAGTCTAGTGATTGTAATTAATAGCAATGAACTAAATCGTTTTAATTGCTTTTTATGTGCCAGGGCGGTATTATTTGATATGTGTCGATATCGTGGCTTAGTGTATACTTGGGAGGAGGAAATCGTTTTTTGGCTAAGGCAATTCCAGAAGATCTTATTGATCAAATTCGAACCTCTGTTAACATTGTTGATGTGATTGGTCAGTACGTTCAACTAAAGAAGCAAGGAAAGAACTTTTTTGGCCTTTGTCCGTTTCACGAAGAAAAAACGGCATCATTTTCGGTTTCTGAATCAAAGCAAATTTTTCATTGTTTTAGTTGTGGACGAGGTGGCAATGTTTTTAAATTCTTGATGGAACTTAACCACATTGAATTTCCAGCAGCAGTTAAACAAATTGCAGATTTTGCGAGCATCAAAATTCCAACTGAATATTCAGAAACTAATTCTGGCGCGACTCAAAATAGTGAACAAGGTCAACTAATTAAGCTTTATGATCAAGCAGCAAAACTTTATACACACGTTTTATTAAATACAGAAATGGGACAACAAGCCTTAGATTACTTACATGGACGTGGATTAACCGATGAAATTATTACAAAATTTCAGCTGGGCTTTGCTCCAGGTGAACAATTACTAAAAGAATTTTTTGATGAAAAAAAGTTAGATTATCAATTATTACGTCAATCAGGTTTGTTTATAGAGGATCAACAGGGCAATTTACGGGATCGTTTTAGGGGTCGTGTAATGTATGCAATCAAGAATCCTCAAGGTCATGTAATTGCGTTTTCTGGTCGAATTTTAAATAAAGCTGATTCACAAGCAAAATATATTAATAGTCCTGAAACTAAAATTTTTAGTAAAGGCGACGTTCTGTATAACTTTGATATTGCCAGATCTGCTATCCGTAAAGAAAAGCGTGCAATCTTATTTGAAGGATTTATGGATGTTATTGCTGCATATCAATCAGGAGTTGTCAATGGAATTGCTTCCATGGGAACTAGTTTTACTAATGATCAAATTTATTTACTGCAACGAACAACAACACAACTAGATATATGTTACGACGGCGATGATCCTGGACAGGCTGCAATCAATCGTGCTTTAGAGGCTTTTGGTCAAAATAGTCGATTGAAATTAAGCGTAATTGAGATTCCTGACAAATTGGATCCAGATGAGTATGTCCGTCAACATGGATTTGAACAATTTAAAGAGATTGTTCAGTCAGCACGCCTAACACCAACTGCATTTAAATTAGTTTATTTGAAACGAGATTTTAATTTAAATAATGAGGCGGACCAAGTAACTTATATCGAACGAGCTCTAAATGAAATTAGTCATCTTGGCTCTACAGTCGAACAAGACTTATATTTGAATCAATTGTCAAAAGATTTTGGTGTACAAACACAGGATTTAGCCCAACAACTGCGACAAATTCGTTCACAGCAAAGTATTACTAATCATCAGCAACAGGCCACACAAAATCCACCACAAACAATTAGTCGAGAATATCACCGACAACAAGTAAAGCTTGGAAAAGTGGAAATTGCTGAAGAACGATTATTAAATTATTTACTTTATGATCATAATGTTTGGCTAAAGCTTACCGGGCTACCAGATTTTCATTTTGTGCATGAGAAATATCAAACAATTTATATGTTAGCATCTGGATATTTTGAAAATCATGATTCTTACGATTCAGCCGCCTTTATGGACTTTGTACATGATAATGAACTCCAAAATGTCATTGCAGAACTGGATTTGCAAGATTTAGATGATGAGAATATTGATCAAGCTGTTAATGATTATGTAAAAGTGATTATGGCAGAAGCCCCGCTTAGCCAACAAATTGCTTCTAAGACAAAATCGTTGAATGAAGCTAAAAAAATGGGTAATACCGAATTACAGCAAAAGTTAGCAATAGAACTAATTGATTTGTATCGTCAACGCCAAGGTGCTTAACACGTTCATGGGAGGATTTAACTATGGCAAAAAAAACTACAAGTAAAACAACAACTACAAAAAAAGCAACTAGAAAAGCAACAACCAAAAAGGCAGTATCAGCAAAAAGTCCAGATAATGTGTTTAATACTAAGGCTTACAAAAAAGAAGTCAACGCACTAATTAAAGCAAATAAGACCGGCAAACAACTTAAATATGATGAACTTTCGGATAAGATTGCAATTCCTTTTAAATTGGATGTTCGTCAAATTGACGATCTCATTCAAAAGGTTGAAGATGCTGGAATTAGTGTTGTGGACGAAAATGGTGATCCAAGTACTCGTGCTTTAAAAGCCCAAAAAATTAGCAAAAAAGAATTAGATGATACCAAGGCACCTGCAGGCGTTAAAATTAACGATCCTGTCCGCATGTACTTAAAAGAGATTGGTCGGGTACCGTTGTTAACTGCTAAACAAGAAGTTGAACTTGCTTTAAGAATCGAAAAAGGTGAAGAAAGTGCTAAGCAAGAACTAGCAGAGGCCAACTTACGACTCGTTGTTTCGATTGCTAAGCGTTATGTCGGTCGTGGCATGCAATTTCTTGATCTGATTCAAGAAGGAAACATGGGACTTATGAAAGCCGTTGAGAAATTTGATTACCGAAAGGGATTCAAATTTTCAACCTATGCAACTTGGTGGATTCGGCAAGCAATTACCCGTGCGATTGCTGACCAAGCACGAACTATTCGAATTCCTGTCCATATGGTTGAAACCATTAATAAATTGATTCGTATTCAACGACAATTGCTTCAAGACCTTGGCCGTGAACCAACGCCTGAAGAAATTGGTGCTGAAATGGATATGCCAACTGAAAAAGTCCGTGAGATCCTTAAAATTGCTCAAGAGCCAGTCTCCTTGGAAACTCCAATCGGTGAAGAAGATGACTCTCACTTGGGTGATTTCATTGAAGATCAGGATGCAACAAGTCCTGCTGATCATGCTGCCTACGAATTACTGAAGGAACAATTAGAAGGTGTTCTTGACACGTTAACAGACCGAGAAGAAAATGTGCTGCGTCTTCGCTTTGGCCTAGATGACGGGCGTACACGCACTTTGGAAGAGGTTGGTAAAGTCTTCGGAGTGACCCGTGAACGGATTCGTCAAATTGAAGCCAAGGCATTAAGAAAGTTACGTCATCCTTCAAGATCCAAACAACTAAAAGATTTCTTAGAATAGCGCATTTAAATTATAGAATCTAAAGTAAAGTTACGCATTTTACTTTAGATTCTATTTTTTTAGCGCAATATCTACTCGTGATATAATAAATTTAAAAAGAGAAAAGAGTTTTTTTATGAATGCAGATAAATTGTCTACACGACTTCAAACAGTTGCAAACTTTGTTGATCCGGGAGCACGAATTGCTGATATTGGTTCTGATCACGCGTACTTACCGGTACATTTAGCAAAAAAAGATTTAATTGAATTTGCAATTGCGGGAGAAGTTGTCAAAGGTCCCCATGAAAATGCCACTACTGAAATCAGCGAACAAGGACTTCGAAATTTAATTGATTCGCGCCTTGGCGACGGACTGGCCGTTATCAGACCAGACGACCATATTGATACCGTTGTGATTGCTGGGATGGGTGGTACATTAATTGCCCAAATTCTGGAAACAGGTAAACAAAAACTTGATAATGTGACAACATTGATTTTACAACCGAACGTTGGTGAAAATCGTGTACGTAACTGGTTAATGACTAATCACTATATCATTACCGAGGAACAAATCTTAAAAGAAGATCATCATATTTATGAAATTATTGTAGCTAAAAAAACGAATAAAACTTTTTCTTATTCAAAGAAACAACTTCTCTTTGGACCAGAACTTTTAAACAAATTACCCAACCCCATTTTTAAGGAAAAATGGGAGGCTGAGTTAGCCCGCGAACGGATCGCCATTCATCAAATGGAACAGGCTAAGCAGATTCCTCAAGAACGTATAAATAAACTGAACTTGAAAACTAGTTTGATTAAAGAGGTATTACACATTGAAGATTAGAAACTTTGTTAACAAATTAGAAAAATTTGCGCCTAAAAAATTAGCTGAACCAGGAGATCCGGTTGGTCTTCAAATTGGTAATTTAGACGCTGAGTTTACTAAAATACTTGTGACTTTGGATGTCCGACCAGAGGTGGTTGCCGAAGCTATTGCCAATCACTGTGAACTAATCATTGCGCATCATCCTGTAATGTTTCATTCGGCACATAATCTAGATCTAGCAAATCCACAAAATCAAATGTATGCACAAATTATTAAACATAATATTACGGTCTATGCGGCTCATTCAAACCTTGATGCTGCTGATAATGGTATGAATGATTGGCTAGCTGATAAAATTGGGCTCCTTGATACCCAACGTCTATTAAATGGTTACATTGATGAAAATGGCCACCAGTACGGTATGGGTCGAATTGGAAACTTAGCCACAAAAATCTCTGTTTTAAACTTTGCAAAAGAAATTAAATCTATTTTTAAATTACAAGGTTTGCGACTTGTTTCTTCGAATCCCGAAAAATTAATTTCACGGGTTGCTGTTCTTGGTGGTGATGGTGGTAAATTTTATCCGCAGGCTCTGAGCAAAGGTGCGGAAATTTTTGTAACTGGTGATGTATACTATCACACAGGTCA
This sequence comes from Pediococcus ethanolidurans, assembly GCF_001437405.1. Lineage (GTDB taxonomy): Bacteria > Bacillota > Bacilli > Lactobacillales > Lactobacillaceae > Pediococcus > Pediococcus ethanolidurans. The sequence goes on along the minus strand of NZ_JQBY01000009.1, from coordinate 36,516 downwards.
TGATATGTTAGCCAATGGTTTAAACGTTGTTGACCCAGGACATAATATTGAAAAAATTTGTATTCCAAAATTGACAGCCTTATTTCGTACGTGGGATATCGTGCAAACTAATCATATTGAAATTGTGGAATCGAAAGTAAACACAAATCCATTTACTTTTATATAACCTAAAGCTGTTAGTAAAAAGGAGGAATTTTGTTTGAATCCAGATAATCTTACAAATGCAGTTCAAGAAGCTCTTGCTGAAGCTCAAAAGGTTGCAATTAATCGTAAACATCAAGTAATTGGTATTCCCGAATTATTTAAGTTTCTTGCACAACCGGACCAAATGGCGGGGACACTACTCGGAGAACAAGGATTAGCTAATCAGGATTTACAAGCAGAAATTGACCGTGAACTTGATGAGGTTTCAGTAGTTGAGGGAGATAACATTCAGTACGGACAAACCTTAAGCAATAATTTGTTCAAACTTTTTCAGAAAGCTGAACAATTAAGTAAACAGCTTGGTGACGAATATATTGCCTCAGAAATCGTGGTACAAGCGTTACTTCAAATAGATGATCCGCTTACCACATTTATCAAGAAAAATGGCGTCACATCAGCAGAATTATCCAAACAAATTAAAAAAATGAGGGGAGGAGAGCACGTGACTTCTAAAGATCAAGAAACACAATATAAAGCATTGGAAAAATATGGCGTTGATATGGTGAAATTAGTTCATGCTGGGCATCAGGATCCAATTATTGGTCGTGATGAGGAAATCATGGACGTTATTCGTATTTTGTCTCGAAAAACTAAAAATAATCCCGTTTTAATAGGTGAACCTGGTGTCGGAAAAACAGCTATTGTTGAGGGACTGGCACAGCGTATTGCACGTAAAGATGTTCCAGATAATTTAAAGGATAAAACTATTTTTTCACTAGATATGGGATCACTTATTGCTGGAGCAAAGTATCGGGGTGAATTTGAAGAGCGTTTAAAAGCCGTTTTAAAGGCAGTGAAGAAATCTGACGGCAAGATTATTTTGTTTATTGACGAAATTCATAATATCGTTGGTGCTGGTAAAACGGAAGGTAGCATGGATGCAGGAAATCTGTTAAAACCAATGCTAGCAAGAGGAGAACTACATCTGATCGGTGCAACTACGTTAGATGAATATCGTGAATATATGGAAAAGGACAAGGCTCTAGAACGGCGTTTCCAACGTGTTTTAGTCAATGAACCATCCATTGAAGACACCATCAGTATTTTGCGAGGGTTAAAAGAAAGCTTTGAAATTCATCATGGTGTAAAAATACATGATAATGCGATCGTGGCAGCAGCCAATTTATCCAATCGCTATATTACAGACCGTTATTTACCTGATAAAGCCATTGATCTTATTGATGAGGCGTCGGCAACAATTCGTGTTGAAATGAACTCAAGTCCTACTGAGCTTGATCAAACCAATCGACAACTGATGAGGATGGAAGTCGAAGAAACGGCTCTTAAGAATGAAACCGATGCGGCTTCAAAAAAACGATTAACTGAATTAAAATCCGAATTAGCTAATACGAGAGAAAAGAAAAATAGTCTTCAAAAACAGTGGGAATCAGAAAAAAAGGCTATTCAAACTGTTAACAAAAAGCGAACAGAGCTTGATGATGCAAAACATAAATTAGAAGAAGCTGAAAATAATTATGATTTAGAACAAGCAGCAAAACTTCAACATGGTGTTATTCCAAAATTGCAGGGCGAACTAACAGCTTTGCAGACCCAAGAGCAAAAAGATTCTGATCACTGGCTGGTTGAACAGTCTGTGACTGAAAACGAAATTGCTAATGTAGTTAGCAAAATGACTGGAATTCCTGTAAATAAATTGGTTAAAGGTGAACGTGAAAAACTATTGCATTTGGCCGATAGCCTGCATGAACGTGTAATTGGTCAAAATGAAGCTGTTGATGCCGTTGCAGACGCAGTTTTGCGGTCTAGAGCTGGCTTGCAGGATCCTAATCGTCCCTTAGGCTCATTCATGTTTTTAGGACCAACAGGTGTCGGAAAAACAGAATTAGCTAAGGCACTTGCAGAGAACCTTTTCGATTCAGAACAGCATATGGTTCGAATTGATATGTCTGAATATATGGAAAAGGAATCCGTTTCACGTTTAGTTGGTGCTGCACCAGGCTATATTGGTTATGAAGAAGGTGGCCAATTAACTGAGGCTGTCCGTCGAAATCCCTATACAATTGTTCTTTTTGATGAAATTGAAAAGGCACATCCGGACGTATTTAATATCTTATTACAGGTTTTAGACGATGGTCGTTTGACTGATGGACAAGGGCGGACTGTAGATTTTAAAAATACCATTTTAATCATGACTTCAAATCTTGGTTCTGATATTCTTCTCCACGGAGTTGATGAAAAGGGTGAAATTTCAGATTCAGCTAAACAAGCTGTGCGGCAACTTACCCAAACTAAATTCAAACCAGAGTTTTTGAATCGAATTGATGACATAATTATGTTTGCACCACTGAATTTAAAGGATATTGAAAAAATTGTTGGCAAGTTAGTTGATCAATTGTCGACTAGATTAGCCGATCAAGACATTCAACTTCAAATTTCATCATCCGCTAAAGAATGGATTGCCAAACAAGGATATGATTCTGCTTATGGTGCACGACCTCTTCGTCGGTATATTTCAACAGAGATAGAAACACCGTTAGCTAAAGAAATCATCTCTCAGCGTATTAAACCTCATACAAGTGTTAGCATTGAACTTGTTTCAAATCATTTGGTTTTCGAAAATAATTCATTGAAATAAAAAAGAAAAAAACAAAGATGAAAAATCATCTTTGCTTTTTTTAAAACTATTTTTTAACCGAATCACTGCTAGACAGTAAGCTAATACCATTTGAAGCAATCAAGGCTGCAACTGCAGCAACAATCCCAATGGTTAAGGGTTTGTAGGTCATAACTTCTAGGGCACCCCCGACGGCTCCAATAACTTCACCAAAAATGAATGACCAGAATATAATAACAACTTGTTTCATTTTACAGGACACCTCGCAATCAGAAATAGTTTAGCACAATTTCACCAAAAATCAACTCACTTGAAATGTCATTAGTTCCTTAACGGTGATATTTTTGTATAATGGGAGTAGTTGAAAACAAGTTGAGATAAGGGAGGTAAAATTATGGCTTTTGTTCCGTTACAGGTCACAAGTAGCTATAGCTTGTTACAAAGCACGACGAGAATTAGTGAACTAGCAAAAGTGGCCAAACAAAGAGGCTTCTCTTCACTGGCTTTAACTGACAATAATATTATGTATGGGTTGGTAGACTTTTATAATGCCTGTCGAAAAGAAGGGCTCAAACCAATTCTCGGATTAAAACTAGATTTATTTGGAGCTCTTGATTCTACCAACCGATTTCCTGTCATCTTTTTAGCAAAAGATCAAATAGGTTATCAACATCTTATGAAAATTAGTACTACCAAAAACACTCAAACTGAAGAAACAGATATTTTCTATTCACAAATTACTGAGTTTATGACTCATCTTTACATCATTTTTCCAGCCAGTAATTCTGAACTAGTCATGTTAGTTGAACGTGGTGATTCACAATCTGCGCAAAAACTACTGAATCAAATTCAGACCGTGGCCGATGCAAAAAGTGTTTTGATCGGTGTCAATACACAGCAGTCTTCTGTTTTACAAAATACTTTGCAACAATTGGCTAAAACAACTAAAACGGCAGTTATTGCATTGCCAGAAGTAAACTATTTAAATGCAACGGATCACTTTGCAACACAGGTATTACGGGACATTGACAAGGGTGAAACCATTCGCAACCCGGAACAATTTGAAGATTATCAAGGTAATAATTGGTTACGGCCGGCAGCCGACTATGAAGAAATTTATCGGAAAAATGACTTAACAGAAGCGATGGATCTAACTGAAACGATTGCTGCAAACTGTAACGTAACCTTAAATTTCAAAAAACCAGAATTACCGGAGTTTACTGTTCCCGACGGATTTGATTCCAAAACCTATCTTCAAAAATTAACCAAAAATGGATTGGCAACTAGACTTAGCAATAAAAAAGCTGATATCACAGCTTATCAAAAACGATTAACCCACGAATTAACGGTCATTGATCAAATGGGGTTTGATGATTACTTTTTAATTGTGTGGGATGTGATGAATTTTGCTCACCATCATGACATTACTACTGGCCCAGGACGGGGTTCTGCCGCCGGATCACTGGTTGCTTATTGTTTACAAATTACGGATGTGGATCCCTTAGAATACGATCTTTTGTTTGAACGATTTTTAAATCCAGAACGTGCTCAGATGCCTGATATTGATCTGGATATTCCTGACAATAAACGCGATGAAGTTTTACAATATGTTCATGATAAATACGGGCATTCACATGTTTCCCAAATCATTACATTTGGAACATTGGCAGCTAAACAGGCGCTTCGTGATGTTGGTCGTGTTTTTGGAATGGCACCTTATGAAATCAATCAACTGAGTAAACTGGTACCCAATGTTTTAAAAATCACTTTACGCGAAGCAGTTGAACAATCACAAAAATTAAAAAATTGGTTAGCTGACAGTTCAAAAAATAAACTACTTTATACAATTGCACAACAAATTGAGGGACTGCCACGTCATTATTCAACGCACGCCGCAGGAGTTGTTTTAAGCGCTCAAAATTTGAGTGATGTCGTTCCACTACAAAAGGGCAGTGATGAGCTTTTACTTACCCAGTATCCAAAAGATACCGTTGAAGCACTTGGCCTTTTAAAAATGGACTTTCTTGGCCTCCGTAACTTAAGCATTATGGCTAATGCAGTTCGAATTATTACCAAAACAAAAAATCCACAGTTTAAGATTTCAGATGTTGAATTAGATGATCAACAGACCTTAAAACTTTTTCAAAACGCTGATACTACGGGAGTTTTCCAGTTTGAATCAGCTGGTATTCGCAATGTTTTGCGTCAATTACATCCCGAAACATTCGAACTAGTCGCCGCTGTTGATGCACTGTACCGACCTGGTCCTATGGAGAATATTGAAACTTTCATTAAACGTAAAAAGGGTAAAGAACCTGTCCAGTATCCGGATTCAAGTCTCGAGCCAATTTTAAAAAGCACTTTCGGTATTCTAGTCTATCAGGAACAAGTTATGCGTGTTGCTTCGGTTATGGGCGGCTTTTCACTTGGAGAGGCCGATTTATTGAGACGAGCAATGAGTAAGAAAAAACGTGCTGTAATTGATGAAATGCAGACCAAATTCATTGCTGGAGCCTTAAAGCGGGGATACACACAGCAAACAGCCAAGCAAGTTTATGATTATATCGAACGTTTCGCAAACTATGGTTTTAATAAATCACATGCCGTTGCCTATTCCAAAATGGCCTTTGAATTAGCCTATTTAAAGGCACATTATCCAGGCGCATTTTTTGCAGCTTTAATGAACTCGGTTATTAATAATCCTAGTAAAATTAAGCTTTATTTATCTGAAGCAAAACAACATGAAGTTAAAGTTTCAGCTCCTGATATTAATGAAAGTCAATCGACCTTCATCTTAAAGAACGATCAAATCATTTTTGGATTGTCTTGCATTAAGGGCGTACGACGAGATTTCGTTTCTGATATACTAACCGAACGAAAAAAAAATGGTAAATTTATCGATTTGCAAGCTTTTCTTCAGCGAATTCCGGTTAAATGGCTCAAACAAGATTTGATGGAAGCTTTAATATATGCGGGATCATTTGATTCATTTGGTTATAATCGGGCTGAACTTTTAAATGTTTTGCCTGATTTATTAAATGGGGTTGCCTTAAGTGGTAGCAGCATGAGCCTTTTTGAAAAATTAACACCAAAAATTTCAAAAACTTCAGACCTGCTACTAGATATAAAACTACAAAAAGAAAATGAATTTTTAGGAGCTTATCTTTCTGGTCATCCAGTTGAACAATTTTCGTTTCTGCGTAAGCAATTTAATATTACAGATGTCCTTAACTTAAGTGTTAATCAATCCGTCACTTGTTTACTTTACATTAATAAGATCAGAATAATTCGAACCAAAAAGGGTGAACAAATGGCTTTTGTAACGGGAAGTGATCTCACCGGTGAAATTGACATAACAGTGTTTCCGAACCAGTACCAAACTTCTGCAAGGATTTTAGAAAAAGGGAAAGTTATTTTAATTCAAGGTAAAGTTGACGAACGTAACGGCCTACAAGTTATTGCAAATCGCATTCAGCTTGCCGAACAAATTAAGGTACCCTCTGCTGTTTCCAATCAACGTTGGGTGCTCCGCATTTTAGAGGAAACACCGGCTATACAAACACAACTTCAACAAGTTTTGCGAACCAATCCAGGAACTATTCCTGTTTTGTTATTTTATCCACAAACGGATAAAAAAGTTTTACTGGAAAAGCAGTTTTGGACAACTAATTCTGATAAAACTAATTCAGCGCTTACAAACCTGTTGGGTAAAGGAAACGTAGTGCTACAATCCATGAAAAATACCGGTATCTAGGGATTTGTTAGTGATCTTTTTTATCAAGAATACAGACATTCAATTTCAAAAGTGGTAAAATTATACTTGAAGTTTGTGAAACTCAATAATTTTTTACTTGAGGTGAAGAAATGAAACGCATTGGTATTTTAACTAGTGGTGGCGATGCACCAGCTATGAATGCTGCAATTCGTGCGGTTGCACGAAAGGCACTTAGCGCAGGACTTGAAGCTTACGGAATCAACTACGGTTTCGCTGGTTTAGTTGCCGGAGATATTCATAAGTTTGCTGCTGCTGATTTGGACGACTCAATTGATGAAGGTGGAACATTATTATATTCTGCTCGTTATCCTGAGTTTGCCCAAGTAGAAGGACAGTTGAAAGGTATTGAACAACTAAAGAAATTTGGAATTGATGCTTTAGTTGTTATCGGTGGAGACGGCTCTTATCACGGTGCCTTACGACTCACAGAACATGGATATAACACAATTGGTCTTCCGGGAACAATTGATAATGATATTCCATATACTGATTTTACAATTGGTTTTGACACAGCTTTAAATACAGCTGTTGAAGCAATTGACAAAATTCGCGATACTGCAAAAAGTCACCAACGAGTTTTTGCAGTGCAAGTAATGGGTCGAGAAGCTGCTGATATTGCACTTTGGGCAGGTGTTGCAACTGGCGCAGATGCAATTGTAGCTCCGGGTCATGATTATGATGTTAAAGAAATTGCCGAGAAACTCAAGCGTAATCGAGTTGATGGTAAGGATTATGGCATTATTGTCATTGCAGAAGGCGATGCAAATTCTGATGCTGCACCTGAGTTCTTAGAAAAGCTCAAGCAGTATGGTGATTTTGATGCACGTGCCGTTGTTTTAGGACATGTTCAACGTGGTGGTCGTCCAACTGCTCGTGATCGTGTTTTAGCTAGCAAGATGGGTGCTTATGCCGTTGAATTATTGTTAGAGGGTAAAGGTGGTCTGGCAGTTGGAATCTTAGACAATAAGGTTCAGGCTCATGACATTACTGATTTATTCAACGCAAAGCATCAACCCGATTCTTCGTTATATGAGTTGAATCAAGATCTATCATTTAAGTAAAGAAATTTTTAAATTCTGGTAAAAACGACGTTAAAGTCTTTTTATAAACTAATCAAGGGAGAGATATAGTTATGAAGAAAACCAAGATTGTTTCAACACTTGGTCCTGCAAGTACATCAGTAGATACAATTGTTAAATTAATTGAAGCTGGTGCAAATATTTTCCGTTTCAACTTTTCACATGGTGATCATGCAGAACATTTAGACCGCTATAACAAAGTTATGGAAGCAGAAAAGATTACTGGAAAAACTGTTGGTATCTTGTTAGATACTAAAGGTGCCGAAATTCGTACCACAGTTCAAAAAGACGGTAATCAAGAATATCATACTGGTGATAAAGCACGTATTTCAATGGATGACTCATTAGAGACAACTAAAGATAAGATTGCTGTTACTTACGCCGGTTTATATGATGATGTACATGTTGGTGGCCATGTGTTGTTTGATGATGGTTTACTTGACTTTAAGATCGACGAAAAAGATGAAGAGAACAAAGAATTAGTTGTTCATGCTATGAACAATGGTGTTCTTGGCTCTCGTAAAGGAACAAACGCACCTGGCGTTTCAATTAATCTTCCTGGAATTACTGAAAAAGACTCAAGCGATATTCGTTTTGGTTGTGACAACATGAACATTAACTTTATCGCTGCAAGTTTTGTTCGTAAACCTCAAGATGTTTTGGATATTCGTCAACTTTTGGAAGAAAAGAATATGACTGATGTTCAAATCTTCCCTAAGATCGAATCACAAGAAGGTATTGATAATGCTGATGAAATCTTAAAGGTTGCTGATGGAATTATGGTTGCTCGTGGAGACATGGGTGTTGAAATTCCAGCAGAAAATGTTCCATTGGTTCAAAAATCATTAATCAAGAAATGTAATGCACTTGGTATGCCCGTTATTACAGCTACTCAAATGTTAGATTCAATGATTGAAAACCCACGTCCTACACGTGCTGAAGCATCTGATGTTGCTAATGCCGTTTGGGATGGTACTGATGCAACAATGCTTTCAGGTGAAAGTGCTAATGGTGCATACCCTGTTGAAGCTGTTGCTACAATGGCCAAGATCGATGAAAAAGCTGAAAATGCTATGGCTGAAGACGGAAACTTGCAAATCAACAAGTTTGATCAGAGTGATGTTACTGAAACAATTGGTGCCGCTGTTGCACGTGCTGCAAAGAACTTAGGTGTTAAAACAATTGTTGCTGCAACAGAATCTGGTTACACTGCAAAGATGATTTCTAAGTACCGTCCAAATGCTGATATTTTAGCCATCACATTTGACGAACGCACACGTCGCGGTTTAACCGTTGAATGGGGTGTTCACCCAATCGTTACTGAAAAACCATCAACAACAGATGATATGTTTGATTTAGCTGCTAACAAGGCTGTTGATTTAGGCTTTGCTAAAGAAGGCGATTTGATTCTTATCACTGCTGGTGTTCCAGTTGGCGAACGTGGAACTACTAATATGATGAAGCTTCAATTAATTGGTTCTAAATTAGCATCTGGTCAAGGTGTTGGTGATGAAACAGTTATTGGTAAGGCTGTTATCGCTTCTTCTGCAAAAGAAGCAAACGACAAAGCTGTTGAAGGCGGTATTCTTGTTACAAAGACTACTGACAAAGACTACTTACCAGCTATCGAAAAATCTAGCGCTTTAGTCGTTGAAAACGGTGGTTTGACATCACACGCTGCAGTTGTTGGAATTTCAATGGGAATTCCAGTTATTGTTGGTGTTCAGAACGCAACTTCAATTCTTTCAGATGATGAATTAATTACAGTTGACTCACGTCGTGGTGTTATTTACCATGGTGCTTCAAACGCTATCTAAATTGCGTTATTTATAAAGTAGTATTAATGAAAAGACCGCTGTTATTGGACAGCGGTCTTTTTAATACATAGTTGAATGAAAGGTGTCGATTTTAAAATGGAAAACTGGTTGTTCTTAGTTGGTATTCTAGCAATTGCTGTTTGGGGGAAAAATCAGTCATTAGTAATTGCAACTTCCATTGTGCTCATACTGATGTTGATTCCAAATTCCCAAAAAATTTTACAACTTGTTGAGAAACAAGGAATCAATTGGGGAGTCACAATAATTTCAATTGCTATTCTTATTCCAATTGCCACCGGACGAATTGGTTTTCAAGATTTAATTAATGCTTTTAAATCACCAATTGGGTGGATTGCCGTATTTTGTGGTATATTAGTGTCAATTCTTTCGGCCCGTGGTGTCGGCTTTCTTGCTGTGTCTCCTGAAGTAACCGTAGCATTAGTTTTTGGCACCATCCTGGGGGTCGTTTTTCTGAAGGGCATTGCCGCTGGACCAATCATTGCTTCTGGAATCGCATACTGCATTCTTCAATTAATTAATATAAAAATTTAACATTAAGGAGTTATCATGAATAATTTATTAGGTCGTGTTATTGATACCAAGATGACTGATGAAAACGAAAACTACTACTTTCTTCAAAATGGTGGGGTGGTTTTTCAATTAGACAAAAAAGAACCTGTCAAGCCTTTACATATTGGCGGTCATTTTCAAGGATTTGCTTATGAAAATGAAGACCATAAATTGCAAATCACCGCTAATTTACCCAAAATTCAAGTGGGTCGAATGGGGTTTGGTACGGTTGTGCAAAGTCGACGAGATTTAGGTGTGTTTGTAAATATTGGTTTACCAAATAAAGATATGGTAGTTTCACTGGATGAATTACCGACCATTAAAAGTCTGTGGCCACAAAAAGGTGATCAGCTAATGATCAGTTTACGAATTGATCATAAAAATAGAATGTGGGGAACTCTTGCAGATGAAGCTACTTTTCAAGAAATTTCTCAAAAAGCTCCCCAAACTTTGAAAAATAAGAATTTAAAAGCTACGGTTTATCGTTTGAAATTAGTAGGAACTCTGGTAATCACAAAAGACTATTATTTAGGCTTTATTCATCCAAATGAACGAGATCAAGAGCCTCGTTTGGGTGAAGAAGTTTCTGCCCGAGTTATTGGTATTCATCCAGATGGCACTTTGAATCTTTCTTTAAAGCCTCGTAGTTACGAAGCGATTGGTGATGATGCAGCTATGCTTTTGGCCATGCTACAACATGATGAGACTCATGCGCTTCCATTTACAGATAAGAGTAGCCCAACTGCCATTAAAACTGAATTTGGTATCAGTAAAGGTCAATTTAAACGTGCCGTAGGTCATCTCTTAAAAGCTGGTGTCGTTAAACAAGAAGATGGCCAATTAAAACTAAAAGAAGAAGCCCAGTGAGTTAAAAAATGAATAATGAACTTCAAGATTATTTACACGCTCTCTTAGTAGAACAGGGATTGGCACAAAACACAATAACTTCTTACCAACAAGAATTAACTGAATTTTTTTCATTTCTAAAAGCACAACAAATCACAACATTTAACCAAATTGATCGTTATACAATTTTGGGTTATTTAAAATTTTGTGATGATCAAAAAAAATCAAGAAATTCGGTTATTCACACAGTTACAAGTTTACGCCAATTTTTCAATTACCTGATGGCGCAAAATAAAATTAAAGCTGATCCCATGTTGAAAATAGACACGCCTAAATCTGCACATCACCTACCACAAGTGCTAAGTGCTGCAGAAATTGAAGCTTTGTTAAAAGTACCAGATACTCACAAAAAACTTGGCGTACGAGATCGTACGTTATTAGAGGTCATGTATGCAACTGGTTTACGGGTTAGCGAGGCTGCCAATCTTAAAATGGATGATTTACGGCTAGAAATGGGATTGATTTCAACCATTGGAAAGGGCGATAAACAGCGAATTATTCCAATTGGTGATGTTGCCATTCAGTGGTTAGAGGAATACACAAAAGACGCAAGGATTCAACTTTTACATGGTAAAGAAAGTCCTTATGTATTTTTAAATAATCATGGTCATCAGTTGACAAGACAAGGTATTTGGAAAAATTTAAAAATTATGGTAAAAAAAGCTGGCATAAAAAAAGATGTCACACCACATACACTGCGCCATTCTTTTGCAACTACGTTATTAGAAAATGGTGCTGATTTAAGAACTGTTCAAGAACTATTAGGTCATGCCGACATTTCAACAACCCAAATATATACACATGTCACAAAAAAGCATTTAACAGAGGTTTACAACAAATACCATCCACGCGCATAAGTAAAATTGTCGCCACCTTTAAAATATGGTAGAGTTATTAATAATACTTATGTTTTGAATTGAACAGACCCCTAGGAGGCTGAGTTCAACTTGTTAGTAAAATATAGAGATTCGTTCCAAAAAATAGTTATGGGATTACTATCGTTTATTCCAGACCTAAAAGATATTGATCGCATTAACCATGAGTTAGAATGGTATGCGGCTACTGACGATCGTAATTTATATCTTCAAAAAAATGAAGATGGAGATTTTATTGGTTTGGTTGGCGTTGAAAAACAGGATAAATATTTAATGATTCATCATTTGGCTTTTATTCCTCAACAACAAACTAAAGAAAATGAAAATCAAATTTTTAATTCGCTGGCAGATTACTATCCAGATTTACAAATGATGGGAACTATTGAAACGACGCCTGCGTTAGCAAGGTGGGAAAAAGAAAAAAATGAATAGTTCAGCAAATGAACAGCCGGAAACACTACCAAATGTAAAAATAAATGACTTTGAAGGTCCATTAGATTTGTTATTACATCTTATTAAACAGGCCAAAATGGATATTTATGATATTCAAATTTCTGAAATCACTTCCCAATATTTAGGCTATTTGCACAAGAATCAACAATTAAAGTTAGATATTGCTGGCGAATATCTCATTATGGCCGCAACCTTAATGAGAATTAAAAGTAAACTGCTTTTACCAACCGAATTTGATTCTGAAGATAGTCCGGAAGAGGATACAGATCCACGTTTAGATCTGGTCAATCAGTTAGTTGAATATCAAAAATATCAGCAAGCTGCTAAAACATTACAACACGAAGAAAACAAACGTGATCAATTCTATACACGTGAAGAAGCAGCCGTTCCTGAGGGAATGCAATTGGCACATTTGGCTCCAGGACTCACATTAACCATGCTTCAACAGGCGTTTCAAAAAGTATTAATTAAGCAAGAAAATGATCAACCCATTCACCGTACTGTAACTGAGGATTCAGTTTCAATTGCGCAAAGAGTCAAGGTAATCGAAACCTCTCTTCTTCAACATCCAGATGGTGTTAGTTTTGATTCACTCTTCGAAGCTAACGTAAGTGTAACTGGAGTTGTTGTTACTTTCATGGCCATGCTAGAAATGGTAAAAAAACAAAACATAACTTTCCAACAGGATGGGCAATTAGGTACCATCAAATTATTCAGTTTAGGTGAAATTAGAAATGGCAAGTAACATACAAAAAATTGAAGCCCTTTTATTCGTCAGCGGTGAAGATGGACTAAGTCTCGCCGATATTGCAGAAATGACGGGTTTTATGAAACCGGCAGTAACAACCATGTTGGATAATCTAGCCAATAAATATGAGAAGGACCCCGATTCGGCTTTAACCGTTTTAAATTTTGGGCATCGTTATCGCTTGGCCACAAAGGCAGAAGTGGCCACAGTAATAAAAAACTATTTTGATGCCCCACAACTAACTAAATTATCACCTGCATCGCTTGAAGTACTTGCAATTGTGGCCTATAAGCAACCAATAACAAGACTTGAAATTGATGAAATTCGTGGTGTACAGAGTGGTTCCATGTTGCAAAAACTAACCATTCGAAATTTAATTAGTGAAGCAGGGCGACTAGATGAACCTGGTCGACCGATTCTTTACCAAACAACCGATTATTTTTTAGATTATTTTGGATTGACAAATCTTCAGAGTTTACCAGCCTTGCCAAATATTCAATCTGATAATTTAAATAATAATGGCGATTTGTATTTAAAACAATTTAATGAAAAATTACACGAAAATGAGGCAAAATCGGATGGCAAATGAACGATTGCAAAAAGTAATGGCAGAAGCGGGAGTTGCTTCTCGCCGAAAATCAGAAACTTTGATTACTACTGGCCATGTTAAGGTTAATGGCCAAACAATTAAAATATTGGGAACCAAGGTGGATGATGACGACGAAATCGAAGTTGATGGCATCCCGCTTCAACGTGAAAAACTTGTATACCTTCTTTTTTATAAACCAAGGGGTGTAATATCAAGCGTTAAAGATGAAAAAAATAGAAAAACCGTCATGAGCTACTTTCCAGATGTACGTCAACGAATTTATCCCGTTGGTCGTTTAGATTACGACACGTCGGGCATTTTGCTAATGACCAATGATGGTGCGTTGGCGAATAAATTAACTCATCCAAAATATAAATTTGAAAAAACTTATGTTGCCAAAGTTGAAGGCATTCCGACTAATGATCAATTAGAAAAATTGCGCCATGGAGTGCGAATTGATAAAAAACTTACGGCACCTGCAAAAACAAGGGTCATGAGTTCTGATTTAGATAAAAAAACGGCTATTGTAGAAATCACAATTCATGAAGGTCGTAATCATCAGGTTAAAAAAATGTTTGAAAAAATTGACCATCCAGTAATCAAGCTAAAGCGTGAAAAATACGGATTTTTAACTTTAGATGGCTTGCAATCTGGTGAATGGCGCTCCTTAAAACTCAATGAAATTACTCGACTAACACAACGGTAGGTAAAATGAATAACGAATTTAACTTTTCATACTTTTTATTACAATTTTTAAGTACCGATGACTGGCGCCGTCCAAAAGTATTGCTAAACAATTTAATTGGGAGAAGAACTGTATCTAACCTTTTTTGGGGAATACAATACGGTCTTCTGCCTTTTTTTAATTTATTTCCTAAATTGACGGCGACTGATTTTGAAAGGGCAATAAACTTACTTCAAGAAAAGAAACTAATCGAAAAACAACAAAATGATCAAATTCGATTAACTACTGCTGGTAAACAAATGCAACAAATTATTCAAGAAAGTATTGTACAATTTCATCTTTCGGGAATGGGTTTACATACCAACTTGGAAACCGTGCAACAATGTCTAAACTTAGTCATTCAAATTACATCTGAGTTTTCCTATAAGAATAATCGATATTACCCCTTGCAATATACTGGACAAGTCATGGCAAGAAGTAAACAGTGGTTTCTAAAAAATAAGTCTGATACGTTACCGGAACAACTGCAAGCAGAATTTACAGCGTTTCTAAATACCATTCCAACCGAAAAAGCTGACATTTTCACGAATAGTTTTATTGGTCATAATGATTATGGTTTAACGGATGCGCAATTTGAATCTATCTTAGATCTAACCCCGTTTGCGTGGCATCTTCAAAAATTAACACTTATTGCTGATTTTATTCGATGGGCATTAGATGATTCAAAAACGGATCATTTTTTATGCAATCAAATTGTATTGCCTTGGATTACACCATCACCACTTTCAACCAGCAGTTTGCGTTCATATCAGCTTTATTTAAAAACCAAAGATCTTCAAAACGTTGCTACATTAAGGCATGTAAAGCTTAATACGGTTAAAGAACATTTATTGGAAGCCGCTATGTTGACAACTGATTTTCCTTTTAATTTATTACTGCCTAAGTCAATTTCAACAGATTTAAAAAATTATTTAACCACTTATCAGGTTAGCCAATGGCAATTCGACGAAGTTTTAAAACGAGATGCTCGTTTTTCTTTCTTTGAATTCCGCTTATTACAAATTGAAAGAGGGCAAATTCAATATGCAAATTGAAGCGCATGATCTCTATAAAGTTTTGCAAGCTAAATTTGGCTTTTCTACGTTTAAATTGGGACAACTTGAAATTATTCATCATCTTTGCAATTCAAAGAATGTTTTGGCCGTGTTACCTACTGGAACTGGAAAATCTTTAATTTATCAATTACTCGGATACTTATTAAACCGTCCAGTTCTCGTTATTTCACCTTTAATATCATTAATTGATGATCAGGTAGCTCGTTTGAATAGGCTAGGTGAAAAACACGTGGTGGGGCTGACCTCAAAATTAGACCACAACCAACGTGAATTTACGTTAAACCATTTAAGAAATTATCGATTCATCTATCTTTCTCCTGAAATGGCAACTCAACCTGAGGTTTTAAACGCACTGAAACAACTAGATTATGGTTTATTTGTTATTGATGAGGCTCACTGCCTATCACAATGGGGACCGGATTTTCGACCAGATTATTTAAAGTTAAAAGACCTTTTAAGTCAGTTAGGATCTCCAACAACCTTAATGTTGACAGCCACAGCAACCAAATCAGTCCGTGAGGATATTCTTAAAAAAATGGGATTTCACTCAGATCAGGTTGAACAAGTAGTATATTCAGTGGATCGCCCCAACATTTACTTAGAGGTAGAACATTGTGAAACTCCAGCTCAAAAAAACAAAAAACTATTTAAATTACTAAAAATGATTAAAGGTTCAGGAATTATTTATTTTTCAAGTAAGAAAATTGCTAATCAAATGACTGAATTAATTGCTCAACAAACTGACCGTTCGGTGGCCGCTTACCACGCTGATGTTAGCCTACAAGATCGTTATCGCATTCAACAACAATTCATGTTAGGAAAAGTGAATGTTATTTGTGCAACTAGTGCGTTTGGGATGGGCATTGATAAGAATAATGTGCGTTTTGTTATTCATTATCATATGCCCGGAAATCTAGAAGATTACTTACAAGAAATTGGTCGAGCTGGTCGGGATCAGCAACCAAGTATTGCAATTCTTTTGTACACGGCAGGTGATGAATACATTCCAAGCACGCTTAACATGAAAGGTTTTCCAAGTGCAAGTAATGTGCAAACTTTTTTTGCAAAACCGGAAAGTCGTGCATCTTTTGAACCTGATCAAAAACAATTACTAACTTACTATCATGACCAGCATAAGTCTGCTCAAGAAGTAAGCCAGATTTTTGAGAATCGTCAAGTAGCTAAACAAAATAGTTTGATGCAAATGCTAAATTTTGTAAATGAAGAAAATTGTCTACGTAATAACTTGCTAACTCATTTTGGTGAACAAGAGGTCACTCATAATGCTAATTGTTGTGGTATTGATTGCGTATTCGAAGCGGTTGCAACACTTAAGCTCACGAAAACAAGCGAAGTGGAACAAGAGACAAATCAAAGTCTATCTTTAGTTCCGTGGCAAACCAGGTTAAATCAATTATTTTCACAGAAAAAGTAAACACGGAAATTAACCAATATGTTACAATTGTTCTGGTAGTTTTTTCTAGGAGGAATGAGAATGAGTCAAAATAAAAATACCAATTCTGATGATAAACAAACGGAAAAACAACGATCTAGTACTGATAATCCTACGAGTTCACCTTCGAGACGAGCAAATCGTAGATCATACCGTTACACTAAGTTAATTGTTACGGTGGTCGGAATTGTGGTTGTTTTGCTATTCATTTCACCAATTGTGGTTTATAAATACAATCAAAATAATTTTAATCGACCACAAACTGATGCACAGATTGCTTCATCAAAAAAGAAGGCAAGTGCTTCCAGTAAGGCGATTGCAGACAAGGCTGCAGCTAAATCTTCAAAAAAACTGGCCAGTTCAGTAAGTGAAAGTAAGTCTAAGGCTGAAAGTGCATCTAGTAAAGAAGCAAAAAGTAGTTCATTAGCTGCTGCAAGTTCCAAGTCTTCAGCTAGCTCATCATCAAGTACTTCTACGAGCTCAAGTTCTTCCAGTTCTTCGACCTCTAGCTCCTCAAGTAGTAGTACAACCAAAAAGTACGTAACCGTTCCTGCAGGCGAAGGCTTATATCGAATTGCCGTGAACAATGGTATTTCACAACAAAAATTAATGGAACTTAACGGATTAACTAGTAGTTCCGAACTAAAACCAGGTCAACGTTTACGAGTTAAATAATTAAATGGGGAGTCGTTTATTCATGGAAAAACAGAAGATACAGGTTGCCATTGACGGTCCAGCATCCGCTGGAAAAAGTACGGTGGCCAAATTAGTTGCAAAGAATTTTGGTTATATTTATTGTGATACTGGTGCCATGTACCGTTCGGTAACACTGAAGGCCATTCAAAATCATCTCAGTTTAAGTGATGAATCCACCATTGTTGCAATGTTAAAACAGACAAAAATTTCTTTTACACCTGGAAATCCCGTTCAACATGTATTTGTGGATGATAAAGAAGTTACGGAAGATATTCGTCAACCAAACATCACTAATTCAGTTTCAACAATTGCCAGTTTGGCTGGTGTGCGTACTGAGTTGGTTAATCGCCAGCGAGAAATCGCTAATCAGAATAGTATTGTGATGGATGGACGTGATATTGGCACAGCAGTTTTGCCTAATGCACCAGTTAAAATATTTTTAATTGCTAGTGTTTCAGAACGGGCAGAACGACGTTACAAAGAAAATATTGCTAAGGGTATTGAAACACCTTTGGCACAATTAAAAAAAGAAATTGAAGTTCGTGATCATAAAGATTCAACTCGAAAAGTGTCACCTTTAACTAAGGCAAAAGATGCGATTGAAGTGGATACAACTTCAATGACAATTGAACAAGTGGTCAATGAAATCACAAAAATCATTAATCAGCGAATAAAATAGAAATTCTAATTATTTAACTAGCTTTTATCGACAATTTCAGCTATGATAGAATAGTATAGTGTTGTTAAGGAGGAAATTCGTAATGAGCGAAAACGAATCAGGTCAAAATAATGATTTATTAAACGCACTTAACAGTGTGGAAGAAGTAAAAATCGGTGATGTTGTAAAAGGTGAAGTTTTAGACATTGACGATGACAAACAAGTTATTGTGGGAATTGAAGGTACCGGTGTTGAAGGCGTAGTTCCATTGCGTGAGCTCTCAACTGCTCACATCGATGATATCAATGACGCCGTTAAAGTAGGCGACAAGTTAGATCTCGTTGTTGTTTCTAAAATTGGAAATGACAAAGAGGGTGGCAGTTACTTACTTTCACATCGTCGTATTGAAGCTCGCAAGGTTTGGGATGAAATTCAGAAAAAAGCTGATGACGGTGTTGAAATTGAAGCACCTGTTACTCAGGTTGTCAAAGGCGGTTTAGTTGTTGATGCTGGTGTACGTGGATTCATTCCAGCTTCAATGATTGAAGATCGTTATGTAGAAGATCTTAATGTATACAAGGGTCAAACATTAAAGTTGAAGATTGTTGAAGTTAATCCTGCTGACAATCGTCTAATTTTATCTCATAAGGCAATTGTACAAGAAGAAAATGCTGCTAAACGTGAAGAATTAATGTCACATCTCACAGCTGGCGACATTGTTGAGGGTACTGTAGCTCGTCTTACAAACTTTGGAGCTTTTGTTGACCTTGGCGGTGTTGATGGATTAGTTCATGTTTCTGAAATTGCTTATGAGCATGTCAACAAACCTTCTGACAAATTAAAAGTTGGTCAAAAGATTAATGTGAAAGTTCTTGCAATTGATGAAGATCGTGGTCGTATTTCATTATCATTAAAGCAAACATTGCCTGGACCTTGGGATGATATCGAGGAAAAAGCAGCAGCCGGTTCTGTCTTAGATGGTACTGTTAAACGATTAACTGATTTTGGAGCTTTTGTTGAAGTATTCCCTGGCGTTGAAGGTTTAGTTCATATTTCACAAATCTCACACAAACATATCGACAGTCCTAGCGATGTATTAAAGACTGGTGATAAGATTAAGGTTAAGGTTTTGGAAGTTCATCCAGATGCACATCGATTGGCACTTTCAATTAAAGCTTTGGAAGAGGCTCCTAAATCAGAACCAAAACAACGTAATTCTCGCAACAGTCGTCCTGCAGCTAATAACTACAAGAACGATGCACCCGAGGAGAGTACTGGTTTTACATTAGGCGATTTGATCGGTAATGAACTTAAAGGTAACCAGGATAATGACGAAAAGTAATTTAAAATAACAATTACTGGGGCTGTGATTATTTCACAGCCTTTTTTATAAACTAGAAAGTGAGGTTCTACTATGGCAAATCCAATTGTTGCCATTGTTGGCCGTCCCAATGTGGGAAAATCAACAATTTTCAACCGGGTAGTAGGAGATCGAATCTCAATTGTCGAAGATACTCCTGGTGTAACTCGAGATCGTATCTATGCTCACAGTGAGTGGATCGGACATGAGTTTAGTGTGATCGATACTGGTGGTATTGATATTAGTGACGAACCTTTTGTCAATCAAATTCAAGATCAAGCAGAAATCGCGATTGATGAAGCAGATGTGATCGTTTTTCTCGTTAGTGTTAAAGAAGGCATTACAGATGCTGACGAAAAAGTTGCGCGTATTTTATATAAAGCAAATAAACCTGTCATTTTAGCCGTTAATAAGGTAGATAATGCTGAACTACGTCAAGAGATCTATGACTTTTACAGTTTGGGTTTTGGAGATCCATATCCAATCTCAGGTAGCCATGGATTAGGTCTAGGTGATCTATTAGACGCTATTGTCAAAGAGTTTCCTGATTCTAAAACTGATGAGAAAGATGATTCAATTCGCTTTAGTTTAATTGGCCGTCCGAACGTCGGTAAATCATCCATCGTAAATGCGTTATTGGGAGAAGATCGTGTCATTGTGTCAGACATTGCAGGAACGACTCGAGATGCAATTGATACCAAGTTCACAACTCCTGAGGGAACTGATTTTACGATGGTTGATACTGCTGGTATGCGTAAAAAAGGTAAGGTTTACGAAAATACTGAGCGGTATAGTGTTATGCGTGCAATGAAGGCCATTGATAATAGCAATGTGGTTTTAGTGGTTCTTAATGCAGAAGAAGGCATTCGAGAACAAGACAAACGAATTGCGGGTTATGCACACGAAGCTGGTCGTGGAATTATTATTGTGGTCAATAAGTGGGATACCCTGAAAAAGGATAATCATACGCTTCATGAATTTGAAGCTGGCATTCGCGATCAGTTTGCTTATCTGAGCTATGCACCGATTATTTTTGTTTCTGCAGTTACTAAACAACGCTTAGCTCAATTGCCAGAATTGATTGCACGTGTGGATGAAAACCATCGGCGTCGTGTCCAGTCATCAACACTTAACGATGTGATCATGGATGCCATTGCAATTAATCCGACACCTAGTGATAACGGCAAGCGTCTTCGTGTGTACTATGGCACCCAAGTAAGTACAGAGCCACCAACATTTGTTATTTTCGTAAATGATCCGGATATGATGCATTTTTCTTATGAACGATTTTTGGAAAATCGAATTCGAGAAGCCTTTGATTTTTCCGGAACTCCAATTCATTTAATTGAACGTCGTCGTAAGTAATTGTCAATTATTTCCTTATTTTTTATCGAAAACGTTTAGTTTTTAGACAATTCGCATTAAAACCCTTGTCATAACAGCCTTCCTGTGATATCTTTGAAATTGAAATAATACCGTTCAGGGTTATTGTTTCGTTAATCTTGGACCACTCAAGATTGACAAGTTGATGATTAATTCATCAATTCAATTTTACCTAGGAGGTGAATCACATGGCAAACAAAGCTCAATTAGTAGATGATGTTGCATCAAAAACTGGTTTAACTAAAAAGGATGCTGCCGCAGCAGTAGATGCTGTATTTGGCTCAGTTCAATCCACATTAGCAAAGGGCGAGAAAGTTCAATTGATCGGTTTCGGTAACTTTGAAGTACGTCAACGTGCTGCACGTAAGGGACGTAACCCTCAAACTGGTAAGGAAATTCAAATTCCTGCTAGCAAGGTACCTGCATTCAAGCCAGGAAAAGCATTGAAGGACGCAGTTAAATAATCTTTCAAATTTTTCTATTTAGAATCCAGCATAACAACTGTTATGCTGGATTTTTTAGCTCAAAACACTTAATATAGAGATACTGATTTTTTGATGAAAGGTGATTATCATGAGCTATTCAGAACAAGCATTACAAAAAATTGAGAACGGCGATATTGAAGCTGGTAATCGCTTATATGCATGGGCTCTTCGTAAAGATGATGATGATACCCTGAACAGTTTTGCAGAGGAATTATATTCGCTTGGTTTTGATAAAAAAGCCAAACGAATATACGAAAATCTCTTAAAAAAGTATCCAGACGAAGATTCGTTGCATGTTAATTTAGCAGATATTGAAATTGGACAAGGAAATACCGATGAAGCATTACAAAATCTTGCAGTGGTGAAGCCTAATTCCGATGCCTATCTTCAATCTTTGCTTGTCTCAGCCGATCTTTATCAAACGGAGGAACTATACGAAGTTAGTGAACAGAAGCTGTTAGAGGCTGAAAGAATTGCCCCTGACGAGCAAGTTGTGTTGTTCGCGCTGGCTGAATTTTATAATATGATGCAAAACTATAAAAAAGCGGCTTCATATTATTTGACTTTAATCAAACAAGGCATTCTAAAACTTTCTTCGGTGGATTTAGTGGCACGTTTGGCAACGGCATATGCCGGTATGGGAAAATTTGAAACAAGTATGGCCTATTTTGAACAAATTAAACCGGGAAACAAAACACCTGATATTTTATTCCAACAAGGATTTGTTTACTTACAATTAAAAAATTATTCAAGTGCAATTGATCTATTAACACAGCTGCGTGAATCAAATCCAGATTATGTTTCTTTATACACCATTCTCGCAACTGCTCAAGAAAAAAATGGCGATGTGCAAGCAGCTTATAAAACAGTTCAAGAGGGAATTGGTTTTGATGAATTTAACGAAGATCTATTTTCACAAGCTGCCGAACTAGCCAACCAGTTACAAAATTACGAAGCTGTCGAAAAATATTTGAAAACAGCTTTAAAGGTTAATCCTGAACAAATGCGTACGGTTGTGCAATTGAGTAATTTATACATCCAGCAACAACGTTATCAAGAAAATTATGATCTACTGCAACCATACATTCAGGAGAATGATCTGGATCCGCAAATATATTGGAATATTGCAGTTTCTAATGAGCACCTCGAGAAATTTCTCGAGGCTAAACAAGCATATGAAAATGCATTTCCATTTTTCACCAACAACGCCGACTTCTTACACGCCGCTGTATATTTCTTTAGACAAGTGGGCGATCGAGAATGGATTCTTAAGAGTTTAAAGGCCTACTTAAAACTAGCTCCTGATGATTCTGAATTTAGTCTCATGTTAGAAGACTATGAAACCAATGATTTTTGAGATTTTTAAATAATTTGTGATAAGATAGAATTCGTGATTAAATTTTAAAAAGTCAAGATCGAGGAAAGATAATGAGTACGGAACAATACAAAATTAAAAACTATTCTCCAAAATTTGCAAAAAAAACAGTCACTGTTATGCGAAAGGTAAATCAACGAAATTCTGATATTCTTATCAAGGATAACTTTGATGAACAAGTAACGCATTTTAAAAATGTAGTTGCAAAAAAATATGATATGCGCATCGTCACGAGTTTTAATGAACGCACAATTTATGGCGTCGTTATCTTTGATCAGAATCAATTAATTGATCTTTTAGTTGATCCCGCTAAAAAAAGTTTAGGCATTTCTGAAACTTTAGTAAACATCGTCAAAAACCAAAGTAATGGTAATTTAGTATGTGATACAAGTAATCGTCAATTGAGTGCTTTTCTAAGTCAACAGGGCTTTCAAAATATAGCAACTAATCATTTTGTCTGGAAGCAAAATTAATTTTAAACTAGGAGAATTTTTATGAGCAATCAAATCTATCTTGCTGCACCTTTCTTTAGCCCAAAACAAGAGGAACATGTTAGAACTGTCCAAAACTTATTAGCTAAAAACCCAACGCTTTCTGCTAAGAAAATTTTTATTCCTATGGAACACCAAATGGAAAGTGAAGAATTTGGATCATTTCGTTGGCAAACAGGGGTCTTTAATAGTGATATGCGTCAAGTACACCGTGCAGATGCTGTGGTTGCTATTCTAGATTACAAATTAATTAGACACTGATGGTATTAATCAACCTGATAGTGGAACAATTTTTGAAATTGGTGCGGCTTTTGAGGCCAATATACCAGTTATTATGGTTCAATTTGCACCTGATCAAGAATTGAATTTAATGCTCTCACGTAGCTATACTGCCTTTTTCAATGGCGAAAGCGAAATTAAACAACTCGAAACATACAATTTTAATGATTTGCCAACAATTTTTAGTGACGTTAAAGTATTCTAGCTTATCAAATTAAGTTCACCACAATTCATAACCAACTCATAATTCGTTTAATAAAAAGGATGTAACCAGGTAGAAATACCCAGTTACATCCTTTTTGTTAAATTTAACTAACTTTTTTTCCGGTAGGAGAGTCGTATGTGAATCCCTCTCCAATTACTTCGTGAACATCAATCACTGAAATAAACGCATGTGGATCAATTGCATCAACGATTCGTTTGGCTTCACTCAGTTCGTTAGCAGAAAGAACGCAAAAAACCATCTTTTTTTCATCTTTAGAATAGGCACCCTGAACGTGTACAAAACTAGCTCCTCGTTGTAATTCAATCATTAATTGATCAGCAATCAGTTGATAGCTTTCACTAATAACCAAAATTCCTCGTTCAGCATACGAACCTACTTGCGTAAAGGTCACTATTCGTGAAAACACAAACGCCGCTAACAATGTATACATCATTTGACGAACATCAATATAACAAAGCGAAATTGTCAAAACAACGGCATCAAGCGCAAATAGTGTTTGTCCCATAGGAATACCACGTTTTTGTTCAATGATACGAGCAATAACATCCGTACCACCAGTTGTCCCGCCAAAGCGATAAACAAGGCCGCTACCAAAGCCACCGGCAAGACCGGCAAGGATGCCTGCAATAAACATATCATGGCTAATATCGATGTTTATCGGTACTCTTTGCCAGATCCACAACCACATAGATAACATTAACGTTCCAAAAATCGTGTAGTATAAAGCCCGTTTCCCCAAAAAGCGATAACCAATTACAAGCAGTGGAATATTAATTAAAATCGTTGTATAAGCTGGATCAATATGAAACAAAGCACGAAAAATTAGGGTGATACCTGTAGCACCTCCCTCAGCCAAATGATTAGGAATGTTGACAGCTGCTAATCCTAATCCATATAAACAACAGCCCAACATAATCATAAATAAATCTTTAAATCGAATGGATTCTTTTTTTATCATGTTTTCACCTACTTCACTCCAATATCATAACATATTCATTTAACTAACTGACCGTATCCATTTTAAAAAATGCAGGATTCTGTTAAGATTAATTCTGATAATAAGATCAAGAAATTTTAAAACTTAGGTTGGCGAATTGTGTATGCAGATTAAAAAATTACCTATTGAATTTGTGACGGCTCGTCCCATTTTACAAACTATCGAAAAAGCTGGATACGAAGCCTATTTTGTGGGTGGGAGTGTTCGTGACACAATCTTACAAGATAATATTCACGATGTGGACATTGCAACTAGTGCATATCCATCAGAAATTAAAGCGTTGTTTCCCAAAACTATTGATACTGGAATTAAACATGGTACCGTCATGATTTTGAGCGGACAGAATAAATACGAAGTAACCACTTTTAGAACCGAAAGTGGCTATCAGGACTTTAGAAGACCCGACAAAGTGACCTTTGTTCGGTCATTAGCAGAAGATCTAAAACGGCGTGATTTTACGGTCAATGCACTAGCACTTAAAGAGGATGGTACCGTCGTCGATCTATTTAATGGCTTACAAGATCTTAAAGATCATATTTTACGAGCAGTAGGTAAGCCTGAAGAACGCTTCCATGAAGATGCTTTACGAATGATGCGTGCGATTCGCTTTGCAAGTAAATTAGATTTTACAATTGAAGCAGCAACTGAAGCTGCGATCAAACATCATGCCGAATTACTCGAAAAAATTGCTGTTGAACGTATTCTTGTTGAATTTAATAAAATGATGATGGGACAAAAACCAGTGAAGGGAATTCGTTACTTTCTCGAAACTGGCCTGTATGCGTTTTGCCCACAATTAAACGAACAGTTACCGAAGCTTAAAAGACTACTTAAAATTCGAGAGGATACACATCTGAAAAACGAGAATCAAGTTTGGTTATTGATGTGTCGGGTTTTAACCATTTCTTCAAACCAAAGTCATCACTTCCTAAAGGCTTGGAAAACTTCCAACGAATTGATCTCTGCAGTTTCTAATGGGTTAGATTTGTTTGAAGCAATGGATCAGAACGCGGTTTCTGAACAAATTCTTTTTCAAACGGGTAAAACAGTTATAAAAGATGTTTTGACGGTTGCCAATGTTTTACCTAATGCTGGGAATTCGGATCAGCTTTTGGATCGCTATGAAGCTCTGCCAATCAAAAATTCACACGAGTTAAAAATTAATGGTGGTATTCTATTAAAAGCACACATAACTACACCCGGTCCACAGTTAGGAAAGCTACTTGCTATCTTATTAAATAAAGTTTTAACTGGTAAAATTGAAAACAAGCAACCAGATTTACTCTTAGAAGCAAAAAAAATAGTTTCTGAAGATTAGAAAGATGAACAATAATGCAAACTTTAAAAGCAGAAGATTTAACCGAAACTTATGGAACCAAAGTTCTTTTTCAAAAGATAAATTTCTTAATCAATGAACAAGATCGCATTGGCTTAATTGGCACCAATGGTACGGGTAAGACAAGTCTCTTGAATGTACTTGCCAAGGTTAGTCCACAGGATTCAGGACAAATTGAAACACCCAAAAATTATACGGTTGGCTACCTACGTCAAACACCAGCACTTGATGCAAATTTAACTATTCTTGATGCTATTTTTGCTGGCTCTCAACGTGTTTTTAAAACCATTCGATTTTATGAACGTGCCTTAGCTAACTACTCTCAGGCACCAGAAAATGAAGAAAATCAACGCCAGTTTGAAATTGCAGAACAACAAATGAATCAAGAAGATGCTTGGACTGCCGAAAGTGATGTTAAAACTATTCTGACCCAGCTCCATATTACCAATCTAAACCAAAAGATTGGTACTTTATCTGGTGGTCAACAGAAACGAGTGGATTTGGCACAAACTTTAATTCAAGCACCTGACTTATTAATGTTAGATGAACCAACTAATCACCTTGATTTTGATTCGATTGCTTGGCTAGAACAATATTTAACGTCATATAAAGGTGCACTTCTTATTGTGACCCATGATCGGTATTTTCTTGATCGGGTTGCCAATCAAATTTGGGAACTTTCATTTGGAAAACTTAGACAGTATCCAGGAAACTACCAGGCCTACGTAACTAAAAAGGCTACTCAAGATGAGCAGGAAGCCGTTCAATCACAGAAAGAAAAACGCCTTTATAAACAAGAATTAGCATGGATGAAACGAGGACCACAGGGACGGGGAACCAAACAACAAGCACGAATTAATCGTTTTGAAACTTTAAGCGACTCTGTGAATGCGCCAGCACAATCAACCGATAACATTGCTGTTCAGTTAGGTCAGCAACG
The DNA here is from genome assembly GCF_001437405.1 of Pediococcus ethanolidurans. Lineage (GTDB taxonomy): Bacteria > Bacillota > Bacilli > Lactobacillales > Lactobacillaceae > Pediococcus > Pediococcus ethanolidurans. The sequence goes on along the minus strand of NZ_JQBY01000009.1, from coordinate 9,446 downwards.
TCTAGGTAAAAAAGTAATTGAATTTAAACATGCCTCCTTAAATTTAGGCTCGCATATTATTCTTAAGGATTTTTCTGAATTAATTCAAGCTGATGAACGGGTAGGAATTACAGGTAACAACGGAACCGGAAAATCAACCTTACTTAATGTAATTGCTAAATTACAACCGCTAGATTCAGGTATTATTGACATTGGTGAAACAGTAAAACTTGGTTATTACACACAAAAAATTGAACCAATTCCAGAAGATAAACGAATTATTAGCTATCTTAGTGAGGTTGGTTCTGGCGTTCTCAATACTAACGGAGAGCATATTAGTGTCACAAATTTGTTGGAACAATTTCTATTTCCAAGATCGATGCATGGTACCTTAATTAGAAAATTATCTGGTGGTGAAAAACGGCGGCTATATTTATTAAAAATTTTAATGCAGCAACCTAATGTCTTGCTTTTGGATGAACCAACAAACGATTTGGATATTGGTACACTAACTGTTTTGGAAGATTATCTGGCTCACTTTAATGGAACGGTAATTACCGTTTCTCATGATCGGTACTTCTTAAACAAAGTAGCGGAACACTTACTGATTTTTGAAGGCCAGGGTAAAATCAATCGCTTTACTGGACTTTTTACTGATTACCTTCATCAACAAAATCAAACAGCTGCGCAACCTGATTCTCATGACAAGAACGAACCCAAAACAACACCAAAAAAAGTGACAACCACCGCGCATCAAAAAGAGAAATTGACCTATGCAGAACAGTTAGAGTGGCAGCACATTGAAAGTGATATTGATAAATTAGAAAATAAAAAGGCTGATCTACAAAAGCAAATGAACGATAATTCTGAGAATTATGGTAAGTTGGCTGATTTGCAAAAAAATATCGATAACTTAGATTCTGAAATAGATGAAAAAATGACCCGTTGGGAATATCTAAGTCAGTATGTTGACGACTAAATGTAAGGAGTCTTTAAAATGTTAGAACAAGCTTATCTAGATTTAGCATCCTATGTTTTGAAAAATGGCAATTACAAAGATGATCGCACCGGAACAGGAACCTATAGTACATTTGGTTATCAAATGCGCTTTAATTTGGCCGAAGGTTTTCCGCTATTAACTACTAAAAAAGTCCCATTTGGTTTAATTAAGAGCGAACTAATGTGGTTTTTACATGGCGATACTAACATCCGGTATTTACTTCAGCATCATAATCATATTTGGGATGAGTGGGCATTTAAAAAATGGATTGAAAGCGACGTATATACTGGTCCAGATATGACAGACTTTGGTCGCCGTTCACTAAAGGATCCGGAATTTGCAAAAGCTTATCAAGAACAGAAAAAAAACTTTGACCAGCAAATTCTAACTAATGATGATTTTGCGTCTCGTTTTGGTGATTTAGGTAATGTGTACGGAAAACAGTGGCGTGCTTGGAAAACTTCCACTGGGGACAGTATTGATCAGATTAGTGATGTTATTCAAACAATTAAAACAAATCCTGATTCAAGAAGAATGATTGTATCCGCTTGGAATCCTGAAGACATTCCGTCCATGGCGTTACCACCATGTCACACCATGTTTCAATTTTATGTCTCCGAGGGAAAACTAAGCTGTCAGCTTTACCAACGAAGTGGTGATATCTTCTTAGGTGTTCCTTTCAATATTGCAAGTTACGCTTTACTAACTTGTTTGATTGCTAAGGAAACCGGGTTGCAACCTGGCGATTTTGTTCATACTTTAGGTGATGCTCATATTTACAGTAATCACGTTGAACAAGTTAAAACCCAACTTTCACGCACACCAAGACCAGCACCAAAATTAATCATTAAAAGTGACGCAAAAAGTATTTTTGATTACGATGTAAAAGATATTCATTTAGAAGGTTATGATCCTTATCCAGCAATTAAGGCACCCGTTGCGGTATAAATAAGGGAGTGGAGCGAATGCTAGCATTTATTTGGGCGGAATCAAAAAATGGTATCATTGGAAATCAAAACACAATTCCATGGCGAATTCCTGATGACACCAGCTATTTTAAAAAGATAACTACTGGTCACACAGTTATTATGGGACGAAAAACTTTTGAATCATTTGGGGCAAAACCGCTACCTAATCGATTAAATGTGATTTTAACTCGCCAAAAAACTTTAAAAGAGACGAAAAATCTAAAAGTGTCTCATTCAGTTTCTGATTTATTAAAAACTTATAATTCAACGACTGAGTTAGTTTTTGTGATTGGTGGCAAACAGATTTATCAACAATTCTACCCTTATGTTAAGCGACTTTATCGTACGTATATTGATCAAAATTTTTCCGGAGACACACACATGATCCCAATTGATTATTCAGAGTGGCAACTTATTAAAACTGTTCTAGGTCATGGTCCAAAAACTAATCCAATTGCACATACTTTTGAAGTTTATGAGCGAATCAACACCGATAGTGCTAACGAATAATGAAAATATCAGCGTTCTCTGTTATAATCAATTCATAAATATATCTGTGTAGAAAGAGTGACTTTTAATGGCAAAAATCAAAATCGTGACCGATTCCTCATGTGGTGTAACAGATCAAGAGGTCGCCGATTATGACATCACAATTGTACCTTTGACCGTTATGATTGATGATACAATTTATGTTGAACGCGAAACAATTTCAAATGAAGAATTCTTAAATAAAATGCAAAATTCAAAAGCACTACCAAAAACTAGTCAACCACCAATTGGTAAGTTCGTGGAAGTTTTTGATAAGCTGGGTGCAGATGGCAGCCAAGTCATTTGTTTCAATATGTTAGAAGCCATTAGTGGTACTGTCCACGCAGCGGAACAGGCTGCACAGCTTTCCAAAACAGATGTTACTGTGGTTGATAGTCAGACTACAGATCGTGCCTTGGCATTTCAAGTTATTGAAGCCGCAAAATTATCGCAAGCAGGCAAAAGTCGCGAGGAAATTTTGAAGGCTGCTGAGGACATTCGAGATCACACTAAATTATATATGGGTGTTATGACACTTGATAATTTGGTTAAGGGTGGTCGAATTAATCGAATGACCGGAATGATTAGTGGGTTACTAAATATCAAAATTGTTTTACAGGTAACTGGTGGTGAACTTAAGGTAGTTGCTAAGGGTCGGGGAATGAAGACCATTAGTCGCTTTTTTGATGATGTTTATGAAAAAATGGCTAAATCGCCAAACATTAAATCAATTGGTATTTCACATGTTGGCGCTTTGAAAACGATCGCACCAATAAAAGCAAAAATTCAAGAAATGTTTCCAGATATCAACATTTTGGTTCGAGAAACGGTTCCGATTATTGCAACCCATGGTGGTCCAGGTGCCTTTGCGTTAATGTATTATACTGGTGACTAAAGTTTCATCAAATAACGGGACAATTGGTAGAAAAATTCGCCTACCATTTGTCCCGTGTTTATATAAAGCGCAAATTTAAAGAGTCAAGGAGTAAGAACAATGAAAAAAATCACCGATTGGATCATTATGTTGATTGTTTTTGTAGTAATTGTGGCTTTAGTAGTCCTTGGTCTAAATTACTATTTTCCCAAACATTCTACTAATAACCAGTCATCAAGTCCTACCCGAACTGTTCATAAAATTGCTAAGATTCAAAAAAAGACTGTCCATGTAACTGCGCTTGGGGATTCACTTACGCAGGGAGTTGGTGACAGCAAAAATGAAGGTGGGTATACAAAACGCTTAACAAAAAAGCTTAAGTCAACCTATCATTTAAAAGCGACCGTTTCAAACTATGGTATTGCGGGTGAGCGAAGTGACCAAATCTTAAAACGTGTCAAAGAAAACACTAAGCTTCAAAATTCGCTTAAAAATGCGGATGTAATTACCCTAACAGTAGGCGGAAACGATCTTTTTCAAGCACTGCAAAAGTATTCCACATCCTCAGAGGGAAAATTTACACTTTCATTAGAAAAACTTAACATCAAATACGCAACACAAGTCCAGGATTTGTTAAAACAAGTCAGACACTATAACAGTACAGCCCCAATTTACGTATTTGGTATTTATAATCCATTTTTTGTTTATTTTCCAAATATCACTCAGATTAATCGTGCCGTTACTAACTTTAATGAAACTACTAAAGCGGCCGTATCACAATCAAGTTCTGCCTATTTTATTTCAGTAGATAAGTTGCTTTCTCAAGGTCAATATCAAAGCTCCAAAGCTCTTGCAGAATTAAAACAAGGCTCAACCGCTAAATCGATTAGTGACATGCAAATCAGTAAAATCGAAAGTAATCTTGAAAATACAAAAGAAAAAAACATTTATCTGTCCAGCAGTGATCACTTTCACCCTAATCCAACTGGCTACGATCAAATGACACGTTTATTATTGAGAAGTATGAAAACTCATGAGCAATGGCTCTATAAGGACTGAAAAAAATGAAAAAAACAGATCAAATAACAAAACGACGTCCAAATTTTTGGAAATGGGCGTTTATAATTTTATTAGCCTGTCTAGTAGCCTTTGGAATCTTTTTCAAAATGAGAGTTGCAAATACCCCGGTACCTGATACTAAAAATACTAGTCCCCAGACGGCAGCAGCTTCATTTAACGTTAATCTCAATAAAAAACAATTAAACGCACTAATGGCCGCATATTTAAAGCCGTACCAAACTAACAAAAGCTTTACTTATCAATTGAAAATAAGTAAACAAGTTTTGTTAATTGGAAAAGTAAAGGTCTTGGGTAGCGACGTCAACTATGCCCTATCATTAACACCTAAAGTTACGTCATCTGGTAATATTGTGTTGACGGCAAAACACTTAGCAGTAGGGGCTTTAAGCATTTCCCCTAAAATGGTGCTTGCCTACATTGGATCTAATTACAAACTTCCCAAATGGATCACCATTAAAGGAAAAATTATTACTTTAAATTTACAAAAGATTAAAACAACCAACGGAGTTTATTTCAAAGCTGAAAAACTAGATATTAACAATAACAAATTTGTCTTCTCAGTTAATATTCCTAAGCAATCGAATTAGAGGTTTGATTATGAGCAAAACATTTTATCAATTTTTAATGACCCAAAGAAATCCAGAAAGTTATGAACCAATTGCAGAATTTGCGAATAATGCTTTTTACGACCAATCTTTTCCAAAACAGTCGACAAATTTTAACGAAATTTCAAAATATTTAGAATTAAACGGTAATTATTTACCTTCCATGACCGTTTTTGACGATACCTGGCAAAAATATTTAGAACTAAATAATCATTAATAGACAGGAAGCTTTTAAATGAATAAAAAACAACCAAAAACAGTCAAAAGAACTACTTTAATGTGGTCGATTTTAATCGCCTTAGTTGTCGGTGGTGGCGTTGCTTATAGTGTGGCTTATTTTCAAACTAGAGCTGTTGTTTCTCAAGCACAGACAGATACGGCCTCAATGCAAAAAATTCAATCTGTTTATGAAACAATTGAAGGCAATTATTACAAATCCGTTAGTTCAAAGAAAATTACGAATGGTGCTATCAAAGGAATGATTTCTGCACTGAACGATCCGTTCTCTGAATATATGGATAAATCAGAAGCGACAAGTTTAAATGATCAAATTTCTTCAAGTTTTTCCGGAATTGGTGCTGAGGTACAAAAATCGGATCAATATATAAAAATTATTTCTCCAATTAAGGGAACACCTGCTAAGAAAGCTGGTTTACAGCCTGGAGATTTAATTACGGCGGTCAATGGCAAGTCTATCGCTGGTAAGTCAGTGACTGACGCCGTTAACTTGATGCGCGGTAAGATTGGTACCAAAGTTACCTTAACTATCAAACGAGCTGGTAAGAGCTTTGACCAAACCCTCACCAGGGCAAAGATTCCGGTAAGTACGGTTAACTCACGAATCATTAATAAGAAAATTGGCTACATTCAAATTACCTCTGTTTCAGAACGTACTGCAGCAGAATTAAAAACTGCACTGAAACGATTAGATAAAAAGGGCGTCAGTTCCTATATATTGGATGTTCGAGATAATCCTGGTGGTTTGATGAATCAAGCTTTGAAAATGTCTTCGATGTTTTTGAAGAACGGTAAAACCATCATGCAGGTTCAAACCAAAAATGGACAACGACAAGTATACAAAGCTGGCAAGAAATATGACGGTGGCTATAAAGTGACTAAACCAGTGGCCGTATTAATGAATGGTGGAAGTGCGAGTGCGGCTGAAATTTTTGCGGGTGCGCTACATCAATCAGCTAACGTCCCTTTGATTGGAACACAATCGTATGGAAAAGGAACTGTTCAAACAGTCAGCGATTTTAAAGATAAAAGTGAAATGAAGATCACAATTGCAAAATGGTTAACTCCTAATGGTGATTGGATTAACAAAAAGGGATTAACACCTACTTATAAGGCAGATTATCCTAAATATGCATATCTTCAATTAATTAATACTAACAAGACCTATCAAATAGGTGATGTTTCTACTCAAATTAAAACTTTGCAAAAGGAATTAAAGGCGCTTGGCTTTTTCAATGATAAGGTTAATGGTTACTTTGGGTCAACAACCAAAACCGCTGTTACAGCTTATCAAAAGAAAGAAAAATTAAGTGTTACTGGTACTGCGAATAAGAAGACCATTCTGAGCATTGAAACTAAAATCCAAAGTAAGATTGCTAAGAATGATCAAGCTTTAAACAAAGCAGAATCCATTGTTTCTAAATAAATATGAATTGACCAACGACGTTTCCTTAAAATGAGGGAGCGTTTTTTTATTCGTTGATTGCTATTTTGAGCTTATAAAGAAACACGCTTTACTTCCACTTTGTGAAAAGGTGAACTATAATAAAGCTGGTAAGCGTAACCGCTTTCATTCATGGTTGTATATTTGATGGTAAGAAAGATTAGGTGATTAATTATAAGGGGGTAATATCATGAGTAGTCGCGATACAGCAAATGTTTTATGGTTTAACGAATTGCACCGTGAAGATGTCAACCTAGTGGGCGGTAAGTCTTCGTCACTAGGTGAGATGACTTCTTCAATGGATGTACCAGTACCATATGGTTTTGCAACAACTGCACGTGCGTATAGATACTTTATGCACCAAACAGGTTTAAATGATAAAGTTAACGCCTTGCTTGAGAGTATTAAGGACTACGAGAATTCGGATGAATTACACAAAGTTTGTGAACAGATTCGAAATTTAATCATTGAGGCAAAAATGCCAGATGATTTAGCAAATAGTATCACAACAGCATATGCCGAACTGGCCAAAAAAATGAACCAAACTGATCCGTTTGTGGCCGTTCGTTCTTCTGCAACTGCCGAAGATTTACCAAATGCATCGTTTGCTGGCCAACAAGAGTCTTACTTAAATATTAAAGGTGCAGCAGATGTCGTTAATCGCGTTCAACAATGTTATTCTTCACTTTTTACAGATCGAGCAACTTACTACCGCCATAAACAACATTTTCCACATGAAAAAGTAGCTCTTTCGGCCGCAGTTCAGATGATGGTTTTTTCAAAAGCATCAGGCATCATGTTCTCCGTAAATGTGGCCAATGGCGATGCTTCTAAAATTGTAATTGACGCCGTTTTTGGCCTGGGCGAATATATTGTTTTAGGTAAGGTTACGCCAGATCATTTTGTTATTGACAAACAATCAATGAAAATTGTTGAAAGAAATATCATTAAACAATCAGTAGAATTAATTCGTGTTCCAAATGGTGGAACGACGGAGCAAGCAGTACCTACTGAATTACAGGAACAGCCCGCGTTAAGTGATAGTCAAGTGATTGAATTAGCTGGTTATGCTAAGGAGATTGAACGCCATTATGGCGGTTATATGGATATGGAATACGCTTTGGATGCCAACACAAATCGACTTTGGATTGTCCAGGCTCGACCGGAAACAGTCTGGTCACAACGTAATAAAGAAAAAGGTATTGCTAACGACGCAACTAATGATGAAAATGTGGTTGCTGAAGCCGATGCAAAAATTGTCGTTCGTGGTTTACCAGCCAGTCCTGGTTTAGCTAGTGGTGTGGTTCACGTTATCGATGATCCTTCCGCCATTGATCAATTTAAAAAGGGCGAAGTTTTAGTTACTTTCATGACCTCTCCTGATTGGGTTCCGGCTATGAAAAAAGCAGCCGCAATTATTACTAATAATGGGGGCATGACCTGCCATGCAGCGATTGTTTCTCGTGAAATGCAGATTCCTTGTATCGTTGGAACCGAAAGTAAAGGTGCAACGGCTACTGATATGCTGAAAACAGGAGATGTGGTAACCGTTGATGCCAAAAATGGTGTTGTTTATCAAGGTAAAATTGAAAGTATGCTCAAGAAAACGAATCAAACAGCTCCTGTAGCCGGTCGGGTTGTAGCAGCTGAAACCTTTGCACCAACTGCTACTGGGGTCATGATGAACTTAGGTGATCCAGAATTGGCTGATAAATATGCTTCACTACCAGCGGATGGCATTGGTTTAATGCGAGAAGAATTTCTTTGGACATCTTATATTCATGAACATCCACTTTACCTAATTGAACAGGGCCATCCAGAAAAAGTGGTCAACATGTTGGCAGAAGGAATTGCCAAAGTAGCCCGCGCAATGGCACCGAGACCAGTAGTCTTGCGGCTTTCAGACTTTAAATCAAGTGAGTATCGAAAACTAAAGGGTGGCGAAAAATACGAACCGCATGAATCAGCAGATTTACTCGGATGGCGAGGTGCTTCTCGTTACTATGATCCGAAGTATATTGGTGCCTTCAAACTGGAACTTGCGGCGGTCAAAAAAGTTCGTAATGAATTTGGTTTAAAAAACTTGAATGTGATGATTCCATTTATTCGAACCGTTGCAGAAGCACAAAAGGTAACCGGTATTATGCGTGATGAGGGGTTAGTTCGTAATGCGGACTTTAAGGTCTATATGATGGCAGAGATTCCATCAAATATTATTTTGGCTGATCAGTTCAATCAATTCATTGACGGTTATTCAATTGGATCAAACGACCTTACCATGCTACTTTTGGGATGCGATCGAAACAATGATACAGTTGCTAATCTTTTTGATGAACGTAATCTTGCTGTTAAACGCGCAATTCGGCACTTGATTACGGTTGCTCACAAGGATGGAAAGACGGTGTCCATTTGTGGTCAGACACCTTCCGAGTATCCAGAATTTACGAATTTCTTAATTCAAAGTGGTATTGATTATGTTTCGGTCAATCCAGACATGGTTAAAGAAACGAAACGTAATGTCGCACACTTTGAGCAGCGCATTATACTTGATAAGGCAACTGGGCGAGGATTACAGGATCAAACGGACTATGAGTGGTAATTCTCGAAAGGTGACTTAAAAAATAGAGTTATTTAGAACACAATAAACATTGTGCTAAAGCTTTTGAGAATGTGATGAAGGAGATTTTAGATAAAACAAATAGCCCGATTTACAATTCAAGTGCAACACCTG
>NZ_JQBY01000008.1 GCF_001437405.1 Pediococcus ethanolidurans | reverse complement strand
GTTATTCACCAATACCAGAAAGTGTAGACCCTATTTTTTTTGCTGCTTTGAGGAGCTGTCCTAATGCTCAGTGGAAAAAGGATAAAGAAGCAGCAAGGTGGAAGCGGGATCGTATCCCGCTGGGAGCCTTGCTTATATTTTTTTGACTGCTTTGAGGAGCTGTCCTAATACTCAGCGGAAAAAGGATAGAGAGAACCTTGCTTATATTTTTTTTGACTGCTTTGAGGAGCTGTCCTAATGCTCGGCGGAAAAAAGTATTCAAAGTGCATACTCATACGATGTAATCATAAGTAATCCAGCTAACAGTTGATATTATCAAAATAAAACGCGAACATTATCGCATTTCAGCAGTTTTGCGTTGCTTTCGAAAATCAATGAGTTGAAGAAATAACATTATCAATTCCATTCCAATCAGCAAAATGAAATCATTTCGGCTTCCTCGTGCTGTTGCGGTTACTGATGAAAGACCATGGGCGTTCATTTGGCTGATGGAGATAAACGTGGCCATCAATGAAGCACCGATAGATCCTGAATATTGCTGAATGGCGTTAAAAGCTGCATTACCATCGCCCTTTAGTTTGCTGGGCAGTTGTTTCATTCCATCCGTAAGAAGATTACTGAAAGTTAATGAAAATCCGGCACTGAAAAGTGCATAGAAAATGGTCATTAAAGGAATCGTTAAACTAGCTTGAAAACTAAAGAACAAGATGCCGGAAATAAGTGAAGCACTGATTCCAGTTAGGATTGGTAACGCAGCACCATGTTTATCTAAGACAACGCCACCAAAAGGCATTAGAATCAATCGTAACAAGCTACCTGGTAACAGCAGCAACCCAGCTAGTAACGAATTTGCACCGAGCACTAATTGACCAAAATTAGGAAGTAGAAAACTCATGCCAATGTTAATTAATTGGCAAAGTGCATAAGCAACAAAACTTAAAACAAAACGATGATACTTAAAGATATTGATATCAATTAATGGAAAGGCAAAATGGTGGGCATGCCAGACGTACAGACCACCCGCAAGCAGACCAAGGATTAAAAAAGCCCAAAAATTTGAACTATTCCAGCCATGAATAGAGGCTTCATTGAAAGCAAGTGAAATGAGTACAAATACGCCGGCTAACCAGAAAAATCCCATGATATCTAACCGTGGTTTTTGAAGCGGTCGGGTTTGTTGAATGTTTAATAGGCCAATTACGGCTGCGATAAGCGCAAGTGGAAGCACAATCCAAAAAATGGCACGCCAACCTAGACTATATAAGATGATTCCACCATATGTCGGACCCACAGAGGCCATTGAAACGATAATTGCACCAATTGCCATGTAACGACCAAGTTTTTGAACGGGAATATCATGACTGATAATTCCAAATAAAAGTGGCGTAGTCATACCAGTGGCAACTCCGCTAATTAGTCGGCCAATCAATAACATTGAAAAGTTGGTTGCACTCACACAAAGAAACAGACCAACAAAGAAAAGCAATACAGCCCACGCAAAAATTTGTTTAAGTTTAAAGCGTTTATGCATGTATGAAGCCAGTGTCATGACAAGTGAGGCCACCAGCAAGTAACCAGAAGTGATCCATTGAACGGCTGAAATTGAGACACCAAAAACATGCATCAGTGTGGGAAAAGTAACGTTCATGGCTGTTTCTAATAAAATGCCACAAAAGGACATGACACCAGTACCAATAATGGCGAAAATGGTTTTTCTTGAAACTTGATTGTTGGGAATAAATTGATCTGTTTGCATAAGTTTTACCTCTATCTTTTTCTAATATTATCGTATCACGATACGTCAAATTTTAAATTTTCAGACAAAAAGGCAAGTCGATTAGGTTCGACTTGCCTTTAAGTTACTTATTTGACGCTGTGTTTTTTTGAATTTTAAAATTTAAACCTTGAATGCCTAATAAGGCAATCGACATGATGATTAGTAAAATAAAATCATGAGAACTCCCACGCGCAATGGCTTCTTTTTCGGACATTCCCTGTGCATTCATTTGGCTAATAGCGATCAAAGTTGCCATTAGGGAGGTTCCTATAGAACCAGAATATTGTTGAATGGCATTGAAAGCTGCATTACCATCATCTTTCAAATGCATCGGTAGTTGTCTCATTCCGTTAGCCAAAGTATTACTATAGGTTAATGAAAAACCAACGCTATAGAAAACGTAGAAAAATGTCATCAGTGGAATCGTTAAAAATGACATGAACGAAAAGTACAAAACTCCTGAAACAAGGATGCAACTAATACCGGTAAGGATTGGTAGCGACGGTCCTTTGCGATCCAACAGATTGCCACCCCAAGGCATGATAAAGATTCGTAAGACGCTTCCTGGTAGTAAGAGGAAACCAGCTAATAGTGCGTTACTGCCTAAAACTAACTGACCAAAGTTAGGAAGTAAAAAGCTCATTCCTAAATTAATCAACTGGCAAAGCGCATACGCAAGAAAACTAAGAACAAAGGGTTGATACGTAAATATCTTAATATTGATTAATGGTGATTTGACGTGAATCGCATGCCAAGCATACAATCCGGCCGATAGTAACCCAATCACTAACATTAACCAGAAACCTGTACTTGCCCAGCCATGCGTAGAAGCTTCATTAAAGGCAAGGGCGATTAAGATAAACGCAGCTGCAATCCAGGCGAACCCTAAAATATCTAGTTTGGGATGCTGTGTATTGCGGTTTTGTTCAATATTTAAAATGCCGATGATAGCCGCGATAATTGAAACTGGAAGGACAATCCAGAAAATTAGTCGCCAACCAAAGTAATAGGAAACGAGTCCGCCATACGTCGGTCCAATAGTGGGGGCCATTGAAATAATGATCGCACCAATCGCGGTATACCGTCCTAGTTTTTGAATCGGAATATCATGATTAATAATGCTGAACATTAATGGAGTGGTCAGCCCAGTTGCAATACCGCCAATTAAGCGTCCTGCCAAGAGTACGGGAAAACTTTGGGCAAAGACACAAAGTAAAAGTCCCAGAATAAAAAGGACAACTGAAACGGTGTAAATATTTTTTAGCTTAAACCGTTTATGAATATAAGATGCTAGCGCCATCACAAGCGCGGCAATTAATAAGTATCCAGAAGTAATCCATTGCACATTTGAGACGGAAACATTGAATTGACGCATCAAAGTTGGAAAAGTGACATTCATAGAAGTTTCTAAAAGAACGCCACAAAAGGACATCATTCCGGTTCCAACAATTGCCAGAATAATTTTTTTGAGACCTGATCGCTTTGAGTAAAACGGTTGTTTTCCATGATTTTTTCGCCTTTCATTTTAAGCTCATGATTATTATCTTACCACGATCTTGAATACTAGACGGCAAAACATAGAATTAAAGCGTTTTAGTCATTGAAAGTTAAATCAATTCAACAATAAACTAAGGTTTAATATAGCGGAAACCTTGATCCTGTAATTCAGCTAAATCAATAACACCTGCTGGGACAATTTTAACATTTTTTGGGAGCTGTGCTGCTGTAATATGATGGCTAATCATGGCATTTTGACAGGCATGAAAAGCAACTGATGTCTTATGATCATTGATAAAAGTTTGAATATTTTCGGTTACGTATTCGGTAATAGCTGATCCATTTACCACGACTACGACTGGAATGTGTTCATGGTGATCTTGAGCATAGGTTAGGGTATTGCTTACATTTGACAGTACTGTTTGCTATTTTGATGTTTCGTCAATATGAAAAACAATTTTCATTTGTTAACCTTCATTTCTTAACACTAGTTCCTGTTTGATAATTGATGGTGTAGCCTGCTTCAATGTTAAAGATGTAAACATTGAAGTGAACGGCATCACTTCCAATTGATTGTGCCTCCATATGAATCCCACGGGCAACTAGCTCGTTGTTTCGAAAAATGGGAGTCACACGATAACGAACGTAATGATTTTTATTTTCTTTTACGTAATCTGCTACTTGATTTTCATAGGTCGTCATTTCTGGATCGTTTAAAGATCGTGTGCCAGTCATTAAGTTTTTGGCATTATTGTTTTGCCCCGTTAATTGATAGCCGATTAAGTGACAACGGTTGTATAACCAGCCATTACTGGTTCGTTTATTATGCCAGCCAGTGGGATCAACGTCTAAAGCTTCGCGTTCCGTTTTAGGCATTAAGCTTTTATTTAAAAGTGCATTGGCAGCCGAAACGCGGTTGTTGCGATCTAAATTGCCATAAGTTTGCCAAGCACCCTTGTTTGTCGAGAGATCCGCTGTTGAGAAACTAGGGTTGTTTTGATTGACGGTAATGGTTTGTTGCCCTGTGTATTTTTTAGCAGCTAATTCGGTGCTATCTGTAGTTTGTGTACTAGAAGTTCCAGTGCTAGATTGATTTTTAGCAAGACTAACATGAAGACTTCCGGCTTTTTTCTTTAATGAGGCCGATTGAGAAGATAAAGAACTGTTCAACTTATCATTTTTGGTTTCTAGAGAGTTCGCCAATTTTTTGGCACTGGAATTAACCTTGGTCACAACTTTAGTTGACATGACACTATTTAAATGAAAATATTTGTGACGTGCATAGGTTCCAGCCTGGTTCCAACTCAATAAAAGTGTGATTATCGCTAATAAAGCAAACCAAATACGATCTTTTCGTTGATGGAAGGCTACCACGATGGCAAAGAGGCCAATAATTAAAAATATGATTCCAATAAACATAATAATTTTTTCTCCTTGCTATCTTTTTGCTTTTCGATATCCCGCAGCTTGGGCTTCAGCCTCGGTTTGAAAATACACAGCATTTTGTGAATTCATGTGGTAGCCAGCTTGTCCGGGAACATGGTAGATTTTGGAATTTTTATTACCAATAATTTTTTGTTTGGTAGTCGTATCCAAATCATTCTTTGTAGATGTTTGCTTGGCACTGGTTGAACTTGAAGTTCGTGCAGCACTTTCACTTTCAGAAGCAGCTTTTTCCCGGCGTACAGATTCACTTGATTGAAGGCTTTCAGAACGACTTTCGGAGTCTTGACGCAAAGAAGCAGCTTTTGAAGAAGTTTTCTTGGCTGCTGTCACTTTGCTCGATAATTCTTCAACAGACTCGGATTGTGAAGAAACTTTTGATGAGATTTTGGCAAGCTCATAGGCGCGAAGCTTTGCCGAATTTAATTCTGCTTTTCCCACTGTTTTTGTTTTATAGATTTTTTTGACAGGGGGTGCCGTGTTTGCTGGTTTAGGATCGGTACTTTGAAAACCAAAAAAAGCGACACAAAAAAGTAATAATGTACCAAGAACATAATTTTTATATGTATTAGTTGGCACATGAAAAAGAAATTTGTGCGTAATCTTATTGTAGAGGGATATAATCTCCAAAATTATAAACCCCAAGACGCTGCCCAAAATTAAGAGCGCAAAAAAAGTATTCATGATAACTCACTTCCCTACAACTATCATACCTGGCTATAGGACGCAAAACAATAGCTTTTAATTGAGTACTTAGAGGGCTTATTATTTGTATTAACGTGCAGTTACTGTTAAGGTTATGTTAATGTGTTTTATCAGTTCGGTTATTAAGGGTTCGAATTTTTAAAGAGGACGGCTCCTTTCGTAATTGGCTCGTGGGATACAAAATTAAAAAAGCGCACTGCGCTAGGAGGATTCATTCACATGGAAAAAGGTAAAGTTAAATGGTTTAACCCTGATAAGGGATTCGGTTTTATTAATCGCGAAAATGGTGACGATGTATTCGTTCATTTTTCAGCAATCCAAGGCGACGGCTTCAAGACATTGGAAGAAAACCAAGAAGTTACTTTTGATGTAGAAGACAGCGACCGTGGACCACAAGCTGTTAATGTTCAAAAACAGTAAACTTTCTCGCATAGTTGTGATTGCTTAGGCAAACCATAAAGCGAGGTTTTATTTATTAAATATTCTGAAAAAGAATGTAAGTCTGAAAAACATACACTGCTTGAAGATTTAGAGGCTGAGTTCGGTGCAAATGTCGATGTCTACTAAATTGTAGTGTTAAAAGAGGTCGATCGTAATTATTATAATTATGATCGATTTTTTTTGTATAAAAAAAGAGTGAAGAAATGTCTTTTTCGCTCTCAATTTTTTTTCTGTTTGTGGATTTGATGCTTATTTTCGTTTTAAGGCCTTATCAATCTGTGCTAACCATCGAGAAGGGCTCACTGACTGATTTGGCGCTTCATTTAAAATAAGTTCGTCCATGCTAATTTCATAAAGTTTGTGTAAATGACGTAAAGTAGCCAAGTTTGGTTCAGAGTCTCCGTGTTCCCACTGAGTAACTTGATCCAAACTAACGTTCAGTTCTTTGGCTAAGGCGCTTCTTGTGTAGCCGGCTCGTTTTCGTTGTTTAATTAGCTGGTCGGCAAAAGTCATAGTGAGTCCTCCTTTGGTCATAGAATGTGATTACATCTTATAAATGTTTAGAAATATTGTATTTAGTGCCAGATTTATCCTTGTTGTTAGGATCAACTGCGTCTTTTGCATAAAAAATTAAATATTCTTCATCGTTTTTAGGATCGGTAGCAATGACGAGTTCATGGGGAGTTTCGTCCTTATGTTTGTACAGCTGACCACTACGCACAGCCTCATTATAATCATGAAAGTTTCCTAGCGAATCGCCGGGATTAAATAATACAATTTCACTTGCCATAAATAACAGCTCCTTTAGATATTAATCATTGTGCTATTTGGAAAGCTGAATGCAATAGGCACAAGTTTATAGTTAGAAGTATTTATTAGAATGATACTTAACTGTACTTCAACTAAAATATAAACTAAAACGTTATAGAAAGCAAAAGATTTGGTTAATTGAAATTCGCTCAGTAGCTGAATTTACAGTAAACTTAAAATTTTACGTTTGTAGTTCAAAAATGCGGTACTGAGCTCAAAATCAGGTTGTTTTTTGAGGCCAGCATCAATTGAAATTTCCTGTGTAATCGTTGCTGGTGTACCGGTTAAAAGGTAAATTCGATCGGATAATAAGATGGCTTCTTCCACATCATGCGTAATTAATAAGGTTGATAGATTAATTTTTTTCATTAAATTTAAATACCAACTATGAACCTGATGTTTAGTGATTTCATCTAACGCACTAAAGGGTTCATCTAACAATGCAACTTCCTTATTAAACATATAAGTACGCAGTAAAGCGGCTCGTTGACGCATACCACCAGACAGGGCTTGTGGATAAAGTTTTTCAGTATGTTGTAAGCCAAAAAGTTTAAAAAGTGGTGCGGCTTTTGCTTCAGCTTCTTTTTTGGAGATGTCTTGCATCAAAGCTGGCAAAATAACGTTTCCCATAATGGTTCGGTAGGGTAGCAGCAAATCTTTTTGAAGCATATAACTAATTTGACCAGTTGTATTTGTGATGGGTTGATCTTTAAGGATGACTTGACCACTTTCAGGTGAAAGCAAACCGGCAATAATGTTAAAAAGAGTCGTTTTCCCGATGCCACTGATTCCAAGAATGCTGACTAATTCACCTTGGTCTAAGTGAATATTGATATCACTGAGTACTTGATGGTCAGAATACGATTTAGAAATATAATTTGTTTGTAATAACGGCATGGTTAAAACCTCATTTAGGGAGATATTGATTAGTGAAACCTTGATTTTTTTTGAGTTTTACGGAAACCAGTTTGTGTTGATCCAGCCACTGGTAGAATCGATTCCAACGTGAGCTAGAAATCTTACCCCATTGGCTGCTACCTAATGAATATTGATTAGAAAGATAGGTTTGACTGGCATAAATTAATTTACGATTACTTTTGAGCTCAGGAACCTGATCCATTAGAATGTTAGCAGACTGACGGGGATGTTTTGTTGCATAGTTATAACCCTGTGCAGTTGCCTTCATAAAATCTTTTGCTAATTTTGGATGAGCCTTTAAAAACTGGTTATTCCCAATTAGTGTTGGGGTGTAGTAATCAAAAACCTTATTTAAAGCGCGAAACGAGAAGTAATTAATGGGAAAGTTTTTAACTTTAGCATTCTCCCCAGCCCAACCGTAAAATACCCAGATTGAATCGGCTTGCTTCGCTTTTAATGCAGAAACTTCATCAGTAATATTATTAGGTATCTTTTTAATCTTGCTATACTGACCACCGTCATCTTTAACGACTTGCTTAATAGTTGCTTGTTCAATTGGTAAGTCCCAAGTGGCGTAACGTTTGCCCATCATTTTTTTAGGTGAAGTGATGTTATCTGCTTTACGTGACATAATTCCTGAAGTGTTATGTTGAATGATGGCTCCAATGGTTGTAATTGGAAGCGGATCTGTCCGTGCAATGGCACCCGCAAAAGTATCTTGAGCAGAAACTCCGATTTGTGCTTTACCACTGGCCACAAGTTGTTCAGCACCATCTTTAGGTGGTTGCACAAACTTCACGTTGAGATGGTATTTTTTGTAATAGCCTTTTTGTTTGGCAACGTACATACCGGTATGATTGGTATTCGGTGTCCAATCAAGGACAACCGTGATTGTGTGTGTGCTGGTTTTTGTAGAACGCACTTGACAACCACCTAAAACTAGCATTAATAACATACTTACACTTAAGTAGAGCCAAAAATTCTTGGAATGTTTCATTTTTTAACAGCCTCCCAGGGCATGACCTTATGTTGAATAAGAGTTACCAACCAGATTAATAGCAGACTCATTGCCGAGATTAAGAAAATTACGGCGAACATTTTATCATAGGCATAGGCCTTCATCACACGGGTCATGTAGACACCTAGGCCACTGAAACCACCGACCCATTCAGAAATTACGGCACTTACAATAGCGTAAGAAACAGAAATTTTTAAACTGGAAAAAAAGTGGTTCAAAGAATTAGGGAATTTTACATAGTAATATAGTTTCCATTTGGTTGCGCCCATAGTTTTCATCAAATGCAGTAAATCACGATCAGTTGCACGAAAACCGGTAAGCATTTCGACTGCTACTGGAAAAAAAGTGGTGATCGTGATCAAAACAATTTTAGGTAGCATGCCATAGCCAAACCATAAGATTAAAAGCGGCGCAATAGCCACAGCGGGAACTGTTTGACTGATTACCAAGAGCGGATAGATTGCTTTATAAAGTGGCTCAAACAAGTCCATGATTACGGCAATCAAAACACCCCCAATAACTCCTAGTAATAACCCCCAAAATGCTTCCAGTAAGGTAACCCCTGCATTTGACATCAATAAAGGAAAGTCAGCTATAAATGCTTTAACAACATTAATAGGAGAGGGTAGCATAAAAGTAGGAACAATCTGAAAATAACTGACTAATTGCCAAATGATAAGCAAAATAACAATAACCAAAACTGGTAAAAAATTAATGTTGATACTTGTCCGTTTTTTCATGAATACCTAGAACCTTACCTTCTGATTTGTAGTCAATTTTGACATAGGTCATTACTTGCGGAGCTCCAGCTTTAGCCGCAATTTTGGTGATATTTTTAACAATTTCCATAAGTTGATCATAATCACCTTCAAGGGTGGTTTCAAACGCACCCACCTCATAAGAAACGCCAGTAGATTGAATGTACTCAATGGCTTTATCGACAACAGCAACAACTTTGTGATCGTCCTCTAACATTGGTAAAACTTGAATAGCAACACTTGTATTCATTATATTTTCCTTTCTTGAAACAAAATAAAAAAGCTAACGACAATACGCCAGCTTTTGATTGCATGTTTAAATGGTAATCAAAATAGGTAGTATAAAGGTCTTCTTTGATTATCACTATAAGTAAACTTCCTGCGCTGGCATTATCCATATCAGGTTCGAGGGTCAAAAACCACTAGTTTTTATCTCAGCCGGATTAGATCCAGCACCCCTGTATTTGTATACGAATTCAGTATATCGGTAAACATAAATTTCGGCAACTAATTTAGATCTTATGTATGTTTTTAACTATTTTTTTGTTCCGTTCCGGCGTTGAAGCGGGGCCGTGTGGGTCGCTTACGAGCTAACTTCTTGCCCTTCAGGCCAGAAGTGGCTCTCTCCAGTCTCCCATGTCTCTAAGCGATAAAATCGCTAAGTGACATCGACACACTCTTTCACCAACACCTCCACTCCACCTGTTATTCAAATCTTACGAAACAAACTTCACCAAAATATCCAGGCATTACGGGTTGTTGCATTAAATAAACTCACGCCGTCCTTTAAAATTATCATGAAAAGACTTTTTTCATTTTCCTAGTAAAGCTTTACATTAACAAATTTATTTTGACTTTTTTGGTCTATACCCTTGCAATTTAAATGAGGAGATTATATAATTGGGCTATACCAATATGAATTGGATTTTGTGAACACAAAATAGACAGTATATACAAAAAGGAGCCAGTTCGACTAGCCGGGGTGCGGCGTAGTTCGAATGGACATCCGGTTGGAGATTGGATTTTGCGAACGCAAAATAGACACTATATACAAAAAGGAGACTATTATGAAAATTATTATTGTTAAAAATGAAGTTGAAGGCGGACAAGAAGGATACAAGATTTTTGCCGATGCTAAGAAGAACGGTGCACATACTTTTGGTTTAGCTACTGGAAGTACACCAATCACAACATACAATGACATCATTGCTAGTGACCTTGATTTCAGCGACTCTATTTCAATCAACTTAGATGAATACATTGGTTTAGCTGCTGACAACGACCAAAGTTACAATTACTTTATGCATGAACATTTATTCAATAAGAAACCATTTAAGAAGTCATACTTACCAAATGGTTTAGCTAAAGATATTGATGCAGAAGCTAAACGTTATGATCAAGTTATTGAAGACAACCCAATTGATTTACAAATCTTGGGTCTTGGCCGTAACGGTCACATTGGTTTTAATGAGCCTGGAACTTCTCGTGAAATTGGTACTCATCGCGTATCTTTGACGCAATCAACTATTGATGCCAACGCACGTTTCTTCGCACATGAAGAAGACGTGCCAAAGGAAGCTTTATCAATGGGATTAGCTTCAATTATGAAGTCTAAGCACATTTTGTTGGAAGCTTACGGTGAAGAAAAAGCTGATGCTGTTAAAGGAATGATCGAAGGACCTGACACACCAGATTTACCAGCAAGCATTCTTCAAAACCATGACAATGTAACTGTTATTCTTGATGAAGCAGCTGCAAGCAAATTAACAAATAAATAATCAAAGTTATTTAAATTTAGAGAGATTTATCCTATACAAGTTAACCCTATATAGAATAAATCTCTTTTTTTAAATGTTTAGATGTATTGAGTTTTAATATTCAAAACAATAAGGTATAATTTATGTTAATGAACATTGAGAATTTGTGCCGAACGCGTTAAAGTGAAAGTGTTGTAAAAAAGAATTGAAGGCATAGAAAATAAGAGTGGGGCTTTAACTATGGAAAAAACAATTGCGATTAATGCAGGTAGTTCATCATTTAAATTCAAGCTATTTGAAATGCCGAGTGAAAAGGTGTTAGCAAGCGGACAGGTAGATCGAATTGGAATTGACGGCTCTACATTTACGATCATTTATGGTGATCAACAAAACATCCGTATTGAAAAGCCAGTCAAAAATCACGAAGTAGCCATAAATATTGTTCTGAATGCATTAATTGATTTAAAAATTATCAGAAGTTATGACGAGATTACCGGAGTTGGACACCGTGTTGTCGCTGGTGGTGAAATCTTTAAGGGCTCAGTACTTATTACTGAAAAAGTGATTAAGCAGATTGAGAGCTTATCGGAATATGCACCATTACACAATCCAGCTAATGTGCTTGGAATCCGTGCGATGCAAAAAGTTCTTCCCAACGTAACAAGCGTTGCCGTTTTTGATACGTCGTTTCACGAAACATTACCACCTAAAAATTATTTATATAGTATTCCTTATGAATATTACGAAAAATATGGTGCCCGTAAATATGGGGCACACGGAACAAGTCATCAATCTGTAGCTTTGGATGCGGCTAAGTTGCTTGGCAAACCTTTAAGTTCCTTGAAAATGATTACGTTACATTTAGGGGCAGGTTCTTCGATCGATGCCATTTTAAATGGTCAATCTTATGATACTTCCATGGGCTTCACCCCAGTTTCAGGGATCACCATGGCAACTCGCTCAGGAGATATTGATGTTTCCTTAGTTAATTATCTAATGGAGAAACTAAAGATTACAGATTTTTCCGAAATGATCAAAATTTTAAATACTAAATCGGGATTGTTAGGTATTTCAGGAATCTCTTCTGATATGCGTGACGTTTTAGAAGCGCGTCACAAGAGTCGCCGAGCTGAATTGGCAGTTGAGATTTTTGTGAACAATATTGTGAAATATATTGGTGCTTATATTGCTGAAATGCATGGAATTGATGCATTGGTGTTTACCGCTGGCATTGGTGAAAATGGCATGCTGGTTCGTAAAATGATCGTTGATGAATTAGATTATTTTGGCCTTAAAATTGATGATGAAAGAAATCAAGTTCAGGGTGAATTACGTGACATTAGTGCATCAGATTCTAAGGCAAAGGTGTTAGTTGTCCCAACGAATGAAGAGTTAGCAATTGCACGTGAAGTTGAACGTTTTAAACAAGAAAACAAAGACTAAACATAGCGATAAAGGCTATAAAAATTTGCGAGGAGGATTTAACGATGGATTTATTTGAAGGATTAAAAGCTAAGATTAAAGGACAAGATCGAACGGTTGTATTTCCAGAAGGTGAGGATGTTCGTATTTATTCAGCTGCATCACGCTTGGCACAACAAGGTTTGGTAAAGCCAATCTTGCTTGGAAAAGTAACTGCTATTCAAGAGAAAGCAGCTAAAGAAGATATTGACCTAGCAGGGATTAAAATTATTGATCCGGATACTTATCCAGAAACTGATAAGCAGGCAATGGTAGATGCCTTGGTTGAACGTCGTAAAGGTAAGAACACGGTTGAAGAAGTTCAAAAGATGTTAATGGACGTAAATTATTTTGGAACAATGCTTGTTTATTTGCATAAGGCGGATGCAATGGTTTCAGGTGCAATTCATCCAACTGGTGATACGGTTCGTCCAGCCCTTCAAATTATTAAAACGAAGCCAGGTGTCAAACGAATTAGTGGTGCATTTGTGATGCAGAGAAATCATGAACGATATATTTTTGCGGATACGGCAATTAATATCGACCCAGATGCCGCAACTTTGGCTGAAATTGCGGTGGAAAGTGCACATACGGCGGAGATTTTTGATATAGAGCCTAAGGTTGCAATGTTGAGTTTTTCAACGAAGGGATCGGCTAAGGGTGATATGGTTACGAAGGTGCAGGAGGCTACTAAGTTGGCGCAAGAGAAGGCACCAGAGGTAGAAATCGATGGTGAGTTACAGTTTGATGCGGCGTTTGTGCCAGATGTGGGTGCAAGTAAGGCACCGGGATCAAAGGTAGCGGGCCATGCGACGGTGTTTGTGTTCCCAGAGTTGCAGTCTGGAAATATTGGTTATAAGATTGCGCAGAGGTTGGGTCATTTTGAGGCAATAGGGCCAATTTTGCAGGGATTGAATGCGCCGGTGTCGGATCTGTCACGAGGAGCGAGTGAAGAAGACGTGTATAAAGTGGCGATAATGACGGCGGCACAGGTAAGATAGAGTGGGCGAGACAAATCGGTAGTTCAAAAAATATAAGCCAGGCGTATGCGGGATCGCAATCCCGCGGAAGTCTGGCTTATATTTTTTGAACTGATTTGTCGAGCTGTCCTAAGGCTTAGCGAAAAAAAGCATCAAAGAGCCAGGCGTATGCGGGATCGCAATCCTGCGGAAGTCTGGCTTATATTTTTTGAATTGATTTGTCGAGCCGTCCTAAGAAAGTGAACGGATCAAACCGGTTAGCCCGGAAAATGTAAGGGCAGGTGTATGCGGGATCGCAATCCCGCAGGAGCCTGGCTTAGATTTTCTGGGCTGGTTTGAGGAGTTGTCCTAAGAAAAAGTGAACGGATCAAACCGGTAAGCTCAGAAAATGTAAGGCAGGTGTAGGCGGGATCGTAATCCCGCAGGAGCCTGGCTTAGATTTTCTGGGCTGGTTTGAGGAGTTGTCCTAAGAAAGTGAACGGATCAAACCGGTTAGCCCAGAAAATGTAAGACAGGTGTAAGCGGGATCGCAATCCCGTAGGAGCCTGACTTAGATTTTATGGGCTGGATTGAGAAGTTGTCCTAAGAAAGTGAACCGAACAACTGAAAAAAGAATGTTCAAAAGTTATTTACCTTTTGAAGCATTCTTTTTTTGACAGTCAGTACATAGACCGTATATTTCAAATCGATTTCCAGTAATTTGATAACCAGTTTGTTGAGCGGCTTCGTTTTCCATTTTTTTTGCGTCTTTTTGAAAATCTGGATAAAAAACATCTGCAATTTTGCCACAATTAGTACAAATTACATGATAGTGAGGTTTACTGTAGTAATCATAATGCACGCCATCTTCACCATTTGCTAATTCAATAACAATCCCCAAATCAACAAATAATTTTAAGGTATTGTAGATTGTAGCTAAACTCATATTAGGCGTTGTTTGTTCTAAGGCCTCATGAATGGTTTCAACAGTAGGATGATTATGATGTGTGACTAAGTAGGTTAAGATTGTCCGACGTTGAGGTGTCATTCGAATGCGTCTGCTTTGTAAAGCTGTGAGTGCCTCATCCACGTCTGTATTTGCCAAATTTAAGCCTTCTTTCTTTTCACTGATGACGATTAGTAAGTACAATTTATTTAATCACTTTTTTAAGATTCATTCAACTCTAGTTAGATTTGTTTTAAATGCAATTTCCAGACGTAGTTTACACCTGTCTAAATATGAAATACAATTAATACGATTTAAAATGATTCTAACTTTGGCATAAGTTAGTGAGGAGTGATTTGATGAAAGATCAAAATAAAACATTTAAGGGAAATAAAAGATTACATAATTGGTTTGTCGCAATTCTGTTAGCAGGAACCTTCACCATGTCGATTAGTCAATCGTCTTTATCTACAGCATATCCAACATTGATGCGTTATTTTGGGGTCACGGCACCCACAATCCAGTGGTTAACAACGGGTTTTATGCTAGTGATGTGTATTATGATGCCAATCAGTCCGTGGTTGTTGAGCAACGTGCCATTTAAACGGCTCTTTCAGGCAGTTTTGGTGATGTTTGATGTTGGCACAATTGTGATTTTGTTTGCACCTAATTTTCCCCTAATGATGTTTGGGCGTGTGTTAGAGGCTATGGGTGTGGGTATTCTATTTCCAGCCTATCAAAGTGTGATGCTGACCATTACGCCCGAAAAATCGCGTGGTGTAACGATGGGGATTGTTGGACTAGTAATGGGATCCGCATTAGCCGTTGGTCCAATCATTTCTGGAGTGGTGTTAAAATTCACTTCATGGCAGGGACTCTTTGTGATTTTTGCGATTATTATCACAGTTGTTTTTCTGCTATCATTTAAATTTATTGCAAACGTTATGGATTTAGAACCGAATCATTTAGACTTTATTTCGGTAATTAGTTCTTTGGGATTAATTGGTCTTTTATTTGTCATTAATCAGCTAGGGAAAGCTAATGTTAATTGGTCAGAGCAATTTGGATTACTAGCCGTTAGTTTGATTATGTTAGCGTACTTTGTGTATCGACAGTTTCATATCAAAACACCCATGTTGGAGTTACGGGTACTTAAAACTTTTAATTATGATTTGGCAGTTTTGCTAACCGGTTTTTCTTATATCGCTTTAATCGTAACAACAATTATCTTTCCGCTTTATTATCAAGAAGTGCTCCATCTATCGCCCTTTGCGTCAGGGATGGCACTCGTTCCGGGAGCCGTATTCTTGAGTTTATTAAATCCAGTTACTGGTAAGCTTGCCGATCAGTTTGGGTTCAAATGGGTACTTTTGATGGGGATGAGTATGATTACTTTAGGTTGGGGAATTCTTTTTATTTTCTCAAGTTCCATAGGCTTGAGTGCTATGATTATTTTAGCCATGTTGATTGAAGGCGGAAACGCCTTTGTTATGATGCCAGCAATGACATTGGGGGCCAATTCGTTACCAGACAGTTTGATTTCACACGGAACCGCAGTTATTACAACGGTTCGTCAAATTCTCGGTTCACTAGGGGTTGCCATTGCAACGATTATTTTGGCGGCAGTTACTCAAAATCGTTTATCCGCTGGTGATCATGCAGCAATTGCCAATCAGATGGGGTACCGAGCTGTGTTTTTCACTTTCTTTCTTGTGGCAATTGTTGGTTTGATGCTTTCAATTTTGATTAAAAATTCGGAAAAGAAGAGCTAAAACTAATTCAGATTTCTATTCATTTTAATTTTGGGGACATAATACATTTTTATTCTCTTTTTTTGTGTGTTTCAATAAATGAAAAGGCGTGAAAATAGTAATTTGACGTTTTTAATCATGCAAAAGTTATTGTATACTATTGAAGTTAAATAAAAATGGGGTATATAACATGACTTGGAAGAGGTTTGCTCATAAGTGTAAGACATACTGGAAAGGTTTCATGTTGCGATTTAATCGTGCAGATGCTGCAAATAATGCAATTGTCCTTGCCTTTTATACATTACTTGCCATGTTTCCGGCAATTATTTTTGTGGGAAATTTACTACCACTGTTTCACATTGATGTGACAACGGTGTTGGAGTATATCGAAACCGTGGTACCCAGCACAATTTATCAGATTAGTCAGCCAATTGTAAAAGATTTTTTGGAAAAAGGTAACGGCGAGTTATTATCATTCGGAGCTATTTTAATGCTGTGGTCTGCAAGTCAGGCGGTAGCGGCCTTTCAACGTTCAATTAATCGAGCTTACGGCGTTGCTAAATTTCAAAATCCCATTATTAATCGTGTGGTTTCTTTCATATTCACCATTTTTTTTGCGCTTCTAATTAGTTTAATGATGTTTTTCTTTAGTTTTGGACAAACAATTATCGCTTATTTAACACCAATTTTGAAATTACCACATAGTCTCTTTCATATTGTGGGAAACGTTAAATTTCCCACTGCGATAATTGTCATCTTTTTAAGTTTAATGATTTTGTATTATGTAGTTCCAAACACGCACATTAAGCTCAGATACGTCGTTTGGGGATCATCTGCTGCAACTATTGGACTGATGGCGGTCTCACAGTTTTTCACGATTTATCTACGTTATTTTGCGCACTCCGTTAATAGTTATAAAACGTTAGGTACGTTTATCGCTTTAATGTTTTGGCTAGACTTTTCGGCGTTGGCCATTATGATTGGTGGAGTGATTAATGCGACCAGTCAGGAACTGAGACTGGGAAGTCTTGAAGATACTACTCAAAATTGGAGTAAACGGTTTAAAAAGTATTTGAAGTAACTAAAAAATTATCTAATTGATTTCTATCGATTGGATAATTTTTTTGATCACGTTTGATATAATTGAAATGTGAGTATTTTGGAGGAGGGTGTTATTAGTGAAAACTAAAAGCAATGATAAACTTTTTGAGGGATCTGTTGAGATTTACATGTCCACCTTAAAGTTCTTGGAGTATGTGTTATCGGAACCAACTAAGGAGTATGAAATTTCATTTGAACAGTTTTTAGTTTTGCGAAATATCTGCAATAATGAAAAAGTGACTCAGATGGGAATTGCAGCACAACGAAATGTTACGCGAAGTGCAATCTCGCGACAAATCAAATCACTGTTGCGATTAGGCTATATCTCACAAACACCGGACCAAAAGGACAAGCGGAAATTGTATCTTCACCTGACAAAACGGGGAGCAGAAGTTGAACAGTTGATTGATCGAAAGGTTCATTTGGTGTTTGAAGGCTGGGTTGCTAAGTTTGGGCAGAAGAAAGTTGAAAGTTTACTGAAACTTTTGAAAGAGTTTGGTAATCAGGTTATTAATCCCAATTAAATGGGTAAAACAAAAAGACTGTTAGTAAAGACAAAGGATAAGCGGAAAATGTTCCAGTGTAGATTGTCTTTACTAGCAGTTTTTTGTGATTTCAGAAGTTGATTTTTTTGGTTGTGTGATTAAAGCAGTTTTAGTTTACCTTATATTTTTATACTAAAGGCTGAAAGTGTAAAAATGCATCTTATTGCCTGATATAAAAGCGTTTATGACAACAAAATTAGATTAAAATGTCGTCTTCCAGCAAATTTGGGCTGGAACGTAGTGCGAGTTCTTGCGGCGGTTTTGGCCACAAGAATCGACATCGTACGGAGTATCAAAATTTTCGGAACGAAAATCATTCTTCTATACGTAGTAGTGGGCACGACTTAGAGCCGAAATGCACGTCTCTAAGCTCGACCTTTATCTAAGCGAAACCCGCTAAGATAAACGACACTACTGAGCCCATTTGCTTCCAGACTAAGTGAGTCGGGGGAAAGAAGTCAAACCATTTTTTGGAGGCTAAATCGTTTAACAGCAGTTATTGAAGTGATTTTGATACTTTCAACCTTTTAGTTATATAGCCGAAACATGCTCTGAGCGGCAGCTTTCTCCGATTGCCAGTTCTTGCGGTGTGGGGTGCCGCCACAAGAATGGACAACGTATGGAACATTAAAGATTATTAGTGGTTTTTGCTAATAATCATCCTTTACGTGGAATAGTGCCAGTTCTTGCGGTGGAGGTTGCCGCCACAAGAATGGACAACGTATGGAACATTAAAGATTATTAGTGATTTTTTGCTAATAATCAACCTTTGCGTGGAATAGTAGCTACGGTAACTAAACGATTCCAAAGCCGAATCATTCAGTTACCTAGGCTAGAGTTTTCTATCTTTATAGCCGAAACGTGCTCTGAGCAGCAGCTTCCTCCGCTTAGCTACGGTAACTAAACGATTCCAAACCCGAATCATTCAGTTACCTAGGCTAATGCTCAAAAGCTATTCGCCTTTTGAAACACTCTAATTAAATTCATTCACCCCATGCAAAATTACATAATCCACCTTGCGAATCGCATCCAATGAGCGACCTCCCGCATATGAAATTGAGGACTGCAAATCCTGATGAATTTCTTCCAACGTATCCTTAATATGACCTCGATAGGGCACCAACATTTGACGTCCCTCGACATTCTTATGCTGACCCTTTTGCGTTTCCGAAGCCGATCCGTAATATTGCTTATAATTTTTACCGTCAATCGTAATCAGATTACCAGGTGATTCCTGATGACCGGCCATCAATGAACCAATCATAACCATAGAAGCCCCAAAACGTACTGATTTTGCAATATCGCCGTTTGTTCGAATTCCACCATCCGCAATAATTGGCTTACTTGCTGCCTTTGCACACCAACGAATTGCCGCCAACTGCCAGCCACCCGTTCCAAAGCCAGTCTTCAATTTTGTGATACAAGCTTTTCCTGGTCCAATTCCTACCTTAGTAGCGTCTGCCCCAGCATTTTCCAATTCACGCACTGCTTCAGGTGTACCCACATTACCGGCAATCACAAATGCATCAGGAAGCATTTTTTTAATGTGTTGAATCATTCGGATAACACTATTGGCATGGCCATGCGCAATGTCAATTGTAATAAATTCTGGAGTGATTTTCTGGTCGGCCAGTTGTGAAATGAACTCAAATTCTTCTGGTTTAACTCCCACACTGATTGAAGCAATTAGCTTTTTAGTGTGCATCATTTTGATGAAATCTAAACGCGTTTCTGGTTCAAATCTGTGCATAACATAAAAGTACCCATTTTTGGCTAACCAAACGGATAAATCTTCGTTAATAACGGTAGCCATATTGGCAGGAACGACTGGAATTTTGAAAGTATACTTTCCTAACTTTGTGGTGGTATCAGCCTCAGATCGACTATCAATAATACATTTGTTAGGGATAAGTTGAACGTCTTCATAATCAAAAACTCTCATGTTTATCACTCCTATTCAAGTTCGAAAAATTATTTAGTATTCCAAATATCAGTTAAAACGTTAGTTTGTTCGCGATCTGGACCCACTGAGAAAGTTGAAAGTGGAATACCTACTAGTTCAGAAACACGATCAAGATAATGACGAGCGTTTTCTGGTAGTTCGGCTAGTGTTTTGCAATTAGTAATGTCTTCTGTCCAGCCAGGAAGTTCCTCATAAACAGGTTGGCACTTTTCAATTTGTTTCTCAGAAGCAGGATAGTGATAGATCGTTTTTCCATCTAATTTATAGGCGGTACAGATTTTAACAGTTGCTAGACCAGTTAAAACATCTAAACAATTGAGACAAAGACTTGTTAATCCACTAACGCGAGTGGCGTGGCGTAAAACGACGGTATCTAACCAACCAATTCGACGGGGACGACCAGTAACTGTGCCATATTCATGGCCAGCTTCACGAATAAAATCGCCTGTTTCGTTTAATTGTTCTGTTGGGAAAGGACCATCACCTACACGAGAGGTATAAGCTTTGCATGCGCCGACAACTTGGTTAATACGCCAAGGTCCAACCCCAGATCCTACCGCAGCACCACCGGCAGTTGGATTGGAAGAGGTGACATAAGGATAAGTACCATGATCGTAGTCCAACATAACACCCTGAGAGCCTTCAAACAAAACATGTTCATTTTTATCAAGTGCTTCATTAATCAAGACAGAGGTGTCAGTCACGCGGTCCTTAATTTCTTGCCCATATTGATAGAAAGATTCAAAAATATCTTCAAATTTTAAAGGTTCAGTTTCATATAGTTTGGTGAACAATAAATTCTTATTTTTAAGATTGGTTCTAAGTTTCTCTTCAAAGGTATCGCGTTCTAGAAGATCGCAAATGCGAATTCCAATTCGTTCGGCCTTGTCCATGTATGCTGGACCAATACCTTTATGGGTAGTGCCAATTTTGCCAGCCGCCTTAGATTGTTCTTGTAATTCATCTAAACGGATGTGATAGGGCAAAATTACTTGTGCACGGTCAGAAATACGTAAGTTATCAGTTGGAATCCCATTGCTTTCCAAATAATGTAATTCGTTGTGTAGAGATTCAGGATTAACCACAACCCCATTACCAATCACACTCAAACCATTACGGTTAAAGATTCCTGATGGAATAAGTTGTAATGCGAATTTTTTACCATTAAATACGATGGAATGTCCGGCATTGTCACCACCAGAGAACCGGACAGTTAAAGCTGCCTTAGTTCCCAAGAAATCTGTGATTTTACCTTTACCTTCATCGCCCCATTGGCTACCTACAACTACGATTGATGACATTTAATGACCCCCGAATAATATGATTTAAACAACCAAATAAGTGTAACAAGGTTTTAAACTAAATGCAAGCAAAAACCGAATTATAAAAAATAAATAGTTTATAAAGTACGGATTAAAACGGTATAAAAACAATTTAAAACCGTTAAATAGGTGTATCTGTGTGGAATAACCGATATATGTATGCTATAGTATTACACGGATATTTGAAACACTTAAATTAAACTTGAAATTGTGAGGGACACGAATGTTAGATAGATATACTCGTAAAGAAATGGCTAATGTCTGGAGTTTGCACAATCAGTACGCATCCTGGTTAAAGGTTGAAGTTGCAGCAGTTAAAGCATGGGGAAAACTAGGTAAAATTCCTGCAACGGATGTGACTAAAATTGAAAAAAATGCACAATTCAATGAAAATCGAATTGCTGAAATAGAAGCAGTGACTCACCATGATGTGATTGCTTTTACACGTGATGTATCAGAATCATTAGGTGAAGAAAAAAAGTGGGTACACTATGGGCTGACAAGTACTGATGTGGTCGATACAGCTCAAGGTTGTCGTTTAAAAGAAGCAAATGTGATTATTCGCAAAGATCTTGAAGTATTTAAGGAAACTTTAGCCACACAAGCCAAAAAATATAAGTATACCGTAATGATGGGTCGAACTCATGGTGTTCATGCAGAACCGATGACATTTGGCTTGAAGTTAGCCCGTTGGTATTCCGAAATTAACCGTGATATTGAACGCTTTGAACATGCTGCTAAGGGTGTGGAAGCTGGAAAAATTAGTGGTGCGGTTGGTACCTTTGCCAATGTCCCGCCAGAAGTTGAAGGTTTTGTTTGCGCAGAGCTGGGATTGAATGCTCAAGAAATTTCCACTCAAATTTTACCCCGTGATTTGCATGCAGAATATATTGCCACACTTGCTTTAATTGCGACAAGTATTGAAGAGTTTGCAACTGAAATTCGCGGGTTACAAAAATCAGAAGTACGTGAAGTTGAAGAACATTTTGCTCCTGGACAGAAGGGTTCTTCTGCAATGCCGCATAAACGTAATCCAATCGGTTCTGAGAACGTTTCCGGTCTGGCGAGAGTAATCAGAGGTCACGTACAAACGGCCTACGAGGACGTTAATTTATGGCATGAGCGTGACATTTCACATTCATCGGCAGAACGAATTATTTTACCTGATACCACAATTCTGGTGGATTATATTTTACACCGAATGACAAATATCATTGGTAATCTTACGGTTTTTCCGGAACATATGAAGGCCAATATGCATCGTAGTTTTGGCCTGATTTACAGTCAACGTGTTTTATTAAAACTAATTGATGCTGGTTTATCTCGTGAGGAGGCTTACGATCAAATTCAACCGCTAACTGCTAAAGCTTGGGATGAAGAGATTCAATTTAAGCCATTAGTGGAAGCCGATCCAGTAATTAAGAGTCATCTTTCTCCAAAAGAAATAGATGATGCCTTTGATTATAGGTATCATCTAAAAAATGTGGATTATATTTTTAATCGCGTTGGATTAGACTAGCGTAACTCTTTAAGTTTGTCTGTCAATTGAGGGAGACGTTTGTAAAAAATAACGGCTACCCCGATTAAAAAAAGACCAGTGACAATGAGGATGTAGCGAATGGCTATGACGTCTGCCAAGGGGCCATAAACTAACATGGCGATTGGATAAATTCCCGTTGACACGATTTGAAGAATAGAAAAGACGCGTCCCATTTTGGCTGGTGAAACATTTTCTTGAATTAAAATGTTTGAGGTTGCTTGAATAATAGGCATGCAAATTCCTGAGAAAAACATAAAAAGCAAGTAGACCCAAAACGGTTCGGGAAGTCCCATCACAGCAAAACTAATCCCTGAACCGGCAAAACCAATGGCAATCAAACGAATTTTATAAGGTAGATGCTTATGAATGGTGATGTAGAAACTACCAAGTAGTGCACCCATTGTCCATAATAATTCGTTTAAAGTAAGTCGCCAAACGGCTGATCCAAATGTGCGTTTGACGTAGAGAGTGGATAGCTGTGAAGACGGTGCGACTAACATAAACGCAATCAAAGTAAAAAGCATGAAGTTACGTAAGTATTGATGAGAAAAGGTGTATTGGAGACCTTCCCAAATGCCAGTTAGACCGGCAACTTGATTTTGCTGCTCTTGTTTAAACTGTTTAACATGAATACACAGCATCAAAATGATACCGGTGGTTGCTGTAACCAAATCAACGACAAAAACAAATATAATTCCGAGTCTTCCTAGGATAACGCCACTTAAAATTGGTGAGATTAGCAAAAGAATCGAGCTAACAAACTGATTTAGGCCATTAATCCGGGAAAGCTCTTTTTTTGGCGTAATTTCTGGTAATAATGCATTTCCTGCCGGTGTTTGAACACCTGAACCTAACGAACGAACTGCTGCGATTAGTAGTAATAACCATAAATCTCGTGAAATAAAAAAATAAATTAGAGCTGTTAAGATGGTTAAAAATGTGACTAATCCGCTGGAAGCGACAATCAATTTTTTTCGACTGTATTGATCCGACCAAATTCCTGCCCACAGAGAAATTAAAATTTGGGGAAGGGTGGTGGCCATTGTGGCTAACATAATCCAGGTTCCAGATGAGGTTTGAAGGGCAATATACCAGAGAATAGCAAAATAGACGGCTGATGAGCCGAAGAGAAAAAGGTTTTGTGCAGCTAGAAAAAAGCCAACGTTTAATTTCCAGCTTCTAGGTGTGGTTGTTGTCATGGAAAACGTCTCCTTTAAAGCTAGTTTACCACGACTGGTTTGTTGATATAGACAAAAAGAAAAGAAACGAAGAAAATGTCATTCTCCGTTTCTATGTGGGTACTCAATTTAATTTGGTTTATTATTTGAACACTTGTCAATGACTTATTAATCAGCTGTTTTGAACTTTTGGTCAAGAGCTTCTGTGAGCACTTGTGACACATTAATCCCCGTTTGTTTGGCCCAGTCATTTAAATATTGTGGGATAGTTACATTGCGACGAATTCGTTTGGTGTTTTTTCCCGCATACTCAGTGATGGGTAACATAATGATATGTTCGCCTTCAACTAAATGAGTGTTATTCATATTAGAAGGTTCAGGAAGTTTTCCCTGGGCAATAATTAACTTTTCGGCCTTTTCGGTAGCCTCAACTAAAGTCTTTCCCTCAATTAACATACCGGGAAAATCAGGAATTAATAATTCGACGATTCCGTTTTGGACAGAGTAAATAGCTGGGTAAATTTTCATACACATTCTCCTAACTTTTTACAGTTTAGTTTTCTATAATGTGTATTATACATGCATTGAATTGATAAGTAAATTCATATGATTATTATAATTAATCCTTGTAAACGAGTTTGATGACTTCACAAACAATGGGATCGTTGGTCGAAAAGGTACGGTCATACTTTTTCATTTGTTTGGTAAATTTAGTCTGGCTGCGTTCTTGCCAATCGGAAAGCGTGCGATCGCCCTCAGCCTCGTTATAAGCGTGTTCGGCGGAAACGCGGAAAAAGGGAACTAATTCGGAAACAACGGTTTCGATGATGCCGACGGGATGCATGTCGGCATTTAAGAGTACGTAATAATCACCAACTTGAGGAATTTGTTCCCCCTCAGAAGAGTAGTATCCCAAAGGTTTAGAGGTGGAAATTTTGTCACCGGCAAGAATTTTGTTGGTGAGGTCTTGGACTTCGGCAGAGTTGGATTGTTCACCAAACCAGCGAGTTTGAAAGGTTTTGTTGGTGAGATGATGGGATTCGGAAAAGTCGGTCCAGATTTTTTCGGAGCTAGTAGCCATAATGATCAGTCCTATCTATATTATTTGTTGACTGTAGTGTAGCACGAGGAAAGAAAAAAGTGAACGGAACAAGTCGTTAAGCCAAGTAAATATAAGCTGGGTGGAGGCGGGATCGCATCCCGCTGGGAACCCAGCTTATATTTACTTGGCTGACTTGTGAAGTTGTCCTCGGACTCGGCGGAAATGATGTAATGAATGCTGGGTGGAGGCGGGATCGTATCCCGCATGGAACCCAGCTTATATTTACTTGGCTGACTTGTGAAGTTGTCCTCAGACTCGGTAAAAATGATAAAGGTTCCGGAGATGCAATTGCTATTCAGCCCCCAAGTAAGGTAGTATAGAAACAATATTAAACATAGGATGTGGGAACATGCGCACAAAGTATTGGACAGATTTTGGTCTTGGCATTGTGGTAATCATTGCTTGTATTGTAGGATGGTTTACCGGATATTTTCAGAGAAGCAATGGCTATTCAGAAATCGAAAAAATGTTGATTCTTATTTTAGCTTTTAGTGTTTTATTTGGACTGCGAATGGACATGAAGGGTGCAAATCGCTGGGAAGCTGTCTCAGCAGCATTCTTGGGTGTGGCATTCTTGCTAGCAGTAGTTTTACTCGTGTTTGTGTAGATAAAAAGAGCATTTGGAATTTAACCCTTCCAAATGCTCTTTTTGATAATTAAGCCTAAAGGTTGAAAGTATCAAAATTACTTCAATAACTGATGTTAAACGACGTAGCCTATAAAAATAGTCTAACTGCCGTCCTGCGGCTCACTCGGTCTGGAACGGGGTGGGCGCACGATTTGAAGCCAAGAAGTACACTTGTCTTCAAACTCGGCCTTATTCTAAGTAATAAATTACTAAGAATAATTTCACCCCTGAGACCAATCGCCTCCGGACTAAAAATGTTTGATGTTAAATAATACTCAGTAACATTGATATAACACCTTTTATATCGATGTGTTGATTACAAAGATTAGGCTTAATCTGGAAGCAAATGGGCTCAGTAGTGACATTTATCTTAGCGGGTTTCGCTTAGATAAAGGCCGAGCTTAGAGACGTGTACTTCGGCTCTAAGTCGTGTCCACTACTACGTAAAGAAGAATGATTTTCGTTCCGAAAATCTTGATACTTCGTACGATGTCGATTCTTGTGGCCAAGACCGCCGCAAGAACTCGCACTACGTTCCAGCCCAAATTTGCTGGAAGACGGCATTTTAATCTAATTTTGTCATCATGAACACTTTTGTGTCAGGCAATTAGATACATTTTTGTGCTTTCAACCTTTAGTAATTAGTCCATTTTGTTGAGTTAAACTGTTTAATATCAGAAGTTTGACTTACTTTTATATTTTTAAGTTGTAGTTAGTTAAAATAACGAATTGGGTTATTCGGTATACAGGCGTTTTAGTTCCGCAATGTCGTCGTTTGAAAGCACCATTGCCTGGTTAAGATAGTTTATCATATCGCCATATTCGGAAGTGATCGCCTTGGCTGCTAAGCGCAAACTATGAAGATCGACATTACGTGCTTGATTCATACGATTAATAGCCGTGTTATTGGTTGCTTCAGTTTTAATCGTTGTGGTTCCAAAAAGAACTTTGTTTGAGAGCAGATAATCTTCTTCGATCGTTTTTTGATCAACGCCAAGAGCACTTAGAATTAGAAAAGCAGCAATTCCGGTGCGATCTTTACCAGCAGCACAATGAAAAAGAACGGCCTTGTTTGGCTGCTCATTTTTAAGCAGTGTTTGAAATAATTTTCGAAACGCTCCCTGGGCATGGCTATCTAGAACCATTAGTTCATAAGGATCGCTAAGTGCACTTGGCTTTTTAACAGCATCTTTATGAAAAAG
The DNA here is from genome assembly GCF_001437405.1 of Pediococcus ethanolidurans. Lineage (GTDB taxonomy): Bacteria > Bacillota > Bacilli > Lactobacillales > Lactobacillaceae > Pediococcus > Pediococcus ethanolidurans. The sequence goes on along the minus strand of NZ_JQBY01000008.1, from coordinate 73,923 downwards.
TCGTTTGAAAAACTGGCTAAAACTTGTTGATGGTCGATTACTAAAGGGATAAACGGATGCTGGAATTTGTTGTACATCAGTCATTCTTGGATCTGGATTGCGGATGATCTCGTAATCTGAACGCAAGTCCACAACATAACGTAACCCATAATCAAGAAGATAATTTTGATCTTTTTTTGTTAGTACGGAAAGATATCCAGATCGTAAAATTTTTTGCCATTTAATGGTTTTGCCGTCTTTTGTAGGATAGCCACCTAATTCACGAAAATTTAAACCAGATTGAATAGGTAAAATACGTTGTTTTTCCATAATGAGCCTTCTTTGTTATTCCAGGTAAATTTTTCTTAAATCGGTTAAATCATGCTCGGATAAGTCCATTGCTTGAACAAAATACTTTCCGTAGCTACCATAGTTATCCATAATAGCCTGATTTGCGACATTTAGCGTGTCTCCCTGGACTTGAAAAGCGGCATTCATCTGGTTAACAAAACTTTCTGCCTTATCGTTTTGCAGACGTTTTCGTAAAGTATCTTGGTCAAAAGTACTATAAACAATATTTGTCAGAATGTAATCCTGTTTGATTGTTTCATAATCCACACCAAGTGCAGTGAGAATTAAAAATCCCGCCACACCTGTACGATCTTTACCGGCGGCACAGTGAAAGAGTAATGATTGATTTGGTTGATCATTTTTAAGCATGTCTTGAAAAAGCGTTCGGAAGGCAAGCTGACTTTGTGAATTTAAAATCATGAGTGCATAGGGATGTGAGTAATCAATATTACTTGTAGCATCGGGAAGTTGAGGAAGATCAGAATGATCATTTTTGGCAATTGGATAAACAGGATATGAACGATAAATGGTTTTTTCCGGCAGCCGATCTTTTAACCAACTAGCCTCAGAAGGAGAGCGCAAGTCGATATCATAGTGAACACCATAATCAGATAATTTTTGAATATCTTTATCGGTCAGACGACTGAGGTCTCCTGATCGCAATAATTTTTGCCATTTAATGGTTCGACCGTCCTGAGTTTGATAGCCACCCAATTCACGGAAATTAACACTACCTTCAATATTTAATAAACGTTCTCTTTTCACAATTGTCCCTCCAAACTGACTCTTAACACATTATACCAAAGATAGGTTGTTTCGTTTAAAATTCAATTTTTATCAAAAAAAAGACCCGATCATCGCTGATCGGTCTCTTTATATAGGGGAGTAGGTTGTTATCATGAAAAACAATGAAATATAGTAACTTTGGAGGAGTATGCTATTTTCATATAGATAAAGTTGTTTAGCTCTTATCTATGCTTATTATATTACCCTCTATTTATGAATATTTTGTGATGAAAATTATAAAGGTTTATTAACTATAGTAAAAATACCTTATTTCAGTACTTTAGTTTAGAACAGCTACGCCAATCGTTAGGTAAGTTGCAAAAAGGATCCAAATAAAATAGGGCATTAATAGCAACGAAGCCATGCGGTTAACTCGATAAAACTGTAATAGGCACGCAAGAACGACCAAATTCAATAGAATGACAATTAAAACTCCGATCCAGTAATAATTACCGCCGAAAAAGATAATACTCCATACAAAGTTTAACCCTAATTGAATTGTAAACAGAATATAGCTGGTTGCTTTTTCTTTTTTAAACGCAATTGATTGAAAAATTAAATAGCCTGAAATTGCGATTAATAAATAAAGAAGTGGCCATACAATTCCAAAAAGATAATCTGGTGGTGCTAAAGGTGGTAATGAAAGCGAATTGTAAATTTCTTTGATATTTCCAGCGAATAGAGATGAAAGACTGCCAAGAACTTCAACACCCACAATAAAGAACAATAGTACTTTCCAATTCAATGTTTTTTTGGTTTCCATTTTGGTATCCTCCTTTACTTGGGGACTTAGGGTTAACTAAAGTTTAACAACGCTTTTACTCGTTATAAAACAGAATGCTCATGGTAATGATAAGTTAAATAATTATGGATTTTTAATAATAATTAAATTTATTATAAAAAAGCATAGACAAAACTAATTGTTTAGTCTATAATTCTAATTATGGTAATTATAAGTTAAAGAAAAAAGGAGCGTTTCGCATGGAAAAAATAACAGTTTTATGGGGTCCAAGTTGTGGCTCAGCACGAAGAGCATGTCAATGGTTAGATGAACATAATTTAGACTACGATAAAGTTAATGTTGTTTCTCAGGCAATCTCAATGGAAACTTTGAAAAAAGTTCTGTCCCTGACTGAGTATGGTGCTGAAGAAATTATTTCCAAACGATCTAAAACTTATAAAAAATTTGGTCAAAAACACATTGATTCACTCACGATTACTGAACTACACAAATTGTTAGTGAACTATCCAAGTTTAATAAAGAAACCAATTATCTTCACACACAATAAATTACAAGTCGGTTTTAATGCAGATGAAATTCGAAGCTTTATTCCTCGAGAAACAAGAAGAGTAACTTTTGCACAAATGTTAGAAGTTTTGCATAATGCTTAAAAATGATAGCGCTTTTAATGCGAATATATAAAAGACATGATTTACCGTGGAATCTGTGAGTTCCTAGTAATCATATCTTTTTTTGAGCTATTTAATTTGTTAACTTAAATATTTATTGATAAATTGTTGAACCTTCGCTTGATAAGCTTTTGGATCCATCCAAAAACTTTCTGCGTGAGAAGCATTTGGAACAATCCAAATATCTTTGGGTTCTGGACAAGCTTCGAAACATTCGTCTACCATGTAAGTTGGCACGTAAACATCCTTTTCACCATGAATAAACAGGAATGGTCGGGTATTTTTACGCAATTGTTTAACCGAAGAAACGTCATCAATTGAAAAACCCATTCGATGATGGTTAATTGCGTCGATAATTGGAACAAAGATGGTAGGAGATAAGTGAAACTGTTGTTTAAGTAAGTAAGCCAACTCAGATCGTAAGTCTGAATAACCACAATCGGAAATCATCAATTTAACTTGCGGTGGTAAGTTTTCACCGCTAGTCATCTGAATAGTGGCCCCACCCATACTGACACCAAACATAATAATCTTAGAATCTTCGCCAACATTATTAATCACAGAATGGGTCCATTCAACAAAATCTAGCCGATCAATCCAGCCAAAGTTAATATAATCACCTGAACTGTTACCATGGGCACGATCATCTGGCAATAAAACATTGTAACCCATGTCATAAAACATCTTGGCATAATTAGACATGGTTTCTCCATTGCCTTTATAGCCATGTGCAATGACGACCGTTGTTTTTGCTTGTTCATTTGCCGCATGAATAAAGGTAGCTTCAACACGATTTTCTAAGTCGGAAGGATGAAGTGTCCATTGTTCAGAAGACACACTATGAAACCAGTTGACGTAATTATAATAATCATCAGCATATTTTTGTTTGTCTGCCGAGGTTTCAGGAACGTAATCTACACGACGAAACGCGTAGTCATATAATTTGGCACTTGCGGCAGTAAGACCAGAAATTCCCAGTGCCACTGGGGCCACAATTCCAAGCCCGATGAGGTTCTTTTTTTTCATTAAATAGCCTTCTTTACTTATTCAATACTATTATTCTAGGTAAATTCGTTGTAAATCGTGAATATCAGTTGCTGAAAGATTCAAATATTCGTGAAGATAGTTGGACATGTCTCCAGAAGTTTTTTGAATTTGTTCCATCGCTGTATTGTAAAAAGAAATCTGAACACTTTGTAAGTCCCGCATACTTTGAATAAAAGCAGATGGAGCGTTTTTGAGTTTTAAGGTTTTAACTAAGTCTTCTAACACTGGTTTTGTCACTTTGTTTGTGAGTAAATAATCTGCCTTAATGGTATCTTCATTAACACCGAGGGCACTTAAGAAGAAAATGGCTCCCATGCCAGTTCGATCCTTACCAGCCGTACAATGGAAAAGCAAGGTATCTTGCTCAACGTCATTTTCAAGTAAGACATCGAAGAACTGCCGATAAGCCTTCTGAGAATGTGGATTGGTAATGATATCTTGATAAACGTGGTGCATTTGCTGACGACCAGTTGTTGGATCACTTTCCATTTTTCGTTGCAGGTAATCAGTTTGTTTTGAGTTTTGAGTTTCATCAGTTGAAAATACTGGCATAAACAAATATTTAGTTTGTTGAGGAATACGATCTGGTGCTTGAGCTTTTTCTTCAGGCGAACGAAAATCAACGTCATATTTTAAACCGTAATTGTTTAAATATGAGACGTCTTGATCAGTTAAATTACCAAGTTTGCCAGAACGAATAATCTTATGCCACTTAATTGTATGACCATCGATTGTTTGATAACCACCAAGTTCGCGAAAATTGCCACCTTTTTGTAACTGAAGTACCCGTGATCTCACCATGATAAATCCTCCCAAATTTCGATTTTATGAAATTCCCTACATGCAAAATGATAGCACAGTCCGGTTTTTCTTCCTACCAAATATGTTTAAACATTTAAATGATGTTTGAGTGTTGTAAATACATGTCGATCAGACCAGCCAGTAACGGCACCTTGGAGTACAAAGGCAAGTATGGTACCTAACCCTACTGCGTAGATATGATGAGTCACAATAAAAGTTAATAAAATAATTGAGATAGCCGGAATATAGCTGACCCACTGTGCAACGGCTGCTTTTCCGTTCATGAATTTAAACCGAACGATGTAGGTTAGATCATCATTGGGATGCAGCACGATGTTTGCACGCTGATAAATTGAAACTGCAACACCGATTCCGACGATTCCAAGTGCATCAGCGATAATGCGAGCACCTAATGGCCAGTTTAATAAACCATGATTATCTAAGCCACTGCTAATTGCGCCCACTAAATAGGAAAATGGAACCATAAACACGAGATTTCCAAGCATGCGATGCCAGTCAAAATGTTTGAGTAGTAGCGCATTGGCGATGACGACTGCGATACCCTCAACAAAAAGAACGCTACCTAAAGGAAAATGAAACCATTCACTAAGATTAACGGAGGATGCTGTCCATAATGCACTACCACAATGACTGGCCACTGTTAATGCATTAGAAAAAGAGTTTAAAACAATTGAAATGGCTAGAAAAAAGAGGCGTTTATTAAAATCGGATTTTTTATTCACGACGAAACTTCCTTCAACTGGAATTAGTATGCGTTTATCATAGAATATTTTTGAACGGAAACCAAATCTTTTTCACGTGTAGTAGTTTTGTTTTATAATGAACATAATAATTTATAGGAGGATTCATTTTGGCAAATTTAACGAAATTAACAGATACGTACGAATTAAACAATGGTATAAAAATTCCAATCGTTGGCTTTGGTACATGGCAGACGCCAGATGGTGATGTAGCTGAAAAATCAGTTGAAGAAGCGATCGCAGCAGGTTATCGTCACATTGACACTGCTTTTGCTTATCAAAACGAAAAAAGTGTTGGTAAGGGAATCAAAGATAGTGGTGTAGCACGAGATCAGCTTTGGGTAACCTCCAAACTAACTGGTAGTGATCATAGTTATGAAAATGCTAAAAAGGCAATTGATACTTCCTTAAATAACTTAGGATTGGATTATTTGGATCTTTACTTAATTCATTGGCCAAATCCAGTTGCATTCCGAGATAATTGGGAACAAGCTAATGCAGAAACATGGCGAGCAATGGAAGAGGCACAAAAGGCTGGAAAGATTCGTGCGATCGGGGTTTCTAATTTCCGTCCCAAGCATTTGGATGCACTTTTGAAGACAGCAACGGTTACGCCACAGGTTAACCAAATTTTCTTAAATCCAAGTGATTTGCAGCCAGAGGTTGTGGCTTATAATAAGGCACACAATATTTTGTCAGAAGCATATAGTCCACTGGGTACAGGAAAGATTTTTGGCGTTGAAGAGCTGAAGACGATGAGTGAGAAGTATGGTAAGACGGTGGCACAGGTTGTGTTGCGTTGGTCATTGCAGCATGGTTTCTTACCATTGCCAAAGTCGGTTCATGAGGAACGGATTGTAGAGAATACGAAGTTGTTTGACTTTGCGATTGATGAAAATGATATGAAGAAGATTGATGGATTGCGTGGCGTGGCAGGGTTGGCAACGGATCCAGATACGATTACGTGGTAAAAAATAAGAGTGCTAAGGGGAGCGTATAGCTTCTGAGCATAGCCTAGATACCCCAATGATTCGGTTTAGGAATCGTTGGGGTATCGTAGCTAGGCGGAGGAAGCTGCTCCCCTTAGCACGTTTCGGCAATAAAAGTAGAAAAGGTCGAACCACAATGATCCAGTTTAAAAATCGTTGAAAAAAATTAGTAATTCAAAAAAGTGAGACTATGATAAATTTCATAGTCTCACTTTTATAATTTAAACGGTTTTTAAGCTTCTTTTGAAACGCCCTTCAACACGTTGTTTTTCTTCATGGTTTCATAGATTCGTTTACAATCTGTAGGGTTGCCCCGTAATTCATAGTTATCTAAATATTCGAACCCGTAGTCGCGAGCATAACGTTTAGCGGTCAGACAATATTGCAACCCAAAATTACGATTACCACTGCCAATTACGCCAAGACAAAGTTTGCGATTATCTTTATAAGCGATATATTCACCTAAAACGTTTGTCATTAATTCTTTGACACCGTTATCGACACCATTTCCTCCGTCCAAGTAAGTAGGAACAAAGGCAAAGTATGGTTTTTGTTCACTTTCAAAATCAGTTTCTTCGGAGACTTCTTTCAGTGTAATGAGGGGATTGGTGGCATCTTTTGAATGTTGCTCCTCAGCATAGTCTTGGAGATCCTGAGTAAAAGAACGTGTATTTCCGGCGACTGAGATGTATAAAATGTTAATGGTCGACATAATGGAACCCCCTTAAATTTACTATTTTTATTGTAGAACATTATTAACATTGTAACACTTAAATTTTTAAAAAAGATAATTTTTAAAAATTGTGGAACCGTTTTATCAAAGTAGTAAACTAAGACTATAAAGACTAAATTGAAAAAGAATTGAGGTTATTATTTTGGACCCTTATATTGTATTTATGGATATTGATGGCACGTTAATTTCACATAATCAAAATGTTTCTGTGATGACTAAAAAGGTGATTGAACAGCTACAGCAACGGGGATTTATCTTTTATATTGCAACTGGTCGCATGCTTTCGTTGGCACAAGTCATTCAAAAAAGAATTAATCCAAAAGTAGAAGTTATTGCCTCAAATGGATCGGTTTATCAAAAAGGGCATCATCTACACATGGATCATTTAGGCTGGAAAGCGATTAGTACCGTTTATGATGTGACAACAGAACTTGGATTATCAACCAATTTTTTTAGTACAGATCGAACGTTTTACACGAGACGCAAACCATGGGATTTGAGTCGTTTGGCACGGATGAGAGTTATGCAAGATGGTGCTGGAAAATTTGAGGATGTACATGATCGTGATCATTTAAATGATGTGAGCGAACAAATTATTAATGGAATCGTGATTGCGAGAGGTGAATTAGATAAACTGGCAATTGCTAGGCAAAGGTTGTTGGATGCTGATGTTTTGAATGTGTCGTCTTCAAGCCCTGATAATATTGAACTGATTCCTAGAAGAGTGGATAAGGCAAGTGCAGTACGGGCCATTACGAATCAATATGGTATTCCGGTGGATCATACAATAGCATTTGGTAATGATAAGAATGACTTAGGAATGTTGAAGGCGGTAGGCACAGGAGTAGCAATGGGTAATAGTGCGGATGAAATAAAGAAACAGGCGGATGCAGTGACGGAGGCAAGTGAAGAGGATGGGTTGCCAAAGTATTTGAAGAGAAGATTCTTAGATTAAAAAAGTGAGCGAATAAAAACGTTAAGTTTCAAGAATATAAATACGCCGTCAGCGGGATGCAGTCCCGCGTTAGGCGAATTTATATTCTTGAAACTGTTTTTAGTAGCTGTCCTAAAAAAGTGAGCGAATAAAAACGTTAAGTTGCAAGAATATAAATACGCCGTCAGAGGGATGCGGTCCCGCGTTAGGTGAATTTATATTGTTGAAGCTGTTTTTGGTAGCTGTCCTAAAAAGGGAGCGAATGAGAACTAATATAAATGTGTCATTGTCAGGATGATCATAAGTGTTATTGACGTATTCTGTTAGTACATTTTGACCACTTCAATTTTTTGTTTATTCTTTTTCGAAAAATGTCTATTTACTATTTATTTAAATTGAATTTTATTTATAATAGTTAAATAAAGATTAAACGTTTAATCTTTTCTTAATTAGGGAAACTTTAAACAAGAAAAAGCCAAGTGATCATCTTATGAAAAGAAAAAAATATTTATCTGCTATTGTTGAACAATCACTAATCATGATTCTTTTGCTTATTTTTTTTAACATTGATAAAAATAATCACGTCAGAATAACCTTAAATTTTCTTAATGTATGGTTTATTTTGTCATGGATATGTCAGTTCCGTATACTTGCTAAAGGGGTTCCCTCATTGCGCAATAATTCTTTTTTACAACGTGGTGCAAAAGAAACCCAAAAGGAACATGCAAAGCATCATAAGAAAGATAAGTGGGGTGATAATAGTTTTGCTAATTTACAACATAATCTGACAGCGCAGAAGTTTGCGTTACTAGATAGAAACTTTGATACCATGGCTACCTTTTTTGTGCGGCTTGCCTACATGTTGTTCGGACCAATAATATTACTAATATTTTTAGTTAAAAATCAGATGGGAAAATATTTTAGAAACAAGCGTCAACAGTTCTAAATTTTTACTGTCGGTAGAATACAGGTATTTTTAAACTACCGGGAAAAACTTTTTATACTCAAAAAAATAGCACCCAAGTCGATTGATTCGATTTGGGTGCTGTTTATTTACAAATTATTCATCAGCATTTAAGCGTTCATCCTCTGCATGCTTTTGTAACTTTTTATATTCTTCATCAGAAATTCTAGTCACATGGAACCAATCGATATGAGCATTTTCGTTATCAAGAACTTCAAAATTGTAACGATCGATTCGTACTTTATCATGAACTTGAATGTTAGGATGATGATCAATTACGTATCCACCAAGGGTTACAACATCTTCACCTTCAAACCCTGGTACGTCAATGCCAAAGTAACGTTCAAAGTCATACATGGTTGTTTTACCGCTAACATGGTAGGTGCCATCTTTTTCTTTATGAATGTAGTCACCGGAAACATCATCAACTTCATCATTGATTGTGCCAAAGACTTCTTCATAAATATCTTTGTCGGTAATGATGCCGCTAGTTCCACCATATTCGTCAACGACAACAGAGATTGGAGTTTGTTTTTGTAACATTTTTTGCAAGACGTCTTGTAAAGGAACAGTCTCTGGTACAGTAATGATATTTCGTAAGAGCTTGCTAACTTTAATGTCGCCATCTACGCGACTTTGACGAATTAAATCGTAGTTATAAACGTAACCTAAAATTTTATCCTTATTATTGTTTGCAACCACTGGAAAACGACTGAAACGTTTTTGCAAGTATAAGAGTAAGGCTTCATTAACGGTGGCATTAACATCCAAAACAACTAGTTGAGTTCGGTCAATCATAATGTCTTTTGCAACTTTGTCATTGAAGTCAAAAGCCCGTTGCATGTATACGTAATCGTTTTGGTCCAATTCACCACCAGTAACGGCATTTTTTGAAAGATTTAAAATTTCGGCTTGCGAAAAGACTTCGTTACTTTCGTCTGCGGGTTCCATCCCAACCAATTTTACGATGCCACTGGCAGAAACATTTAGTAACCAAACAAATGGATAGAAGGTTGTATGAAACCAGTGCAAAGGTGTAACCACAGACATTAGAACTTTTAAGGGAATATCGATACTAATGTTCTTAGGCACAATTTCGGTTAAAACAACTTCTAAGTAGGTTAAGAGTAAAACACCTATGACAGCTCCAATTGCGTGTAAGGAAGCTTGATTGATTAAATGAGTAAATCCAAATACCTTAATGATAAAGTATTCTACAAATGATTCACCAATCCAACCTAGAATAATACCACAGACTGACGTTCCAACCTGTGTGGTAGAAAGATACTCATTTAAATTTGAAACCATATGAATGGCTCGATTGATTTTTTTGAGCCGTCCGCCAACTGCTGTTTCCTTTGCTTCCTCCAGCGCACTTAATCGACTTTCAACAAGTGCAAATTCAGCTGCAACGAAAAAATATGCCAGGATGAAGGTAATCAAAATGATAATACTATCGCTGATTATCTGACCACTGTCCAAGGAACATTCCCCATTTCTTTTGTAATTACATTATCTCTATATTATAGCGCGTCTGTTCAGAAAAATCTTTCAGAATTGGTCATAGATGTAAGATAATTTGTTATATTTTCATAATTAATGTGAAAACATCGTGAATGTTTTTAGATTTCTTATAAAATAAATAAGTAATCCTTTGACACTTAAACTAAATTCAGATATGCTGTTACTTACCAGAGATAATACAATAATAATTTTTAGTAGAAGGAGTTTTAAATTATGACAAAAGGTTCTGCTTCGGAAAGTAACGACTATGGCGGGGAAATGAAAAAAGGGAAACCGCCCCACCCGTATACGCAAACGATGGATCAATTGCTAGATCAAGATCACATTGAACTTGATCAAGGACTTACGAATGAGGAGGCCAACCACAGGCTTCAACAAAATGGGCCCAATGCACTGATTCAAAAGAAGCAAAGCAAGCTGAAACGTTTTTTCAAACAGTTTAATAATAGTATTACCTATATTCTGCTTGTGGCTGCAATTGCAACTTTCTTTTTGAGAGAATATTCAGATTCTATTGTTATTGGGTTGGTTGTTATTATTAATGCTTTGATTGGTTATTTTCAAGAAAGTAAGGCTTCAGAAGCCATTGAAAAAATCAAACAAATGCTTCAAGTTTCGGCGACAGTTATTCGTGAAGGAAAACGTGAAGATATTGCTGCAGAGAATTTAGTTACTGGAGATTTGGTTTTCTTAGAGGCGGGTGATAACGTGCCTGCTGATTTACGAATTCTAACTGCTGATAATTTAAAAATTCAAGAATCCTCTTTAACAGGGGAAACTGATTCAGTTTTAAAAAATGATGAAGTGTTACTTGATTCCAAAACCCCATTGGCAGACCGTTTAAATATGGCTTATGCATCTACGGCCGTTACGAACGGAAGTGGTCTGGGAATCGTGACAGCAACTGGCGCACAAACTGAAATCGGAAAAATTAATGACAGCATGGAAAAAGTGCAATCTAAAACAACACCTTTAATGCGAGAAATTAATGATTTAGGTAAGTATCTGTCCTACGCAATTGTGGCCGTTGCTGTCTTAGTAACGATTTTTGGCCTGATCACACAGGTTTATTCGCTGTCTGTTTTAATGGTGGCAGTCATTACGATGGTTGTAGGATCCATTCCTGAAGGATTACCAGCTAGTACTTCGGTTGTGTTAGCCATGGGCGTCAAAAAGATGACAAAAGCTAATGCAATTGTTAAAACACTACCTGCAGTTGAGACGTTGGGTGCTGTGGATGTCATCAATACAGATAAAACGGGAACGTTAACCAAAAACGAAATGACCATCGACACGTTAATCACTGCTAAAGGTCAGTATGAGGTTAGTGGAACTGGCTATCAACCAGATGGACAAATTACAAAAGCTGGTCAGCCTGTTGCTGCCGGTTATGACGAAGATTTAGATCGTCTTTTGGTGACTGGTCATGAAGCAAATGATACACGACTCATCGAAACGGATGGCAAATGGGAAATTAACGGTGAACCGACTGACGGTGCATTTTTAACGCTATATCATAAGGTATTTAAGAAAAACGAACCAGATTTAGTGGAATTAGATAAAATTCCATTTGATTCAGATTATCGCTATATCGCAAAATTGGATGAAGATAGTGATGGTCAAAGAGTTATTTTAGTGAAGGGCTCCCCAGATAAAGTTTTTGCTATGGCAAAACAGGCAAACCCAGATTTTAATATTGAAGCTTGGACACATAAGGTGTCTAAACTAGCGCAAAATGGTGAACGTGTGGTGGCACTTGGCTATCGTAAAGTTGAACGAGAAGTGCACACCTTAACGCATGAATTGGTTCTTGAAGGTGTTCAATTTCTTGGGATTGCTGGAATTATTGATCCTCCTCGCGAAGAAACAATGGTAGCACTGAAGGAAATGCGTGAAGCTGGTGTTAAAGTCAAAATGATTACTGGTGATCATCCCGAAACAGCGGCTGCTATCGCTCAAAAACTCGGGTTAGATACCAAGATTTCCGCGATTACTGGTGCAGAAATTGATGAACTGTCTGATGACCAATTAAAGGCAGTTATTCAAGATTACAATGTCTTTGCCCGTACGACTCCTATGAATAAGTTAAGGATTGTTGAGGCCTATCAGGCAAATGATTTGGTTACGGCGATGACTGGTGATGGGGTAAATGATGCACCTGCTTTGAAAAAAGCAGATATTGGAATTGCTATGGGAATTAAAGGAACTGATGTGGCTAAAGAAGCTGCTGATATGGTGTTGGCTGATGATAATTTTGCAACGTTAACAACGGCCATTAAGGAAGGTCGTCACGTTTACGACAACATCAAAAAGACAATTCGTTTCCTCTTACCAACCAGTTTTGCAGAAGGTTTGATTGTGTTGATTTCGATTCTTTTACAACAAGAAATGCCGTTGGTTCCTACGCAATTACTTTGGATTAATATGGTGTCGGCGATTACAATTCAATTTGCGTTTTTATTTGAACCAGCAGAAGAAGGACTCATGAAAAGGCTTCCCAGAAAGAATAATCAAGCTTTCTTGAATCGAAAAGATGTTTGGCAAATTGTGTATGTTTCATTTTTAATCGCTGGTTTGGGAATTGGTGCATTTAAGTGGCTAACTTTACAAGGTATTAATCCAGTGGTGGCCAGCACGGTGACTTTAAACGTGATTGTAGTTGGTAAGATTTTTTATCTTTTCAACATTCGAACACCAAAATTGGTTTTATCCAGGGATATTTTGAGAAATCCAATGGCATTTGCCATTATTGCCATTTTACTTGTTTTACAGGCCGGCATTACTTACTTGCCGTTTATGCAAGTCATATTTAGTACGGCTAGTTTGAACTGGTATTTCTGGTTAATACCAATAATTGCAGGAACTGTGGTACTTGTAGTGACCGAATTGGACAAAATGTGGGGAATTCGGCAACAAAGACGTTCTATTGCCATGTGGAATCAAAAATAAAGCGCTTTTTCTTAACGATTCTAAAAAGTAGTGCTAGGATGAGGTCGTAAAAATTAATTAAGGAGATCTCAGAAATGGCAAAAGATGATGGAATTAAAGTAGAAACAGATGAAGAACAGATTGCAAAGATTGACTTTGATAAAGAAGACGTCAAACAAGCAGCTGATATGATTGAAGAAAAGGGCTTTGTTACAAAGAACGATTTTCCAGATATGAAAGATCGTTTATGGAGCCAAGGATTCTACGAAAAAATTGAAGACGAATTTCATCATCGTGATAATGAAGATCCTTACATTTTCTGTGAGCGATTTGATTTCATTGGCGGTGCCATTGAATCGATTATCTTTGACATGGATCAAGTAAAAACACGTGAAAAAGCGTTGCATATTTTGGGCGAAGCTTTGGACTTAAAAGTTCAAGACAAACCTAACGAAACTCACAAGATTATTACTTACTAAATCAGTATAAAAACAGCTTATCTTTAGATGATTTTAGAATCAACTAAAGATGGCTGTTTTTTGATTTTCAGAACATAAATAAGGATAAAAAGAATTTTTAATGATGAGATAAACGGCTCTGAATCAACGTTATTGAGCATGTGATTAGCACTCCATAGTTCACAGTGCTAAATTCTTGCATTCGATTTTAGAAGGTCCTACTATATAGTTGTACCGGGAAATGAGGTACGAAATATTTTATATAAAAGGAGTCTTGAATTATGGCTAACGAGTTAAGAAATAGAGATTTTGATGATTTTGCACCACTTGATTTTTTTGATAATTTCGGAAAGAATTTCTTCAAATCAATGACTGAAGGTAGCTCAATGAAGACAGACATCCGTGAAAATGAAAAAGACTACCAAGTTTCAGCAGAATTACCAGGCTTTAAGAAAGAAAACATTGTTTTGAATTATGACAATGATACATTGACAGTCACAGGCAAACACAATGTTGATAAGGAACAAAAAGATGAAAAAGGTAATTTGATTCGTCAAGAACGTAGCTACAGCAATGTCTCTCGTCAATTCTATCTTCCAAATGTTGATCGTGATAAGATCAATGCATCATATGATGGCGGTGTGTTAAAAGTAACTTTACCAAAGAGTGAAGAAAAACTTGAAAGTAATAAACAAATTCCGATTAACTAATTAATAAAGTAGTGTTAAAAGGTCATGACTAGTTGAGTTATGACCTTTTTATTATCAAAAAATGATAATGACAATCACTTAATGCAAACGGTAACAAATTAATTCTTTTTTGAATTAAAAGGTGGTAAGCTGGTAGTCGAATATGTATAAATTCATTTATTAGGAGTGATACTTTTGAAACAGATTGTTATTGGTGGTAAGAAAGTTTCTAATGTGGCATTAGGTATTATGCGTATGGATGCGTTAGATACAGATGCAGCCACAAAAGTGATTGAGACAGCGGTTGACAACGGTGTGAACTTTATTGATACTGCCGACATTTATGGCGGTGGAAAATCAGATCTTGTCTTTCGGGATGCACTTGCTAAGTCATCAGTTAGTCGTGATGATTTGTGGATTCAGTCAAAAGTTGGTATTCAAAATGGTAACGATGATGGTTCTGGCAAACCTTATGGGAATCGTTATAATTTCTCAAAACAGCACATTATTGATGCCGTTAATCATGAATTGGAGAGCTTGAACTTAGATTATTTGGATTCAGTTTTACTTCATCGTCCAGATCCATTGATGGAACCAGATAAGGTTGCGGAAGCGTTTGATGAATTACAAACGGCGGGCAAGGTACGTCATTTTGGAGTTTCAAACTTTAACCCAATGCAATTTGAGATGTTGCAACGCGCGGTTTCACAAAAATTGATGTTTAATCAACTACAATTCGGAATTATGCATAGTAATATGATTGATTTTGGAATGCATACTAATATGCAGGATGATCGTGGTGTGGATCATGATGGACAATTTCTTGAGTATTCAAGAATTCATGATATTGTGATTCAAGCGTGGTCGCCATATCAATGGGGAAACTTTAACGGACCATTTATTGATAATCCGAAGTTCCCAGAGTTGAATAAGAAGATGCAGGAATTGGCGGACCAATATGGTGTGACAAAGAATGCAATTGCGACGGCATGGATTTTGCGTCATCCGGCGAAGTTCCAGGTGTTGGTTGGATCGATGAACCCACAACATATTAAGGAATCGTTGGCAGGAAGCGATGTGGAATTGACGGGCCAGGAATGGTATGACGTTTATTACGCAGCGGGAAATGATATGCCATAAAGAAGTGGGCTCCGAGTAACGAAAGAAAGGACGCCATAAGCGCGATGGATGCGGGATGAAATCCCGCTGGAATCGTGCTTATGGCGTCCTTTCTGTTACTCGGAGCCGTCCTAAGGCAAAAATGTATTCAACCTTTCAATTTTTCAAAATAAAAAAGCAGTGATTCATTTTTCTGTAAAATTTGAATCATTGCTTTTTCTAATAAATTATTTTGTTGCATATTGTCGTGTTGCAATTAGTTGTTGATGAGAGTCGTAAAAGTGAACTTTTACTGGAAGTCCATTTTTGACAAGTTCCCATGATCCTTCAGCGTTAAGCGTATGGTTAGGCTTAACCTCATTCACAGAAGAGTTTTCAAGCGTGTCATCTTTAGTGGTACTCGTTGAAAAAGGTAAGGATCCCTGGTTTAACTTTTTAACTTTTCCGTTAACAGCTTGGGTAGCTTTGACATATTTATACCAGTAATCTGATGGAACAAGTTGGGCGCTACTAGTATTTGTGAAAGTGTATCGCAAAATCAAAACTTGTTTATTCTTAGTTGCTGAAGCTGTAACATGATTTTCAGTGATAGTAAAAGTTCCTTGAGGTGTTTTAAATTGCTGACCTGTCAAAGAAGCGGTTTTCTTAATAACTTTTTTAGAGGCTTGAGTTTTTTTTGAACTAGTAGTCTTTTCCGCCGAACTTTTTGAAGTGTTTTGTTTGCCACAACCAGCTAAGCTAATGGCTAAAAAACTTAGTGTAAAAAGTAAGACAACTTTTTTAAGATTTTTCAAAACTACTTGTTACTCCTTTGACTGCTTATTTAATTCGCTAATACTCATTGACATAGTTTTGGGTTTGTCCTTGATTACGATGATGGTTCCTTGTCCAAGAAATTTCTTTTCACCCTTGTAGGCGATGTCATATTCTTTAGCAACGGCACCGGAGTTTTGCAAACCCATCACATAAATTGTGTCTTCTGTATAATCATCACTAAATACGAAGGCGACAACAGGAGAAACAACGAGTTTGTCAGCTTTCATTTTCTTTAATGTTTGCCAGATCCCATCAATGACTGGCTGGGGGATAATTTCCTTAACTTCATCTGCTACGCGTCTTTTCTTTGTAAATTCAAACAAAATAAGTGCCTCAATTCATAAGTATTTTTTTAAGAATAGCACATTTTAACCCGTCTCGTCATGAAAATAGATTGTAAACAGTCAACCTAGTTCTAAAAACTAGCTGATCGTGATATACTTACGGTAACATCTATGGACGAGGTGAATGAAATGAGCGAATTAGAATCGTATAATCATTGGTTGAAAACAGTTAGGGAAGTAAAGCTGCCTCACTGGGATGAATTACCAAACTTTGATCTGTATATGGATCAGGTGGTGGCGCTTTTAACGGGGTATACGGGACCATTGGGAATGGATCCGGTTACGCCAACGATGATTAATAATTATGTGAAGCAAAAGGCGGTAGTGGCGCCAACTAAGAAAAAGTACCAGGTGATGCAGGTGGCGGATATTTTGTTGATTACGTTGTTGAAGCAGTCGTTTCCGATTGTGGTGATTAGGTCGGGAATTGATCGAATAACGGCGACGGATTATCCAAAGCAGGCGTATGATCGATTTATTGATATTGTGAATCAGAAGATCGCGAGAATTGGGATGGAGCATACGACGACGGTGGCGAAGAATATATCGGAGCAGTTGATGCAGGTGACATCGAATATGATTGTGGATCAGGTGCAGACGGGAGAATTGATCCGTTTGTTGCAAAAGTCGGTGGAGCATAAGCCGACAAAGTTAAAGTGAGCGAGGCAAAATGGTAAGAGACAGACTATAAGCGTGACGTAGGCGGGATCGCGATCCCGCGGGAGTCATGCTTATAGTCTGTCTCTTATTTTGCCGAGCTGTCCTAAGGCTTAGCGAGAAAAAGACAGAGAAGGACGTAGCGTAGGCGGGATCGCGATCCCGCAGGAGTCATGCTTATATTCAGCCTCTTGTTTTGCCGAGCTGTCCTAAAACTAGTGAGTGGAACAAGTCGGGTAGTCTTAATAAGCTAAGTGAGATGGAGGTGGGATCGTAATCCCACAGGAATCTTACTTAGCTTATTAAGACTGACTTGTGGAACTGTCCTAATTCTTAGCGAAAAAAAGCAGAGAAGTGAGATGGAGGTGGGATCGCAATCCCACAGGAATCTTACTTAGCTTATTAAGACTGACTTGTGGAACTGTCCTAAGGTTTAGCGAAAAAAGGCAGAGAGGGCGAGATGGAGGTGGGATCGCAATCCCACAGGAATCTTACTTAGCTTATTAAGACTGACTTGTGAAACTGTCCTAAGGCTTAGCGAAAAAGGCAGAGAAGGGCGATTGGAGGTGGAATCGTAATCCCACAGGAATCTTACTTAGCTTATTAAGACTGACTTGTGGAACTGTCCTAAAGTTTAGCGAAAAAGGCAGAGAAGGGTGATTGGAGGATGGGATCGCAATCCCACAGGAATCTTACTTAGCATATTACGGCTGACTTGTGAAACTGTCCTAAGGCTTAGCGAAAAAAAGGCAGGGAGGGTGAGATGGAGAGTAAGCAAGTATTTTAAAATCCAAAAAAATTGGACCGAACCATTTAATAATTAGATAGTTTTGACCGAATTGAGTGTTCTACCAATCATAAAAAAGTTTGTGAAGTAAGCGATTACTTTTTGTGCTAAAATTCACAAACAATATCTGTAGCAATAATTATGAGACATCCTTTTTTTCACAAAGTACAAATCCTTTGATAACGTAGCGAACAATGATTTCTATCAGTTTCAGATTATGTAATCAATTTGCATTTACAAAAGAATATTAGAAAGATACAATTGTAATTGTGAAGCGAATAACATACTCATTCTGAGAGGAAGAATAATATAATATGATTAAAGATTTAGATAACAAGAAGGCAATTGATGAACCACAAGCTATGGTCAATGACCTTGTTAAGAAAGCTCATATTGCTTTAGATCGTCTCAGTGTCATGGATCAAGAACAAATTGACAAGATTGTGCACGCAATGGCAGAAGCAGGTTACCATGCTCGTCAGAAGCTTGCAAAAATGGCGGTTGATGAAACTGGTCGTGGTGTTTATGAGGATAAGGTTATTAAGAACCAATTCGCGACTAAAGATATCTATAATTCAATTAAAAATGACCGCACAGTTGGTATTATCAGTGATGATAAGGAAACTGGTATTATGAAGATTGCTGAACCAGTTGGTGTTATTGCAAGTGCGACCCCTGTAACTAACCCAAGTTCAACTGTTTTTCATAATGCATTGTTGGCAATTAAAACACGAAACCCAATTGTATTTGCTTTTCATCCATTTGCACAAAAAACTTGTGTCGAAACAGGAAAGGTAATTGCAGAAGCAGCTGTAAAAGCTGGTGCTCCTGAGAACTGTGTTCAATGGATTACAAAACCAAGTATGGCTGCTACAACTGATTTGATGAATCATGATGGTATCGCAACAGTTGTTGCAACTGGTGGTGCTGGGATGGTTAAATCAGCTTATTCAACAGGTAAACCTGCATTAGGTGTTGGACCTGGTAACGTACCAGTTTACGTTGAAAAATCAGCTAATATTAAACAATCACTAGATGATATTGTTTTATCGAAATCATTTGATAACGGTATGATTTGTGCTTCCGAATCAAACATGGTGGTAGATGCTGATATTTATGACGAAGTAAAAAGTGGCTTAAAAGCTCGTGGTGCTTATTTCGTTAAATCAGCAGACATGGAAAACTTTGCGTACACTGTTATGAATCGTGAAAAAGAATCTGTCAATCCTAAGGTTGCCGGTCAATCTGCCTATGCAATTGCACAATGGTCTGGTATTGAGGATTGTCCTAAGGATGCCAAATTCTTAGTAGCTGAAATGGATGGACTTGGCGGTGACTATATTCTTTCTCATGAAAAGTTATCACCAGTTTTGACCATGGTTAAGGCTACTAGTCAAGATGATGCAATGCATTTAATGAAACGTGGCTTAAACCTTGGTGGTTTAGGACATACAGTTGGCTTGCATACCGAAGATGATGATTTAATTACTCGCTTTGCTCTTGAAATGGATGCTTGTCGAATTCTAATTAACACACCAACTTCTCAAGGTGCAATTGGCTATAAGTATAACAACATCACGCCTTCATTAACTTTAGGTTGTGGATCATGGGGTAAAAACTCTATCTCTCATAACTTGGAAGATTGGGATCTATTGAATATTAAAACAGTTGCCAAACGCTTACCAAAATTACGTCATGAAAGCTTAGATTTCTAAAATAGTTTTTTGAAATTACGTTTGTATTGTTACTGAAAATCAGTAATGATATGAACGTTTTTTATTGCGGTTGTTAAAACGGTAACATTTTCTGCTATAATCAGGATATAAACTCAATTTTAAACTGAAAAGGTGGGATTTTATGTATTACTTTCTGAATACGACCATTCCTTTAAATAAATCTGGTATCGAACATGCTCAAATTAAGCGGGTAAATTTATTCAATGACTATGGAATTGCAAACAAAATTGTGACTCGCAATTTTGAAGTAGACTTGCATCATAATTTAAAAATAGCCGGAATCTCTGAAAAAAATCATATTAATTTATTTGAATTCTTACAAGGATCCGAAGATTTTAAGACCAAAGAATTGACGGCTAAAGATGTCAAGTTGCCACACGGTTGTAAATTACGACGCGATAAGGGTACTTATACCTATACTGCAAAAGATTTACGCGGAAGAGTAGCTGTGCGCATTGAACCATGGAGTGCGCATGATTCACAAGTGCAAACAGCAAGCTATTTTGACTATGCTGGCAACCTTTTACGCCGAGAACGCTATGATCATCGTGGCTTTTTATCAATTATTGAAATCCATAATCCACAGGGCGGCGTTAGCAACGAACAAATTTTATCGCCAGAAGGTA
The DNA here is from genome assembly GCF_001437405.1 of Pediococcus ethanolidurans. Classification (GTDB taxonomy): domain Bacteria; phylum Bacillota; class Bacilli; order Lactobacillales; family Lactobacillaceae; genus Pediococcus; species Pediococcus ethanolidurans. The sequence goes on along the minus strand of NZ_JQBY01000008.1, from coordinate 53,484 downwards.
AATTAGTTTATGAATCGTTCTACTTTAATGATGGTCAAGGAAAAATCCAGAATTCTTTGTTGCGCATCGTAGACTTTCATGGACAAGATTACGAGTTTACTGGTTTAAAAGGATTACAACGGTTCTTCTTCGATCAACTTAATAAGGCTGATGCGGGTCATAATGTGTTTATATCAGACCGGGCAGTCGAAACCGAGTGGTCACTACTTCACATGAAGACTAAGGCTTATAAAGTCCTGTTTTTACATAATGCCCATACTGCCGATCCAAATAATCCAATGGATCGACTGTTAAATAATAATTTTGAATTTTCATTAAATAATTTCACAGATTGGAATGCTGTGGTTGATTCTACACATCGACAAACTGCTGACGCTAAGCTGCGTTTTGATGAAAAGCAAACACCAATTTTCACAATTCCAGTTGGCATTGTGCCAAACGCCCTCATGAAGAAGGATAAGGTTCCATTTACAGATCGAACTTTGGGAAAGATTATTGTTGTCGCACGACTTTTCCCTGAAAAACGCTTGGATCACTTAGTCAAAGCATTTGCCATTGTGCATAAAAATTTACCGCAAACTACGCTAGATTTTTGGGGCTATGGAGACGGTAAAACCGATAAAGAATTGAAACAACAGGTTAAGGATCTCAGTTTGGATGATGTCGTGCAGTTTAAAGGGTATACGCCAAATATTGGTGACGTGATGGACAAGGCTCAAGTTTCTGTTTTGACAAGTCGGGTTGAAGGCTTTGCGCTAGCAGTTTTGGAAGCTCAGTCTCATGGACTACCAGTGGTCGCATATGACATTCCGTATGGACCTTCTGATATTATTGAAGATGATTTTAGCGGCAAACTTGTCAAAGACGGCGATTACAAAGCTTTCGCGCAAGCATTAATTGATCTTATGATAAATCAAGATCAGTTACGTCAATATAGCGACAATGCGTATGTGAGTCGTGAACGTTTCAGTGAAAAATCAATTTGGAAAGATTGGCAACAATTGATTGAAGATGCTGATAAATTCTTTGAGAAACAAACTGCAAAGGAGGCGGAATAGATGATTTACTTTTTGAATGAATATTTGATGGCTTTGAATTCGGGACTTGAATATACAGAAATAAATCGTATTCACCTTTTTAAAAATAATCATGTCGATGCAAAAATTGTGACTCGTGATTATAATCAAGAATTACATCGTAACATGGATAAACTGAGTTTAAGTGATGACGATGTTGTCAATATGTTTGACTTTTTTCAAAATGCCGAACATATTGAAAAATCTAAAGTTCTTAAAACAATCGATTTAAATCTTCCTAAGGCTTATGAAGTTGATCAGGGTGCGGATTTTAGTCGCATTTATGATGGTGATCGTGTTGTCGGAGATGTCTATTTTGCTAGCAGCACTTTTGGACAAGTTTCCTATGTTGACTATTATGATGCGTATGGGAACAAAGCCAAAACAGAATTTTACGATTGGCGTGGGTTTAAGTCTATGGATAAGTACTACACACCAACGGGAGATCCTGCAGCTGAATTTATGTTCACGCCCGAGGGTAAACGAGTGTATGAATCTTATTACATGCATGATGCAAATGGACGACCAGTTAATTCTTTACTAAAGTTGATTGACTATAAGGGTGAGGATTATAACTTTGATAATTTAGATGAACTATTTACCTTTTTCTTGGATGAATTGAACCGTAAGGGCGGTAGTCATCAAACGTTTATCGCTGATCGACCAGCACAGACCAATGTGCCGATGTTAAACATGGTCACCTTGGCACACAAGTATGTTTCTTTGCCAATCGTTCATGCTGTTAATCCACAGGAACCGGTCCGAAGTGCGTTTGATGCAGCATATGAACCAGTATTTGGGACACGAATTGATGAGTTAGATGGCATCATTGTCATGACAGAAGCTCAAAAACGGGATTTGGCGCAAAAATTAAATCATCCGCAAGTGCCGATTTATGTTATTTCAGGAACCACAGTTTTGAATAAAACTAGAAACGAACCACATGTTGTTCATCGCAATCGAATTGAGAATCGTTTGTTGTACGTTGGCCGATTAACGGCAGAAAAACAAATTGATCGTTTGATTCGTAGTTTACAAATTGTGAATGATAAAATTCCAAATGTTACACTGGATTTATATGGTTATGGTAGTAAAAAGGATGTTGATGATTTTACAAAACTTGCTCAGGATTTAAAGGTTGGTCAACAAGTTCATTTTCGTGGTTTTGTTTATGATTTAACGGCTGTCTATAATCAATCCGAATTGTTTGTTGGGGCAAGTCGATCGGATGCAATGCCACTGGCCATGATTGAAGCAATGGCTCATGGTGTTCCGGCCGTAGCTTTTAACAGTAATTATGGTCCAAGTGAAATTATTAAAGATAAAGAAAATGGTCGCTTAATTGACGAAGGTGATGGTGACGTATTCTTGTTTAGTCGCGCTATTATTGATCTACTGAGTGATCCAGATACGTTGGCCAAGTATAGTGAAAAGGCTTATGAAATTGGTGACCGTTATTCAGAGAAAAATGCAATGAAGAGTTGGCAACCAATTTTGAAGAACCAAGCATAATTTTTTAAGATTTTGTTTGTAAGTTCTGAACATTGACCTTCGTTAAGTAGTTAGAGAAAAAAAGATATGACACGTGAAGTTAAACAACTTCATTGCGTCATATCTTTTTTATTCGGTCAGATCAGCAAAGGTTCCATGAACTAGTTTTTTAAGATCATTAGCGTCTATTTTAACTGAACGACCAATTTTTCCAGAAGAAACAATAATTTCTCCTTGTTTTTGTGCAATATCGGAAATATAAATTGGAAAATGTTTCGTTTCATAAATACCAATTGGCGTATTTGCCCCGTGTTCATATCCGGTTGTCTTCACTAGCTCTTTTAGAGGAATCATTCCCACCTTTTTATTACCAGAAGCCTTTGCCAGTTTTTTGTAGCTTAAATGTTCATCAATAGGCAAAACACCTACCAGTGGCCCAGTTTTGTTGCCAGTCAACGCAAGGGTCTTGTAAATACGATGTTCATCCTCTTTAAGATGGTCAACTTGTAATTGTTCAACATCGCCCTCTTGTTTTGTTGGAAAGACATACTGTTCATATTTCATATTGGCCTTATCCAAAATTTTTTCAACCAGGGTTTTATCTATTTTATTTTTCTTATTTTTTTTAGAAATGATGTTCACCTTCCTGAACTTCATTTTAGCATAAGTCAGTTACATGTTGTGTAGATCAAAAAACGCCTAGTATAGGGATATGCTATAATCAAAGTAAATAAATGAAAAAGTTGAAGAGGTGCGTGTGTTGGCTGATTTGGTATATAAAACAATTTTAAAAGATTTGGAAAAACGAATCTTTGATAATGAATTCCCGGCAAAAAAGTTGCCAGATGAGCGCACCCTTACCAGTCAGTATGGCGTGAGCCGCAGTTCAATTAAACGGGCACTCAATGTGCTTGCAAATGAAGGAATTGTGTTTAAAAAACGTGGCTCAGGGACATTTGTGAATCCACTTTATTTAAAGAACCGTTCTTTGTTTAATTATGAAGGTTCTAATTTAGGTGTCACAGACAGCATGCGTGCGGATGGAAAAAAGCCGGGGATAAAAGTTTTAGACTTTTCTGTTATTCCAGCCACTAAAGAAATGCAAACGGATCTTTTCTTAGCGGCTGAAGATTTTGTTTATCAGATTCGTAGACTACGATTGTTGGATGATCAACCTGTTATGATTGAAACAGGTTATATTCCTATCAAAATTGCACCTGAATTGTCGCGGACGATTGTTTCGGGTTCTATTTTTAATTATTTAGAAGATAAGAAAAATCAAACGGTAACCAAGTCATTTTTATCAATTGAGGCTCAACCTTCTACTGAAGAGGATCAAAAATTGTTAAATTTAACACCTCAGGAACCCGTTGGTGTGATGTCGGGAATCTTTTTCTTGGATGATGGCACACCGTTTGAATTATCCAATATGCGTTTGCATTACCAGTATATGAAATATAACGCATTGGTGGAATTAAAGTAAAAACGATTGGTGAAAGTTATGACATACCAAATTGCACAATTAAGTCAAAAAAATGCTCTAATAATTGCGGATGATTGGCGATATAATGATGAATATGCTTTTTATAATATGAACGAAGATCCTGAAGATTATGAAGAGATTATTTCACCTAACCTTCGAGCAGATCATTATTTTCAAGTGACAACAGATAATAACCAACTGGTTGGTTTTTTTGCATTGGATTCAGGAAATAATTCAGAACAAGTAGAAGTAGGGTTAGGGCTGAGACCGGATGAAACTGGTAAAGGAAAGGGTTTAGAATTTTTGCAACTAATTCTTAAATTTATCAAAAATAATTATAGTTTTTCCGAAGTTGCTTTAGATGTTGCTGAATTTAATGTTCGCGCTCAAAAAGTATATGCTAAGGCAGGTTTTATGTCTCAAAAGAAACACACACAGGAAACAAATAAGTCAATTTACCCCTTTATTTTGATGACACGAAAACTTTAATTTATACATCTGAAGGTTTAAATACAGAAGTATTAATAACAAATTCGTTTTCAATTCCTAAAGGTTGAAACTACAAAAACGTATCTCGTTGCCTGATACAAAAACGTTCTTAGTCCGGAGGCGATTGGTCTCAGGGGTGAAATTATCCTTAGTAATTTATTACTTAGGATAAGGCCGAGTTTGAAGACAAGTGTTCTTCTTGGCTTCAAATCGTGCCCACCCCGTTCCAGACCATGTGAGCCGCAGGACGGCAGTAAACTACTTTTCATAAACTAAGTCGTTTAACATCAGTTATTGAAGTGATTTTGATACTTTCAACCTTTAGTTCAATTCATAATACGTCGAAAAACAGCTAACCATAACATACAGGTTAACTGTTTTTTTAATCGTTTTTAAATTGGACCGTATCAATTTTTAAATTAGTTGACCACGAGGAAAGATCGCGTTATCATAGTGTTGTATTCGATAACAATGCTTAAAGGTTAACTATTTGAAGGGAGCTAATTCGTGTAGTTAGAATAAACATTTGTTTTAAAAATAAAATTTTGGGTCAGTAAAATAGACATTCTTATATGAAAAGGAGCCAGTCCGACTAGCTGCTTAAGCAGTGTAGCGAGGATGGACATCCGTATTGAAGATAGGATTTTACGATAGTAAAATAGACATTCTTATTATGAAAAGGAGCCAGTCCGACTAGCTGCTTAAGCAGTGTAGCGAGGATGGACATCCGTATTGAAGATAGGATTTTACGATAGTAAAATAGACATTCTTATTATGAAAAGGAGCCAGTCCGACTAGCTGCTTAAGCAGTGTAGCGAGGATGGACATCCGTATTGAAGATAGGATTTTACGATAGTAAAATAGACATTCTTATTATGAAAAGGAGCCAGTCCGACTAGCTGCTTAAGCAGTGTAGCGAGGATGGACATCCGTATTGAAGATAGGATTTTACGATAGTAAAATAGACATTCTTATATGAAAAGGAGCACTACAATGACTGTTGATTATTCATCAAAATCATATTTTGAAAATCTTGATAAATTTTGGCGTGCGGCAAATTATCTGTCAGTGGGGCAACTTTATTTAAAAGATAATCCGTTGCTTAAACGTCCTTTAAAAGAAGACGATGTAAAGGTTCATCCAATTGGGCATTGGGGAACAATTTCTGGACAAAACTATGTTTATGCTCATTTAAATCGGGTAATTAATAAATATAATTTAAATATGTTTTATGTTGAAGGCCCAGGTCATGGTGGCCAGGTCATGGTATCAAATTCTTATTTAGATGGCAGTTATACTGAAATCTATCCTGAAATTACTCAGGATGAGACCGGCATGAAGAAGCTTTTCCGTCAATTTTCTTGGCCAGGTGGTGTAGCATCTCATGCTGCTCCAGTGACTCCCGGATCCATTCATGAAGGTGGCGAGCTAGGCTATTCACTTTCACATGGAACTGGTGCGATTTTGGATAATCCAGATCAAATTGCTGCAGTTGTTGTGGGTGATGGTGAAGCCGAAACGGGTCCTTTGGCAACTTCATGGCAATCAAATAAATTTATTAATCCCATTAATGATGGGGCAGTTTTACCGATTCTAGATATTAATGGTTACAAATTAAGTAACCCAACGTTATTTAGCCGAATGTCTGATGAAAAGATTAAACAATACTTTGAAGGCTTAAACTGGAATCCAATCTTTGTTGAGGTGAAAGATCAAGGTATTAAAAAGCTGAATCTAGAGATGGCTACGGCCATGGATTCAGCTGTTGAACAAATTGAGGCCATTCAAAAACATGCCCGTGAAAATAATGATCCAGCGTTACCAAATTGGCCAATAATTATTTTCCGTTCACCAAAAGGGTGGACTGGTCCTAAAACCTGGGATGGTGCGGTCATTGAAGGAACGTTCCGTGCTCATCAGATTCCGATTCCTGTGGATCAGGCTGACATGCAACATTCTGATGCGTTGGTCGACTGGATGAAGTCATATAAGCCTGAAGAATTATTTGATGATAATGGCAAACTTAAACCCGAAATAGCTGCCATTGCACCGCAGGGTGATAAACGAATGGCGGCCAATCCAATTACCAATGGTGGGGTAAATCCTCATGATTTACGATTGCCTGATTTTCGTAAGTATGCAGTTGATACAACTAAACGGGGCGCAAATGTTAAACAGGATATGATTGTTTGGTCAGATTATTTACGAGATGTGATCAAATTAAATCCTGAAAATTTCCGTATGTTTGGACCAGATGAAACAATGTCCAATCGTTTGTATGGTTTGTTTGAAACAACCAATCGTCAGTGGATTGATCCGATTAAAAAGGATTGGGATGAAGATTTGGCACCGGCTGGTCGAATCTTGGACGCCCAACTTTCTGAACATCAGGCTGAAGGATGGTTAGAAGGTTATACGTTGACCGGACGCCATGGTATCTTTACAAGTTATGAAGCTTTCTTAAGAGTTGTGGACTCGATGTTAACGCAACATTTCAAGTGGTTACGTAAAGCTAGTGAATTGAAATGGCGAAAAGATTATCCATCTTTGAATGTTGTTTCAACTTCGACTAGTTTCCAGCAAGATCATAATGGATATACGCATCAGGATCCTGGCATTCTGACTCATATGGCAGAGAAAAAGCCAGCATTTATCCGTGAGTATTTACCAGCTGATGCCAATTCATTGCTGGCGGTTAGTCCGTTGATTATGAATGATCGTGAAAAAATTAATGTCTTGGTTACTTCAAAACAACCACGACCACAGTTCTACTCAATTGAAGAAGCAGAAGTACTGGCTAAAAATGGCTTAGGCATAATTGATTGGGCAAGTACGGATCAGGGTGCAAAACCGGATATTATTTTTGCAGCTGCAGGTACAGAACCAAATATGGAAAGTTTGGCAGCAATCAATATTTTGCATGACCACTTCCCAGACTTGAAGATTCGTTTCATTAATGTGATTGATTTGCTTAAATTGCAGAGTCCAAAAGTGAATGCTCGTGGATTATCTGACAAAGAGTTTGATCATTACTTTACGAAGGATACACCAGTTATCTTTGCATTCCATGGTTACGAAGATTTGATTAAGTCGATATTCTTTGATCGTCATAATCATAATATTCATGTTCATGGTTATCGTGAAGATGGGGACATTACAACACCGTTTGATATGCGGGTTGTAAACCAGTTGGATCGATTTGATTTAGCAAAAGAGGCTATTTCTGATGTTCCTGAGTATGCACAAACCGGTGCTGACTTTATTCAAGAAATGGATAATAAACTGGTTAAACATTACAACTATATTCGTGATAACGGAGACGATCTTCCTGAAGTTAAAGATTGGACTTGGAAACCACTTAAGTAATTTAAAAATGGTATAAATAAAAAGACCGAAATTTTAAATTTCGATCTTTTTTTGATAGATTAGTTTTTTAAGAAAAACCCTTGTCGTTTTAAAACGGACAAAATTTCGGAACGCTTTTTGGGACTGACCTGCATATCATGAATAATATGATGACGGAAAGTTTCTGTTCGATTGTTTGAACTTCTCTGAGCGTAGTAGGTTTGAATAGTCTGATCGTACGCGTCTAAGGTATCTTTATCAGGTTCTTGATAGCAATTTTCAAAATGAACGCTTTTCAAAGGTAGGCGTGGTTTAAGATCCGGTTTTTCGTTCGGGTAACCAACCGCAATACCAAAAACAGGAAAGGTTAGCTTGGGTAAATGTAATAAATCAATTACTTGTTGGGCATCATTTAAAATACTTCCCAAAAATACTGCACCTAATTCCATACTTTCTGCAGCAGTCACAATACTTTGACCAGCTAACGCAGCGTCGTCAAAAGCTGCTAAACTACGATCACCATCATGTAGCAAGTTTGTATTTGCGTGAGCCTCGTTGCCGATAAATTCATTTCGGTGCTGGTCTGCAATCATGATAAACAAGTGACCGTTGTTTTCGGTAAATGGATAAGTGGTGATTTCGGCGAATGCTTTTTTTAGTTGTGGGTCTGTTACGCTAATTATGCTAAATTGCTGCATAAACATACTTGAAGAAGTTCGTTGGGCAGCATTTAAAAGAGTTTGAATGGTATTTTGATCTAGAGGTTGCTCTTTAAAGTGGCGAATGGTGCGATGGTGGGTCAATAAATGGATGGTTTCATTAGTAGGCAAATTTTTCAGGCTTCTTTCTATTAATTAAAATTTTTGATTTGAAGGCGCTCCGGAATGGGGGCGGTAATTGTCTTTGTTTCTGTAGAAAACGGAAGTGGAAAACTAATTTTCCAAGAATGTAAGGCGAGTCGCTGTCCTGTGCGATATTCGGGGTTGTACAAGGGATCGCCAACAACTGGATGACCTAGACTTGCAAAATGCACACGAATTTGATGCGTGCGTCCTGTTTGAAGTTGAATTTCAATAAGTGAGTAATGTGCAGACATTTGTAAAACGCGATAATTCGTTTTTGCGGTTACAGCATCTGTGCCATTTACAACGCGTTGCCGTTTGTCGAAACTTGTTTTACCAATTGGTAACGAAATTTGACCTTTAAGTTTTGAAAATTTACCTTGAACCACAGCAAGGTAAGTCCGGTAAACGACTTTATTTTTAATAAAACGATTATAAATAGGAATTAAAACAGGATTCTTGACTACTAGAATAGCACCACTTGTCTGCTGATCCAAACGGTGTACGTTGTAGGGATGTGCAGATGTGTTGTTTAAGTAAGCCGCCAAATGATTCATGAGACTACCAACTTCATTTGGTTGATTAGCGTGTGTTTTTACACCAGAGGCTTTGTTGGCAATAAGAAGATCATCCGTTTCAAATAAGATTTCTAAATTAGCGGCACTATCAGGTAAGAAGCTGGGAATGGGAGTTGAAAAATCAGGCGAGGCAAACTTTAGGTTAATTGAATCACCTGATCGGACTATGGTGTTCATAGATTGATAGTGACCGTTTATTAAAACAGCGCGGTTGATACGCAAAAAATGAACTTCTTTGCGAGAGAGGCCCCAAGTAGTTTGTAATAAATTACGTAAATTTGTTGATTGAAAGGTGGAAGGGAGCATTCGTTGATAATTCCAGTTCATATTTGGTCACTCCATAACAAAAAAGGCCCGAACAAACTAAGTGTCTGATTGGCCTTTTGAATTTAAAGATTAAAGTTTATTTTGATTCGGGTTTAACAACTAAAACATCGCAAATTGCGTTTCGGCTGACATAAGTAGCAACTGAGCCGACCATTAAACGTTCCAATGCGTTTAAGCCAGTTGAACCAATCATAATTAATTCGTTGTGATGATCTTTAGGAAACTCGGTAGCGATGACGGGTTTAGGATTACCAAAACGAACGTGGACACTGACGTCTTTGAGACCGGCATCTTCGGCTTGTTTCTTTAGTTCGGCTAAACGTTTTTGAACATCTTCAGAGAGTTTGTAGATGACGTCACCACTGACGGCACCACCATAGGTATCACTGAATTGATTGACTTCAAGGACGTTTAGAATATCGAGATGAGTGTCATTGCGTTTGGCAACTTCAATGGCCTTTTTCAAGACGGTGTCTGTGACTTTTGATCCATCAATTGGAGCTAAAATGTTTTTATATTGTTGTAACATGTTGCTCACCTTCCATTCTCATGGGTTCTTATGAATATCATATCATTAATTTGGAAAAATGTAAGGTTTTTAACCCAAAAGTGGGCGAAGCAGACCGTTAGAAAAAAGAATCTAAGCATGACGGAGGCGGGATCGTAATCCCGCTGTGAGTCATGCTTAGATTCTTTTTTCTGGTCTGCTGAGCCGTCCTGAAGCCCAGCGGAAATAAAAAGGCGAAGACGTGATGGAGGCGGGATCGCGATCCCGCGGGAATCATGTTTATTTTTTTTGCTTCTGGTCAGCTGAGCCGTCCTAAAGTCCAGCGGAAATAAAAAAGGTGAAGACATGATGGAGGCGGGATCGCGATCCCGCGGGAATCATGTTTATTTTTTTGCTTCTGGTCTGTTGAGCCGTCCTAAAGCCCAGCGAAAATAGCAGGCTGCGACTAATCGTAACTTCTTTTGCTTTAAATTAATTGTAAAATGGCGAGAAGACCAAAGAAACCTAAGTAAACGTATGTCCACACTCTATTTTTGATAAAAAATAGAGAAGAACCATCACCAACCTCTATTATTTGTCCTGTTTCACCATCTATGTATGTTTTCTTTTTTGTTGAGATGAACCAGCGACAGAATAGATAGTTAATACCTGCAGCGGTTAACCCCCATACGAACCACATAACAAAGTTTCTAATTGTTTCAGGGAAACCAAGTCCTGCCACAGCACCTGATAATAAAGCACCTAAAAATCCTGCAAGTAGTACCAAAAGACCTTTTCCACGCCAAACTAACATAATATTACCTCCTCCTAATTACATTATTATAAATAGTATATTACAGTATCAATTAATGAAACACAACAGCTTTTTGCTACCATGTCAAGGACTGGTGTGATTGTTTACAGTAAATTCTGAATTCTTGTAACAAAATAAGCTTTCTATCATTGTGATAGAAGGCTTTTGCTTGTTATTATTATCCATTGAGTTCATGTAAATGAAGACACCAGATGGAAACAAATCATAAATAGGTCATTCGTAATCAACATAGCTACGAATATGTGAACCTATATTAAGCTTCATCCATTACTGCTGATAAATTTATAATTTGATCAGATATATGTTTAAGAAAATCGAAATTATGATCGACAACAACAATTGTTTTAGATTGTATTTTCACAAAATCAATTAACATTTGAATGGTGCGGACGTCAATATAGTTACTAGGTTCGTCCCAGAGTACCAAGGCACTGTTATCAAGCAAACTAAGTAACAAATCAATTTTCTTTTGTTCACCGGAGCTTAAATTTATAATTGGCGTGTTAAATTTGTCTCTAACGATGCCTAGTTTGTGCACGCCATTAATGAAATCAGTGCCATAGTTATTTTTAGACAACTTAAGAATAGATTGTCGGTGAGTCTGAGTTTTTGAAACTAATGTGATTGCATTAGTTGAAATATGTAATTTACCAATACTATTCAATTGACTTGAAGCTGTGTGATTAATAAAGTTTAAAAAAGAACTTTTACCAATACCATTATGGCCATGAAGGCTAATTATTTTACCAGGTTTTGCGGAAAAACTAATTGGATTAAAAAGTGGATACTCATTATATCCTACCGAAAAATTTTCAACTGTTAAGGTAGCCTTATAATATGTTGAAACTGAATTTAACTGATTATTTTTGATTTCTTTATCTATATCGGGAATTTGTTTAGTGAGTTTGTTGATTTCTTTTTCAATACTTTTGGCTCGTCTTATAAACTTAGTATTATCTGAGTTAGATTTTCTATCCCATTCACGCAAGGTAGTTGATTTTTGTTTAAGTAATTTAATAGACTTCTTTTCCCTTTGTCTTTGTTTATCTTGGCTCTCTGTCACACGCCGTTGAGTATTTGTAGCAGAAAGCGTGTTAGTTTTATATAAGGAAATCTGTTGATTATCAATAATCATTGTATGATTAGTTAAATCACTCAAAAAATTGGCATCATGACTCGCAATTAAAAAGCCTTTTTTGGTATTCAAAATGTCTTTAAGAGTGTTAATTCCGTCAGTATCTAAAGAAACTGTAGGTTCATCTAAAATGTAATAATCATAATGATTGCTTAATAAAATGGCTAATAAAAGTTTAGTTAATTCACCACTACTTAACGATTTTAGAAACTGATTCTTTAACTGGTCTTTTAATTTGAATGCATACCACATTTTATTAAAAGAAGATAAATCGTGTACATGGTTATGAATGTATTGGTTTACAGTAATTGATGAACTAATCCTAGAATTAACAGAATTTGAAAAATAACCCGCGGCTATATTGTTTGAAATTTGCCCGCCTGAAGGAGCAATTCTTTTTCTTAATATATTTAGTAGAGTTGATTTTCCTGCACCATTAGGTCCCATGAGTCCAGTTTTCCAAGTAGAGTCAATATTTAAAGTGACATTTTTGAGAAGTTTAATACCACTTGGAGTTATATAAGAAATATTTTTTAGAGTTATAAACATTATTCGCCTCGGTTTTTATTTATTGCTTTTAGTATTAGTAGATTATGTACGATTCTTACTGTCGATATAGTAAATCTGTTGTGTGTGTTTGCTATTCCTTATTTTTTATAGAAATTTACATTTTATTTGAATATATCTAGTGTACATCTATTTATAATCGTTTTCACATTATTTTATAGTCGAATTTTAATTTGTTGAATCATTTTTGAAAAACGTAGCATTTAAATAATATGAAAAAAAGTTGTTACCGATTATCATTGTTAGTGATAGTTTCCTTGATTTGATTGCAAATACAGGTTATGAAAAAGAAATTACTTTGGATTAACTGGTATTATTGTCCCCAGTTGGTGGTATTTATAGCCATACTTTTATAAAAATTTGAATTCACACGCAGTATTCGGCCAACAATAATATTTTCAGGGTATTTTCAGGGATACATAATTTCTAAGCATTATACTAGATTTTTTAGAAGAAGGCGGTTACAATATAGATACATTGGTAATGGTGATACAGATACCACCATTAATTTTGGGCATCGGACTAACTTCGGTTAGGTCGATGTTTTTTTATTATCTTTAGAGTAAGCTGAATTCTCACTAATGTGTAAAGCAAAAAAATACTTGCTATACAGGTGGGGGAACTAAAATTTTTTTAAATTTTTATGGTTAAAATGATAATAAAATTAACGTTTTAATCATTTACAAATAATACTCATGATGGTATTCTTTTTTCAAGCCGTAACTCAAAATAAATGGAGATGGTTTTATGAAAAATAAAATAAGGCCTTTAATTTGGCAGCATGAAACATATTGATACTGAATCGGTTGAGCATGAAGTTGAATTAAACAAGAAAATTACAATGTATTTGTAAACCGATCCACAACTAAGCGGTACAACAAGATATTAATTTAAAGTCAACAATATAAAAATTAAGTGAATTAATTTGTTGGTGTGATTCGGTTTGTCAAGTGGGTTACCGCTTCTTTTTTTATGGAGGTGTTTATAGTGGAATATTTATCAATTAATTTTGTAATGAGCTTCGAGCATATGCCTAGTAATGAATATATATTCTTTTCGGCTAAATTAAATCATTATTTGAAACTCAAATCTAATAAGTACATCGAATTTATAATTTAGATTGTATATAAAGGAATTACCTTAGAAAAATTTATTGCGACAACAAAAAACAGGAACGTATGATAATTTGAAAAGAGTTTAATTTTGATGAAACTCCCTTACCAGAACTTAATAGAGACGCTCGATATGGGTAACAATTGTCGTATTTACAATCTAGATGCAGTCAATTGAAATTTGCTGGAGAAATTTTACAACCAAAAATACATAATATGAAAATTTGTATTATTGGAGCGGGTGCGGTTGGTTCACTTGTCGCGGTTATGACTGTTACTTCTGGAGTTGGAAGAATCAGACTAGTTGATGGTGATGTTGTCGAAGAAAGTAATCTCACGAGGCAAATTTTCTACCAAGAAGAGGATATAAACAAAGAATTTAAAGTGAATTTAATGAAGAGATTTATTTCAGAAATTAATTTGAATGTTAACTTTGAGCCAGTTACTAAATATGCAAATATCGAAGAGAAAAATCCTGACTAGATTCGCGACATAGATTTAGTTATTCAAGCTGCAGATAAACCAACTGGTTTAATTGATCGGTAAGTCAATGATATTGGTATTTAAAAATAACATTCCTTTATTGTTTGTTCACAATGGATCTGTGGGACCTTTTGTAAAAAGAAGATGAAACGGCTGACTTTAGAGCATTTGAGAAAAAACTTAATAAAGAAACAGATGGCATGTACTTAGATCTTGTTAATTACAATGATCTGCGAAGTAGAACGGCATATCCAACAATTGTACATGGTCTTTATTCTTTAACTGCTGATCTTTTTGACAAAATATTAGAATTTATAGTTCTGGGAGATATTAAAGAGTTGAGGAACAAGGTTTGGATTGAGAAAACAGGAACATATTTGAAATTTTGATAAGGAACGGAAGAAGATGATTTTATGAATATACGCGAAATTTTCAAGTTAGTTCCCAAAAGCAAGTACCCTTGGTTAGTTCTATGTAAATTATACATGAGTGGCTTTAATTTATTTGTATCAGTAATGATTCAGGTTGGAATTGTTATAGCTTTTGGAAAAAACACTTCTCAATTGTGGTATGTTTTGTCAGCACTAGTTGTAGGATCAGTTGGTTACGGAATTATTTATTTTAATTATTCTATGTTATTGGAAAAAATTAAAAAACACGTTAGCGAAACAGTGAGCTTAAAACTTATGGATAAAGTAATAAGTTCTAGTCGGAAGCAAGAGGTTAAAGAAGGTGAACTAGTTAATTTAATTAATCAGGATGCTGAAACAATAGCAAATTACTTATATTCAGGGATTTCACCGCTATTTGATTTCTTTTTGTCAATGTTAATGGGATTGTGCTATGTTTTCTTTTATTCGTGGATAGCTGGCGTATTTTATTTATGTGTTGGATTAACTTTTTTTATATTAGTACGTTTTTTTTTCAAAAAGCAAGCGAATGTGCGTCAAATATTCGAGAAATATGATGATGAACATAAACGATTTTTTGCTGAGTTATATAAGAATATACCATTGCTGAGAATATTTGGGAGTACTCAATGGGCAATTACCAAGCATCAGCATTTCTTCGTGAAAAAATTCCCATATTGGACGAAAAACGTCAACACGGCAGCTGTAAACAGTAGTTTATTTGTAGGTGGAGTTTATTTTGTTGAGGTTAGTTCTCTTATTGGAGGACTATTGTTAGTGAAAAGCAACAATTTGGAACTCAGTATCATGGTTGGAATTTGGAATGCTGGTATCGGTTCAATTTTAGATCCGTTCATGTCGTTGCCCAGTGTGATATCGTATTTATCTCAACAACATGTAGCAATTAAAAGAGTTAACAACCGAATGTCAGTTTACCAAGAAGACCACAATGTTATTGAAGCAAAAGCCGGTCAAACAATGAATCTCGAAAAAATTTTGATTAGAAATCTATATTTTAGATACTCCGATAATGGAAAAGAAATATTTAAGAATTTCAATCTTACCATCCCGAGATCTAAGATCACATTTATTGTTGGAGATAACGGAGCCGGAAAAACTACCATAATAAAACTTATTTTGGGATTGATTGAACCTACGAGTGGGAAAATTTTTGCATTGGATACAAATAATCGTGAGCAAACCGGATTTAGTTTGAAATTGGCTTATGTACCGCAAAAAAATATTCTTTTTAATACAACCATTTATCGCAATCTCACGCTTGATAAATTAATTGATCTGAGCACTATAAAGAACGTGCTTGAAGCGGTTCATATGGATCAACAAATTGAACAACTTTCAAATGGGTTAAATACTGTCGTTGGTGACGAAACTAATTTTTCAGAAGGTCAAATGCGACGACTTTCAATTGCACGTGCTGTACTGTCGAACAAACAGTTTGTGATAATGGATGAACCATTTTCAGATTTAGATAGAGATAATCAGATAGCTTTGATGCAAGAGCTGCGGTCGATTGCTAAACAAACTGGCATTTTAATTATCACGCATACTTTCGATTTAATCGAACCCTCAGACAATGTTATTAGAATAGGGGGGCTAATATGACAGTAAAAGAAAAGAAATATTTAATTTCATTTTTTAAGAACAAATCTTTTGTTCCTTTATGGGTTGTGGGCGTAATGGGAGCTATTTCTGAGTTTTTTTTAGCTTATAAGCTAAATACCTTGATGAATTTTTTAAGTGAGAAACAAGTTGATCGATTTTGGAAGAGTGCAATTTACTTAATTGGTCTTAGTCTAGTAATTGGAATATGTAAATTTTTCACTGTGAGTCAGCAGGGAATACTCAAACAGAAAATTGAATTTGGTTTGTCTAACAATCTTATAAAAAATGTATTTACTAAGAAAACTATAAGCGTTGAAGAAATGGGGAAAGGTGGATGGATCACAATTCTTAACTCTGACATTTCCTTACTATCAGGAGTGGTACCAGAAACGTTTACGAACCTGTTAATTGGGTTGAGTTCATTTTTAGCTGCTATAGTTTTTGGACTCTTATCATCGTGGATGTTAACTTGCTTTATACTTATTCTCAGTTTGTTTTCCATGATGATACCAAGATTAACAGGGAAATTGATAACGGTGACACAGGAGAATACACAACACAGTAGAGAAGATATGCAGGAGATAATGTTACAAGTTTTCGGCGGCAGGAGCCTTCTACGTTCGTTTTTTGCTGAAAAATTTGGTCTAAATCTTTTCAAGGAAAAGTATCAGAGATATACAAGTGATCAATTAATAAATGCAAAAAGTCAATGGCGAATGAATAGTATAAGTCTCGCTGCAGGATTTATTTTTGATGTTACGCCGTTGGTTTTTAGCATTTACTTAATTAGTGTTCATGCACTGACGTTGGGACAATTTATGGGTTTTAATGTCCTGAATGCGAATTTTACTTGGGCATTTTATCAGTTACCTGGATTATATGCTAACTGGGCTCGTCAAAAAGTTTCATTGAAACGGGTAGTAAAATTTTTAACTAGTGATCAGATTAATTCAAACAATAACAATAATTTGAATAGTGTAAATTCATTTGGATTACAACGGGTATCTTTTCGTTATCCTAACAATAAAAATTGGATTTTAAAAGATGCTAGCATTTTCATTGATTTGAAAAATAGGCAAAAGATATTGCTTGTAGGTGAGAGCGGTGCCGGTAAAACTACAGTTATAAAACTTCTGATGGGATTATATGAACCGAATTCAGGAAAAGTTAGCGAGATTGATGAAAATATTGAACAGAAGATTAATGCTATCAATTTAGTCTCTTATGTGCCACAAGAAACGGAAGTTTTCTCCGACACTGTTAGAAATAACTTGTTATTGGGAAGAAAAGTAACTAAAGCAGAATTAAGTACAGTTATACAAAAGGCTGGCTTGAAACCGCTGATTGACAGTCTTCCGAATAAACTTGAGGCACAAATTTTTGGAGGAGATAATATGAACTTATCTGCGGGGCAACTCCAAAAAATTGGACTTGCACGTGCACTGTTAGCGAAACGTCCATTAATAGTTTTAGATGAGCCCACAGCTAATTTGGATCAAACGAGCGAAAAAGACTTTTTAAGAGTCCTTAGTCAGTTGCCTATGGGTATATTTATGATCTCCCATCGCAGTTCGGTGGAAACTGCGTGGTTAACAAAAAAAGTGTTAAAAAATAAAAAAATAGTCGATGAAAATTGAAAGCGTTAAAGAGATGAACAATTATGAAAACAAGTTTAATAATAAGTATTAGTTTCGGCAGGATAAATAAATTTCCGTTGAATAGTTTTCTTAAATTCCAAGAATTGGTCAAATCAATCTTTAAAAATATATCCAAAATCAAGAAAAATGATTGGGCAGTAGATAAGTTAACTGTAAAAGAATATGGAGATCATTTTAAGGGCTAGAGTGAGTGATATTAACGTTGCTTAAAGGCAGCAATAAAAGTGGGTGAGAGTAATCTGGCTGCTTGGGACGCCGGCTGGTTACGATTAACAAAGTGCTTAAAACATTAAGTCCTTCTTTAGTAAATAAAATGTAATTTGTAACTTTTCATTCAGATGTTAGACTAGGTAAGTAAGCTTTAACCAATTTAGGAGTGAAAATTATGAAGATTAAGTCCAGTGATTTATTAGAAATAATTCGTGATGATAATTTTGCACCAGAAACTTTTAAAATTACGAGTACAAAATTAAAAAAAGATCCTAAAAGTGCCTTGAAATCTGTCTTTGGTTATTTACAAACAACCTTGAAAGATACTGCAGTTGTTGAAGCAGATGTGTTAATCAGAAAAGAAGTTGTTTTGAAATTTCAAACAAACATTATCAATTTGCCGTTTAGTTATCCGAATAAGATTGAGCAGTTAACGGAAGCGGACAAGGATTATGATGTGAAGTTGTACGCAATTTTTGAAGCGGAAGACATTAATGCTTCACATTTACGGATTGATTTAATGGGCAGTGTCGATGATTTTCTGGCAGGAGATGCTGACGTTTATCAAAATATTGCAGATTGGGTGCTATTGCAGTTTGAAAAGCTCGATACTAAAAAGGAAAAATAAAAGTAGAGGTTGTCTATGAGTCGTTTAATTAAAATGTTAGCAGTGGCTGGGGTTTTGTTTTTGGCTGTCTTTTTAATTAGCTTGCGATTCCATCCAGCCGCTAGCAAAGTGAAAAAACAGGATCCAAGCCAAGTAACAGTTTCAAATTTACCTAAGGAAAAGAAAACGAAGGCGAAGAAAAAAGTATCGAAACGACCAGCTTATATGCGGGCAATCAATTGGAAAAAATCTTCAGAAGTTAAGGCTTATCCAGATTTGACTAAATATGCACATATTTGGTTGCACGTTTCAATTGCCAAACAGCGAGTATATGTGATGAATAACCAAACACGGTTGTATACCATGTATGCTTCCACAGGGGCTAAAAATTCAACGCCTACAGGTACTTATCACATTCAAGCCGAACGAGGAAAATTCTTTTACAATGCCGAATCCAAAGAAGGAGCCAAGTATTTTGTTTCTTGGAAAGATCATGGCGTTTATCTATTCCATTCGGTACCTACGAATGAGCAGGGACAGTTTCTTATTAAAGAGGCAAATAAGCTAGGTAAAGAAGCTAACTCGCATGGCTGTGTGCGTCTTTCAGTACCAGATGCAAAATGGCTTTACACAAACATTAAGGAAGGAACCAAGGTTGTTATTCACTGAGGGCGTAAAAATGAAAAATAAAATTCGCGTGTTCTTGATGCAAAAACGAAAATGGTATCAAGATGCTGGCATAAGTATCGCCAGCCTTTTTGTGGTGCTTGTTTTGTACCGATTGATTGGCTACATTTTTACAAGAATCAATTTTTTGAGTTGGGGAACAATTATTAGTGTCACTTTGTTTTATGTGGTGATTTTAATTGGTTGGCGTGTTTGGGAGCTTAGACTACCACGAAAATAAAAATTAGGCTGCCAATTATTTACGAGAAACAAGTTTAGAAAGTTGTTTTGTTAAAATGGGTGAGATAGCTAATAAGAAGAAAATAAGTGTGAAATATTTTTGGACAAAAGCAGTTGAACCTAAGTAATAACCCGCTAAACAACAGGCACCTACCCAAATTAGAGCACCTAAAAAGTTTAACTTATTAAATCGTTGAAAACTCATTTGGGAATTCCCCGCAATGATGGGAACAAACAAACCGATAAATGGAATAAAGCGGGATAATAAAAGAGAGCTTTTTTCATTACGATCGAAGAAAGCCTGCGTTTTTTCCATTTGATCAGAAGACTGAATTTCTTTGGTTATTTTTGAATGTTTACCAAATTTTTTACCTTGATGAAACTTGAGTACGGAGCCAGTGGTTGCGGCAACCAAGAACACCACAAATAAGGCAATTAAATTTAATTTTGAGTGGGGACTAGCCGCTATTGTACTCGTTAGGAAGAGCACAGATTGTCCCGGCAAAAATGAAAAGATGACAAAGGCAGTTTCCAAAAAGATCCAAATAAACAAGATTAAATAAATCCATCCGTTTAATTGATCTGCGATAGGAACGATATAACTGAGTGGATGAATAAAAAAGTCGATGGCTAAATTTAGCATAGTGGAGCTCCATTTCTGTAAAAACTACCTTCATCATATAATGAATTGATCTAAATGACTAGTGAGGTGATTGGTAATTGCCATAGAAACGTGTTAATATGAATCTATGCGATGAGTCGAGTATAATCAGGCAACTTAGGTTGTTTCACTTTCGAGTGACTAGTGATTTTCTTGAAACGGGATGTGTCTTTTCCACCGGATTTTGTGGAACATCTGATCAAACATGTGTGAACCGTGCAAGATCTATTTGAGCAATCAAGTACCGTTTAAAAAAGGTTGAAGCAATTTTGCTTCAACCTTTTTTCGTTGCTTTTTTACTGAATAAGATAAACTTGATCATGAACTAAATCAAAGTGGGTAAAATGTTGGTTGAGTTTTTTTGTATTCTCTGGGTCAATATAGTTAGCGTGCTGCCAGAACTGATGACTGCCAGAACTACCAAACTTTTCACCAATACAAATTAAGATAACTTTAGGATTAGTCTGGCGCATTTTTTGTAAAAGTTGCCAATCTACCGGAATACCATCAGGAGACCAAGACATGATGACATATTTTACGACATCATGATATTTGTCCCAAGCAGCCAGTGCGTCTAAAGGCTCAATTTCGGTTAATGTGTGTTTACCAGTTTCGTTTTCCTGTGTCCAGCCTTTGCTGTCGGTTGTCATTAGTGTTTGATCGTAATTACGAAGTCCGGCAGAGATATAGCCATTGCCAGCCATAACTTCTAAGGTTGGTTCCTTGTTCAAAAAGCCAGCCAGATCTTTAATAAAAGGAGCAGAAATATAGGCCCACATTCCGTAATGTTCTTCTAGATAATCGCGGTAGGATCGTAGTAATTTATCAAATTTGGGTAAAGCCTGAGAATAGGTATTCCATAATTCATCACCCTTAGGATTTCCCATGGGATACTTTTTTAGAATGGATTGAAACAATTCGTCTTGAAAAGTATCAGGAATTTGAAGTAATGGCAGCGACTGTGGCAAAAGTCCTTGAGAAATCAGACGCGCACTCTCGATAATATTATGAGTTAAAAAGGTAATTTGAGGAAATTCTTGAAATAGGTGTTCATATTTCTTAATTTGTTCAAGATAATCTTCTGTGAAAGCTTTCTTATTTTTATCATGAACTTGTTTGCGAAGTTGCTTTAATTTTTTTTGATTCAAAATATTCACCCATTTAACTTGATAAGTTACTTTTTGTTATCATCGAGTCCTAAGTCTAATTCTTCTTGTTGATCATTAGCATCATGGGTTGTACGTCGGTTCTTACCATGAAGATAACCATCCATTAATTGAAACAGCTCGTAACGATCTTCACTGGTTAACACTTTATGACTGAATGATAGTTGTTTGCCAGATAAGAATAATTTGCTTAGATCATATTCATCATGATCGGCCTTACCACTGAGGTAATCCATTGTGACATCAAAATATTCTGCGAGTTTACGAACCTCCACAAACGAAGGGGTACGAACGCCACGTTCCCAATTACCAATTTGAGAAGAGGTGTTCGCTTTTTCAGCTGGTCCAGGATATTGTTTATTTAAATCCGCCGCTAATTCTTCCAAGGTGATGTTTTGACCATGGCGGAGTGCACGAAGTCTTTCAGGAAACATGTGATTACTCCCTTTCTGTTATCTCAATTTTATCATAACCACAGACTGTTAGGCGCATTCTGTTTGTCTTTTTTGCGTTTTGGTGGGACATTTCACTTTATTTGTCACAACTAAACGAGAAGATTGAGATAAACGCTTCAATATTGAGACTGATGGGACTAATTGCTATTTTGACGATGAACCAATAGGGGTAATCATTGAGAAAACATTTTTTATCTGATAAAAAGCTGTATACTTTTTAAATCGAGTGATAAGGGATGAGAATTTTGAAAAAGTTTTGGAAATGGCTTCTCATTATTTTTGCAATTTTGGTTGTAGCGGATATTGGGGCAGCCTCGTATTTTTATCATGTAGCAGTTGTGCCTGGTCATAAAGATTTTTTGAGTGGATCGGCAACCTTAAAAAAGAGTGATCCTCTTTATAAAGAAAAGCTTTGGTATCAGAATGTGCATAAGCAAACCTGGCACGAAACCTCAGCAACGGATAACTTAAGATTAGATGCTTATTATATTCCAGCTGCTCATAAAAGTAATAAAACGGCTGTTATTGCTCATGGATTTATGGACAATAAAACAAAAATGGGAGCATCTGCGGCCATGTTTCATAAAATGGGCTACAATGTTTTAGTTCCTGATGATCGTGGTCAAGGAGCTAGTCAAGGAAACTATATCGGTTTTGGCTGGCCTGATCGATTAGACTATATTAAATGGATGAAGCTGTTACTCAAGCGTGAAGGACAAAATCAACAATTGGTGATGTATGGTGTTAGCATGGGTGGCGCAACGACCATGATGGTTAGTGGTGAAAAGGATGTTCCCAAGCAACTTAAAGCCTATGTCGAGGATTGTGGCTACACATCGGTCAATGATGAAATTACGTACGAAGCCAAAAACATGTATCATCTACCATACTGGCCGTTGGTTCCATCGGTAAGCGCCATTACACAAATTCGTGCTGGTTATAATTTCAAAGAAGCCAGTGCTTTAAAACAGGTTGCGAAGAATAAAAAACCAATGTTGTTCATCCATGGAAACAAAGATACGTTTGTTCCAACGAGGATGGTTTATCCACTGTATAAGGCAGATAAGGGACCTAAGCAATTACTGATTGTTAAAGGAGCCACACATGCCAAGTCAATGGCAACTAATCCAAAACTGTATCAACGAACAGTTAAGAAATTTTTAACAAAGTATGTAAACTAATTTAGTAAGTGAGCGTTTGAAACTAAAAAATGATGTCGGGAAGGTGGCTTTCTGACATCATTTTTTTGTTTTTATGGTTGAAGCGGGCTAAGAAAAGCAGTTTTTCGGGGTGTGTGTACGTTGTAAGTTCAACTGAAAATAATGGGGTGGATCACATTTTATTTTTATAGTGGGAATGGGTCAAGAAAACAGCTTCCTCAGGACATGGACCTGATAATTTCAATTGGAAATAATGAAAGGGATCACATTCTATTTTTATAGCGGAAACTTGTTACACAAGACAGCTTTCTCCGCTTAACACAAATACCCCAACGATTCCAAGTACGAATCATTGGGGTATTTCCGTTAATGCTCAAAAGCTATTCGTCTTGTGTAACACTCTTTTAATCATAAATTTCGTCATTTTGCATATAAATTAATTCGTCATTTGAAATCTGTTCATACAATGCCGTCGCCAACTCACGCGTCAATTTATTTTCGCTCAGTTGGTTTTGCACAAAGTTATATTCAAACTGAAACGCCTTAATAAACAATTCCTCTTGAATCTCATTACTGTTGGAATTGTTCTGATAACGACGATGACGCTCACGGTAATAACGCTGCACAATCGAAATATCCGTATGACTTTCCTTATTTACCATGGGACTCTTTAAATACTTGAACACCTGCTGCGTAGTTCGATCCTCAATTTCAACAAGCGTGTCATGCTTGCTCTTGAACTTTTTCATCAATTTAGGATTATGCCTAATCCGTTGCTGATTCTGTCTAATTTTTCTTCCGTGAATCAACCGTTTGAAAAAGTAAACAAAACGATAGGACAATTGCAACCAAAGTCCACGCAAAATACTATTATCAGAATGAAAGTCACGCGTCAACATCGTTCGTTGGTACAAACGACGATCCTTTTCCGAAATTTCATCGTTTGATACCATCTCATCTAAAACTTCATTTTCAACATCTCGTGTTTGCGCAAACAGTTGCTTTAAAATGCGACGATTTTTAATTTTCTCAGGCCGATTTTGACTATGCAAAGTTGCAATAACGGCCTGCGTTTCTAAAGGATCTTCGTTTAATTCGGTTATTTTTTTAACCGCATAGTTAATCATTTCTTTACGAGCTGCGTTGGCATCCTCACGTAAAAACGGTTCCTTTTGGCGAGGAAGTAGTGCCGGTAGAATCAATGAAGGAACCAACATGCTTAAAACAATCACAACACTAGCAATAAATAACAAATCGTTTCGATAAGGAAAAGTTACGCCGTGTAACATTAATGGCAACGAAAAGGCCATCGCCAACGTTACAGTTCCATGAATGCCACTCAGGGCAATGATCCAGCAATTGGTATTTTTATATTCTGGGCGCACCCGAATTGTGGCTAGTCCTAAACGTAGCCACAAGTAACGTAGAATTGTCATCAACGCATAAAGTAAAATGCTTAAACCGATTAAGAAAAGCAAGAAAGTATTATTTCGGTAGGAAATATCTGAAATAACGGTAGGTAAAGAGACACCTAACAGGACAAATACAAAACCATTCAGATTGTCTGAGAGGACTTCCCAGGTAGTATTGCTAACTACCTGTATCTTTGTTGAAGTGAGTCGCAAACGGCCTTCCTGCACGCCGTGAACAAGCCCTGCCGCCACCACAGCCAAAATACCAGAAACATGGGCTAATTCAGCGACAAAATAAACGAAAAATGGTGTAAGAATACCTAAGGTGACAATTACGGAAGAGTTGTCCATCCGATGACTGATTAAAAAGGTTCTTAAGGAAACTAACAGGCTGCCTAAAATCATTCCCAGTAACAGACCGCCCAAAAAAACGTATGTAAAATCAAAAAAACCAAAGGTAAACGAGAATTTTCCCGTTGTAAAGGCCTGTAAAGCTAAATCAAAGATGACAATTCCAGATGCATCGTTAAAAAGTGATTCGTTTTTTAAAGTTTGCATGGCCTCTTCTGGCATCGCGATATTTGCGGTAACCGATGAAACAGCAACGGCATCTGTGGGTGTAATTATGGCCGCTAAGGCAAAAGCCAGCGGCAAAGCCAGTTCAGTTAAGGTCAAATGGGCGGTAACTCCGACAATACTGACGGTAACTAAAGCCAGACCTACCGCCAATGAGAGCGTAGTTGAAAAGGATCGGCGTAAAACACGCATATTTGTATTTAATCCTTCATAAAACATTAAGGGTGCTAGAACCACAAGCATAAAGAGATCTGGATTCATTGTGTAATGGCGATAATAAGGTACGATGAAAGCGACAAGTAACCCAACTGCAATTTCAATAAAGGCAAGTGGCACTTGTGTGAATTTACTGGCAATAATATTTGAAACCAGTACCGCGATTACAAGAACCAGAACTAAAATAACGATTTCCATATGTTTCACTCCCAAATTTATCTGCATCTAGTTTACCATATGGCTTGTAAAAATCTTGTACCGTAAGACTTGAGATGTTTGAAAAAACTTCAATTGATAAAAATTAAAAAATAAAGCTGCAGGGAAATTTTTCCCACAGCTTTATTTTGAACATCCTAAGAAATTAATTTTTAGTTTTTAGCAAATAGCCCAGATAAATAGCTCATGAATCGTTTCAAATAGGTAGCTTGATCGACCGTTAAAGCTACCGAAACATTAGGATTCTTATCCGTTAATTTGGCCGGATCGCCAATTGTGCGTCCCCACATTTCCTTGCTGGTATCTACAAACATGTTTAAATCCAAAGTTGAAACTAAACTAGGATCAAGAGCTACACCAACAGCCAAAGGATCATGGAGGGCACAGCCATGTAAATGAGGACTAGTAATTTTGTATACATCAATGTAATAATCAACAATATCTGCAAACTTTTTTCCGGCAGTGGTGTGTAATGAGCGCCATTCAGCAGTTTCGGTTTTGGTAAGTAGCGTCCGTAAAGTGACGTCGAGACCTACCATTGTGATATTTAATTTACTTTCAAAAACTTGATCGGCAGCGGTTGGATCTTGATTTATATTGGCCTCAGCCACGGGGGAAACATTACCGGGAACGGTTAATGCGCCACCCATTAAAGTTACACTGCCAATTTCAGTTGCAATTTCTGGGGCTTTCTTTAGTGCTTTGGCAAGATTAGTCAAAGGACCTGTTGGCACCACAATAAGATTTTTACCGAAAGTGTGGGCGGATTCAATCAAAAAGTCCACGCCTGATTTGGTTTCTGGTTGACGTTTAGGCATTGGTAAGTCGACCTCGCCAATCCCGTTTTTTCCATGAATCTGAGCGCTGATTGGCATCACATCAAAGTGAGTAGTTGTCGAAGAATGAGATTCACCAAGAAAAACAGGAACATTTGGTTGACCTAGTAATTCGAGAATTTTTAAACTGTTTTGCGCTGACAATGGCGTTAATACATTGCCGTATGAAGAAACAATTCCAATCAAATCAACATCTGGAGCAGCTACTGCGTATGCAATGGCCATTGCGTCATCGATACCAGTATCTAAATCTAAGATCATTTTGCGTGTTGCCATGAGAAACCTCCCAAATTTTATTGTCGGTACCCTCTAATCATACGAAATTGACCGGATAAATACAATTTAAAACTAAAGGTTGAAAGCTCGAAACACATCCCGTTGCCTGATATAAAAGCGTTCTTGGTAACAAAATTAGATTAAAATGCCGTCCTACGGCTTACCCGGTCTGGAACGGGGTGGGCACGATTTGAAGCCAAGAGGTACACTTGTCTTCAAACTCGGCCTTATCCTAAGCAAATGAATTGCTAAGGATAATTTCACCCCTGAGACCAATCGCCTCCGGACTAAGAACGTTTGATGTTTCAATAATACTCAGTAACGCTGATATAACAACCTTTATATCGCTGTGTAGATTACAAAGATTAGACTTAGTCTGGAAGCAAATGGGCTCAGTAGTGACATTTATCTTAGCGGTTTTCGCTTAGATAAAGGCCGAGCTTGGAGACGTGGTTTGCGGCTTCAAGTCGTGCCCACTACGTTCCAGCCCAAATTTGCTGGAAGACGGCATTCTAGACTATTTTTTATAGGCTAAGTCGTTTAACATCAGTTATTGAAGTGATTTTGATACTTTCAACCTTTAGATTTAAAATCTATGTTATTTGAGGCTAATTTTTAAAATCACGAAAAAATAAAATCGTGGTAAAATTAGACAGTTATCATATAAAAAGAAAGAGGGATAAAACGTGTCCGAAATTTATGACATTACAATAATTGGTGGTGGACCTGCCGGCATGTTTGCCGGTTTTTACAGTGGTTTAAGAACCGCTAAAGTTCAAATCATTGAAAGCCTTGCACAGCTTGGTGGTCAAGTAAGTGCGCTTTATCCAGAAAAATATATTCATGATGTCGCCGGTTTTACTGGAATCAAAGCTAATGATTTAATTGACCATTTGCACAAACAATTGATGCAGTTACCAGTGGACGTTCGCTTAAACGAAACGGTAACCGACCTTAGCAAACAAACTTATGGCTACCAGATTGTAACCAATCGAGGAACGTATCAAACAAAGGCAGTGATTACCGCAACAGGGGTTGGGGCTTTTAGTCCACGGCGATTAGCGGTTGAGGGTGCCCAGGAGCTAGAAGACAAGCATATTTTTTATACGATTCCTGATCCCCATCGTTTTCAAGACAAAACAGTTCTGATTGCTGGTGGTGGTGATTCTGCTATTGATACAGCCTTGATGTTACAAAAGGTGGCTAAACATGTTTATTTAATGCATCGGCGTAATCAGTTTCGCGGGATGGAGCATGGTGTTGAATTACTTGAAAAATCCGCAGTTGAATTATTAACTCCCTATTTATTAAAAAAAATTGAACCAATGCAAGACCAACTTCTGCTAACGATGAAAGAAGTTAAAGGTGAACATCTTTTACAAAAGCAAGTAGACGATGTCATTGTAAATTACGGTTTTATTTCGAATAATAAGACGATCAGGCAGTGGCAGATACAACCAGAGCAACAACACCGTCTGTTTGTAGTAGACCGGCAGATGAAAACAAATCTTCCGTTAATTTATGCCATTGGGGATGGTGTGGATTATGACGGGAAACTGGATTTAATTGCAACAGCTTTTGCGGAAGGACCAATGGCGGTTAGCGCAATTATGAAGAAACTGTATCCTAATCGCCGTGGACCTTTGCACAGCACATCAATGGAGCTGTAACCACGTATAAGCATCATAAAATGTAACCTAATGTAAAGTATAATTGAACCTAAAAAAGCCATACAGAAATTTTAAATTCTGTACGGCTTTTTTTAGTTACCTGAATTGGAATCTGGATTGGTAATTTGAATACGATTGTTCTTAGATTTCGAATGGGATGCTTCAGGTGCATCGGTCTTGTACAAATCTTCTAGAGAACGATCACGGTTCTTTGAGTACATAGAAGTAGATTTCAAACCAAGCTTCTTTTGAACGGCAAGTTCTTTATTTAGTCCGTTTGCATAGTTATAAAGCTGAGAATTAACAGCTTTGAATCCCTTTGGTGTGTAAAAACGAAGCAAGTTCTTTTCATTCAGGGAATCGGACATGCCAAGTTGTTTGTTGACCTTCTTTTGATCCTTAGCGATTTGCTTTTTAAGCGATCCGGTTGGAGTTACAACCTGGCCCGTATTATTATCATAAACGGTCCCACTAATTGATGTGTAGTTAGGCGTGATATAATCCTGATTTCTAAAGGCAACCACTTGATCATGTTGTGATGAAAAGAGATCCGTTCCAAACTGCATGTATTTCTTAGAATTAATTCCGAGTAAATGCAAGAGAGTTGGCAAAACATCGATTTCGCCACCGTATTGTTTTTGAATACCCCCATTCTTAACGCCCGGAATGTGAATCATAAAGGGTACGCGTTGCAATTGGGTGTTATCCCAATCAGTCCAGTTATCAACCGGGTCGCTTCCATAGGATTTGAAATGGCTAGAATCCTGACTGAAAGTTTTTGCCAAGTCTTTATTGGCAGAATTTGAAATACCATAGTGATCACCGTATAGAATGATTACGGAATTATCATAAAGTCCTGATTTCTTTAAGAAAGTAAAGAATTCTTTGACGGATTGATCGAGGTAGTTAGCCGTTTTAAAATAATTGTTGACGGATGAATTACCTGTGTTTGGTACTTTGAAACTAGAATCTTCCTTATCCAAATCAAATGGGAAATGATTAGATACGGTAATGTACTTAGCATAAAAAGGTTGTTGTAAGTATTGCAGGTACTTAATGGAATCTTTGAAAAGTAACTTATCCTTTAAGCCATACCCGGTTGATTTGTCACCGGATGTATCGTAATAACTAGCTGAGAAGAAATATTGATAACCCATATTTTTGTAAACATTATTTCGATTCCAAAAACTAGCAACGTTACCATGAAAGACAGCCGAAGTATAACCTTGTTCTTGATTCAAAATGGCAGGAGCTGCTTGGAAAGTTTGATCCGTTCCGAGTTGGGCAAATAAGGAACCTTGCGGTAGGCCAAACGTGCCAGTTTCTAGCATGTTTTCAGCATCACTAGTTTTACCTTGACCAACTTGATTAAAGAAGTTAGAAAAAGCGTAAGTGCTCTTACTGTGATAAATTTTATTCAAGAATGGGGTAACAGTTTGACCTTCTACTTTGTCATCAATTAAGAACTGTTGGAAGCTTTCCAAATGAATTACGATGACATTTTTTCCTTTGGCAATACCATAATATTTTTTATTACTCTTTGCATAATGACCATGAACGTATTTTTCAACCGATTTGAGCTCACTCTTTGTTGCACTAGAACGCATTTTGCTTGTTTGTTCCGTTTTTGCACCGTCATAAACTGTAAAAGCGTCAATTCCCAGATACTTAACAATGTAAGTACGATCAAAGGTTCGTGTAATCAGTTGTGGTCGATCGATTTCGGCAAACATTAAATTAAATCCAAATAAAAGTACAGAAAGGGACGTAACTTGAAAACCCAACCGTTTTGGCAGTGGATTTTGATCAAATTTAATTTTACGCATAAGCATTAAAACTAAAATAATGACAATATCTAACCAGAATAGTAAATCATGAGGTTCAGTCAAAGCTAACGAACTACCACTTAGTCCCTGGTCAACTTTGGAATAACCTAACATTGTGTTAATGGTCATGAAATCCGAAAACTCTCGATAGTAAATGACGTTTAAATAAAGTAACACTGTATTACCAATGTCAATTAACAAAATTAGCGGATAAAAGATTTTTGCCTTTTTGGCATAAAGTGCTAGGCCAAATAGCAAAAATGTAATGGCCAGTGGATTGATGAGCATGATAAACCACTGAAAAATTCCAGAAACGCCTAGTGAAAAATCAGCAAAGTAGGCAAGGAGTGTTTTTAACCAAAAAAGGAATACTAAAAGAAAGAAAAAACCCATTCGGGTATTAATTTTTGAGATAAACTGTTTCATTTTTGAATGCTAACCTTCCTGTGAAAATCTTCTTTTAACTTAAGATCCGATTCACAAACATAGAGTCATTTTAACATAACTTTATTAAGCAAATACTTAAATTTAGGTTGAGTTTGTTTTTCTAGCGATAAAAAGTTTATAATTCAAAAATAAAAGAAAATTTGAATGGATGGTAAAAATGAAAATAAAAACGGCATTTGGTAATGATAATTTAGTGTACGATGATAGTATGAAAGTTAGAACCGCGGTCTTTATTCAAGAACAACAAATTGATGCTGCCATTGAACAAGATGAGAATGAAAATCGGTGTTTATATTATGTAGGTTATATTGATGATAAACCGGTTACTACAGCTCGCGTAATGACAACTGAGCAAGGCACATTGGTTCAAAGAGTATGTACGTTACAGGAGTACCGACACCAAGGGTTATCTTCACAAATTTTTAAAGCCATTGAACACGATGCTAAAATTAATGGCGTAGATCAAGTGTGGCTTTTTGCCCAGGATCATGCGCAAAACTTTTATTTAAACAATGGTTATAAAGTCGTCGGTGATCAGGTAATGGAAGCTGGCATTGCACATCACAAAATGATTAAAAAATTAAGTAAATAGTTCTTAGGATTGGGATGAAAAGATTGTGAATAAAATTCAACCCAAGTATCAGGCAAGTTGGTTGACGATCATATTAGTAATTTTGCTGGGTGGGTTGTTGTGCTGGGCAACACAACATGATGCTGCACTCTACCAAACACCGGTTGGTCAAGTAATTAAGGTAACTAATCAAAAAAAGGTTTCTCAGACCGACAACTTTCATAACCATGATTTTTCACAGAAACAACTTTTAAAGGTTCGAATTTTAAATGGTCATTATCGAAATAAAGTTTTACAGGTTCAAAATACGTTTTCGGCCTCGAATGCGATGGATCAAGCTTATCGAAAGAATCAACAACTTTTTTTGAATATTCAAAAAAAGGCTAATCATAAATTACAAGGTACAATAACAGATTTAAAACGGGACACTGTGATTGTTTTTCTGAGTTTCTTGGCAATTAGTTTATTGTTATTAACGATGAAATTTAGTGGCTTTATGGCTTTGTTAAGTGTTTTATTAAACGGTGTTTTATTTTTCTTGGCAATTAAATTAGATGTTTGGCTACAAGGAACCAATATTTTATTGATTTTCGGTATTTTAGCGTTTGTCTTTGCCGGATTAACTCTGTTTTTAGTATTGGGAAAAACAAAGCAAATGTTGGTTACGTTTGGAGCCACAATCTTAGGAACAGTGGGGGCAGTAATTGTCACACTGTTAGTTTTGAAATTTACGCATGAACAGGGACTACATTTTGAAACGATGGAATATGTTACCCAAAATCCGCAACCTGTTTTTATCGCTGAAACAATTCTGGGTTCGTTGGGTGCCGTAATGGATGAATCGACGGATATTATTTCGAGCCTATTCGCCCTCCATCGTGAAACGCCTAACATTACCCAGCGTCAATTATTTCTTTCTGGTCGTGAAATTGGTAAATCAATTATGGGACCATTGATCAATGTCCTTTTTTTGATTTTTATGGCTGATACTTTTGGCATGATGGTGTTATATTTGCGTAATGGTGATAGTTGGGGCTATGCGTTTACCATGAATATGTCTTTAGGGATGGTTCAAAGTCTAGTTAGTGGCATTGGAATTGTACTAGCAATTCCTGCCGCCAGCTGGTTTGCCAGTAGTTTGCTCAAAAGAGGTGATCGACTATGAGTACAATTTTTGTGCTAGTGTTGATCTTGTTTATTGCTATGGTCCTAGTTGGTGGTTTACAAGGTTTAAAATCTTTTTTGAGTTTAGCAATTAATTTTGTTTTGATTTTCTTAACAGTTGTCTTAATTGGATTAAATTTTCCCATTTTAGGGGTAACACTATTAAATGCGGTAATTATTTTAGCGGTCACGATTTACTTGGGTGATGACAATCCGTTAACCACTGAAACGGCCTTTTACGGCTCGGTTTTAGTGATGGTCTTGATAGTTTTGCTTATTGTTCCGATTGAACACTGGGCCGTTGTTCAAGGATTTGGTAATGAAAATACGGAAGATCTTGAGGGCATGTCATTACTTGTGGGAATTAAATTTTTGGATGTTTCTATTGCAACGACAATTTTAAGCAGTTTGGGAGCCATTGCTGAGGCTGCAATTGCCATTGCGGCTGGACTAGGCGAAATTTTAAGTCAAAATCCAGATCTTCCTTCTGCACGGTTGTTTAAAGATGGTATATCAGTTGGCAAACAAATTATCGGCACAACTTTCAATACATTATTCTTTGGTTTCTTTGGTGGTTTTTTAGGTTTATTTATCTGGTTCGAACGTTTGAACTATACGTGGGGAGAATTTATAAATAATAAAATTTTTGTGTCAGAGCTACTTATGATCTTAATTTCGTTTATTGGTGTTATTTTAACAATTCCGGTTACAACGTGGGTAATGGAAGTTAAAGTACGTCGAAAGAGAGCAAAAGATTAAATAAAAAAGTGGGAAATAGGGCGTTTAGATTCTAAGCATGGCCTAGACAGACAAATGATTCGATTGAGAATCGTTTGACGATCATAGCCAAGCCAAGCAATCAGCCTTATTTTCCACTTTTTTAGATATAAAGTTCATAAATCGAAATTTTTTAGATTGAGAAAGACACTTATTCCCGTTTTAATTAACTCTTGTCATAGGTCAAGTGTAGCGTAGCAGCAATACCAACAGGGAAAAGCAACTCCCAGATGAGTGTGGCTACAAACATGACTAGTGCAATTTGAATAAAGGACAGTAACTGTGTAAAACCAAGTGCGAGTAATAATGCAAATTCAAACATGCCAATCAAAATTAAAAATGGATCAAATTGATTCAGTGAACCTAAGTAGTTATCTGTAGAGCAACGAGTGGTTCGTAAGATTGTAGGAACGAGGAATCCCAGTCCTAGGCAAAGTAAGAGTAAACCTGAAATTAGTGGTACATCAGCTACTAATGGGGTTTTCAAAAGTATATTTGAAAACCAATTGGTAATCTGGAGGCTACCAAAAAAGGCAATTAATAGACTGATACTTGCATAAATGGCAAACAACGATTGTGACAAAAGTAAGAGATATATTACCACGAAACCAACTAGCCAGGGAAGCAAATGAGTTATGTCATGATTCAAAGCTTGTTTCTGTTGAGCAACGTAAACTGTATCACCCGAATAACTTACTGAACTTTTAGATAACGAGGTTCCAGATAAAGTTGAACTAATCAGATGTTTTATCTGACTTAAGTTGGTTGTAGCTGCATTTGAAGCCGATTCTGTATTTAGAACAATTGAAATGACGGTTATTTTATTTTTAGTTTTGTTAAACTGACCAATGGCGTTTTTCATTGGAGTCGTTCTCAAGTTTTGCGGTGTCATATAAAGAATATTTAGGATTCCAGAGTTACTCAAGTTACCTAAAAAGCTTTGCTCACCAATTAGATTTTGTTGAGCAATTTGAACGTTTCTGCTGTCCTTGGTTAAGTCTTTGGTCGTGTTTTTTAGAATAGTTTGTGCCGTTTTAAAATCATCAGTCACACTTTGTTGATCATCTTCAACTTGACTAATGTTATCCGCAATTACATTATTATTTGAACTAATGACCTGAATGTTATGACGCAGTGTTTTTAAATCGTTGATTAAGTTTTTACTATGGGTGTTTAAAGCTGATAGTGCCCGGCGAACAGAGGCAGTACTTGAATTTTCAGATTTTATAATGCGTGTCAGTTCAGTTTGCTGAGATTGAATTGTATCAATATCATTTGTTAATTCTGAAGCTTGATCTGCCACTTGTGAACTTTGTGACTGAATTTTACTTAAATTACTGGCATTTTTAGTTAATTGTTTTAAAGCAGTTTTTAGATTCAAGCCCTTTAATTGTTTTTGCGAATTTTTAAGAGATTTTTGCGTGTTAGTTAAATTTAGATTAGCTGCTGCAAGTTGACTAGTTACATTAGCCAATTGTTTGTTAACGTACAAGTTTGTAAACGGTGTTCCCCCCGGTTGGGCAATTGAATACACGTTAGCAACTTTCTTGTTAGTCTTTAACTTCTCTGTTAACTGATTGATGACTGTCATGTTTTTTGTTGATAAAGTTGATTTCTTGTTAGTCATTGTAACGGTGATTGGCGAAACTTTGCCTACGGGATAATGGCTTGAAATTACGGTTGCACCAATTTTTGCTTGGCTAGAAAAAGGTGTATCAATAACGCTGGACCAATTTAAAGGAGTCATTTTTATGAAAGTACCAAGCAAAAATAGTATAAAAATGCTTCCCAAGCTTATTAACGCATGGTGTTTGCCCCAAGCTGTGCTGAACTGCCAAAAAGTGGAGGTTGGATTGAAATTACGTCCATCGCCAGGCCAGAAAAATAAGTCATCTAAAAATTCCGTCATTGCAGGCATTAGCGTATAGAAAACAATCCAAGCTATAAGGAGAGCAATGGCTAAGATCCACAAGGAACGTAAAGTTAAGTTCTTTGCCAGTAGCAAGGCAGTGCCAACAATGGCTAGTGGGAAAATACTAAGTAGGGATGGTAACCAAGAATCCCAGTAAAGAGTTCTGACGGCATTTTGATTTTCGTAGTGATTACAGTAGCGGCGGTAGAAAATACTGATA
Organism: Pediococcus ethanolidurans; assembly: GCF_001437405.1. Lineage (GTDB taxonomy): Bacteria > Bacillota > Bacilli > Lactobacillales > Lactobacillaceae > Pediococcus > Pediococcus ethanolidurans. Next base: position 18,259 of record NZ_JQBY01000008.1, on the reverse strand, counting down.
ATAATGGGGACCAATCCAAAACTAACGACTACCATAATTGTGTTGGTATAGGCCGTGTATGGCGTGTTTAAAAAGCGAGCAGCAAGTGTTGCAATTGAAAAACTTGTTAAATAAACAATTCCAGAAAGTAATAAAGCGATTAGTGGTGCCAAAATTGATCGAAAAAGAATACCAATAATTAACGTTGTCAATACACAACAAATGATAATTACAAGTTTGTTAGCAGTTTGAATGGCTTGCACACGGGCAATTTGTAACACATCATTACCTGTAATGTAGGCATGAACGCCAGGTGTTTGAATTAAACTGTAAATTTGTGGAATTAAAATATGAAATTGTTTTTGAGATTGTTTAAAATGTAAAACACTCAATACAGTAGACTTATCCGCCGAATCTAAACGTTGTGTGGAGCTTGGGTCATTGTCAGTCTCCACACTTTGAATGCCGAGAAATTTTTGATTAGCTCTCAGTTTCTTCTGATTTGTTTGAATGGCCTTTTTTTGAGTGGTGGTCAAAGCGCCGTCTTTATTTGTGTAAACGATGGTTGCACTTGGTGCGCTATCTGTAGGGAGCTGTTGGCTATAGCTAGAGTTCCAACTGAGCGAATTAGGTAGCAAAATAATCATACCGACCAAGAGAATAAACCAGGTGATTAAACTTGCTATTTGAAGGGTATTTTTCTTTTGCATAATATGTTCATTCCTTATGTATTACGTATTTGTTATTTTTAATAGATAGCTCTATGAGTTAAATACGCTTTTTAATTCAAAAATTATTTTTTAAAAAAGTTATTGAAGTTTAAAACCAAAAGCACAATTAAAATTAAAATAATTGTAATTAGAATTGTGACCTCCCAACCGACTATTGAATGCTGGAAGGGAACCAAAACGTTTTGACCAAAAAAACCAAAAACAATCGAAGGAACAGCCAATACAATAGAAAAAACGGTTAAAAATTTCATTGTGTTATTCAAATCACTGTCCAAAATGTTTGAATTGGCATTGGCGACACGTTCGATAATATCAGTGGCTAACTGAGCCATTTCTTCACCTTGTTGAGATTCAACAATAACATCTTCGAGTTGTTCATGTTGATCTTTTGTCATTTGAATATCTTGCATACGATTCATGCTAGTTAACAATGCGTTATTAGTTTTTAGTGAAGTTAAATAATAAACCAAACTCGTTTCAAGATGAAGCATATCAGAGATAGAATGTCGTGAGATATGATGAATCATCGTTTTTTGAATTTGTTGTCGTTGTCGATTGATATTGGTAACAGCATCAAAATACTGAACAGAGAGTCGGTAAAGGGTGCGAAAAATAATTGTTAATGGCGTGACTTCTGTTTTGGCATGTTCAATGGCAGTAGTCAGTTGTTGGTTAAAGATGGTTTCAACAAATTCCGTTGAAGTTCGCGTAAAAGTTAAAATATAATCGTTAACCAACATAATGCCAATTGGTTCAGTACTGCCACTATCGGTAATATCCTTAGATAGGACATCAAAAATAATGAGAAAAATATTGGCATCGCGATCTGTTTCGATTCGTGCACGTTCATTCGGGTCAACGGCATAGCCTAACATTTCTTCAGTTACATGATAATGATGAATTATTTTTTCAATTTCAGATGGTGTTGGTTGGTTAATTGCCACCCATGTATGTTGTGAATTGATCTTTTTTTCAGAAATCATTTTGTTTCCTCGCTGAGAAGTTCTAAGTCCGTATAGGGTAATTTTAGTCCAATGCAGTGTCTGCGTCCATGTAAGGAAGAAAAGAAAGTTTAAATCGGTAAATATAATGAGTTGTTTAAGATGGATTGTGGTATTATTTTATCCATGGAAAGGAGCACCAGCGATGCAATTAATTTCAAAATTATACGGTCCTTTTTTTGACCCGCACAACTGGGAAACGGTGCTAACATCAAGTAATGATTGGATGATTATTTTATCTTTAGTCATGATCGAATGCTTGCTTTCCGTTGATAACGCAGTTGTTTTAGCAACTCAGACACAAGTCCTAACGAATTTAAAAGAACGTGAAAAATCATTGTTCTATGGACTTTGGGGAGCCTATGTGTTTCGTTTCTTAGTTATTGGAATTGGCACATATCTGATTCATATTTGGGAAATCAAAATAATTGGGGCGCTCTATCTTTTATATATGGTATATCGCTACTTTGCGCCCAAATCTAAAGAAAAAAAGCAACCTACTAATAATATGACTGTAAAAAAAAGAGGACATTTGTCGTTATTTTGGTCAGTAGTGATTCAAATTGAAATGATGGATATTATCTTTTCTGTGGATTCTGTTTTAGCATCGTTGGCAATTTCATCTAATCCTGTGATCGTTTTAATCGGTGGAATGATCGGTATTTTGTGTATGCGAGGAATTGCAGAAATTATTATGAATGTCATGCGAAAAATTCCAGAGTTGGAAACCATGGCTTATTTTCTGATTGCCATTATCGGTGTTAAACTCTTTGTTTCTATTCCAATGATTGGATGGGAGATTCCGTCAGGAATTTTTGCTTTAATCGTTGTGGCTGCTGTATTAATCACGCTGGTTGTACATTATTATCGTGTGAAGATTAAAAAATAAACAAATGCGGTCTCCTGGCTTAACTTTCATCTTTGTTATTTTGCTGAGGCTAAACGCCTGGCTACGCTCACTTTCTTTAAGACAGCTACACCAGGCAGCCACATCAAAATAAGCAAGATTCCCAGCGGGATACGATCCCGCTTCCATCTTTCTTATTTTGCTGTAGCTAAACGCCTGGTTTCACTCACTTTCTTAAGACAGCTACACCAGGCAGCCACATCAAAATAAGCAAGATTCCCAGCGGGATACGATCCCGCTTCCATCTTTCTTATTTTGCTGTAGCTAAACGCCTGGTTTCACTCACTTTCTTAGGACAGCTACACCAGGCAGCCACATCAAAATAAGCAAGATTCCCAGCGGGATACGATCCCGCTTCCATCTTTCTTATTTCGTTGTGGCTAAACGCCTGGTTTCGCTCACTTTCTTTACTATGCTATAATTCATTCATAAGCTTCATAAACGGAGGAAAACCACATGGCCGTTACCATTACAAGTTATAATATTGATCAAGAAACTGCCGATGGACTCGTTCTTGTTGATTTTTGGGCTCCTTGGTGTGGTCCTTGTAAAATGCTTGAACCTGTCTTAGATCAACTTGAATCCAGTTACGAAGGTAAAATTAAATTTGGTAAACTCAACGTTGATCATCAACAAGAAATTGCAGAACAATACAAAATCATGAGTATTCCAGCACTAGTGTTATTTCGTGATGGAAAAGCTGTTGAAAAGGTTACTGGATACTATCCAAAAGATAAGTTGGAAAAATATTTAGATTCAAAAGTGAAAACTAGGTGACAAAATGAAAATTGCGGTTGTTGTTGATAGTTCCGCTAATATTCCCGAAACGCTAGTTCAGCAGTATCATTTGGTTGTAATTAATCAACCAATTTTATTTGGTAATCATTTATATCGTGAAGGCGTTGATCTGTCAGTTGCTGACTTCTATGAAAAACTCAGAAATGACAAAACGGTTCCGACTGCTTCCCAAGTAGCAATGACAGAAATGCAAGGTGTCTTCACTAATCTAGCTAAAGAGGGATATGAAGCTGCAATTTGTGTGGGTGTTTCGGGCGGACTAAGTGGCTTCATTACCAATTTGAAGGCTTTTGCCCCTTCAGTTAAAGACCTTGATGTTTATGCGATCGATTCAATGATGGCCTGTGCAGCAGAGGGAAATCTTGCACTTTTGGCTGCAAAACTTGTTGAACAAGGAAAGTCTATTCATACCATTTTGAAACAAGTTGAGGCTCTCCAAAAAGCCACCACATTTCTGTTAATTGTTTATAATATGCGTGCTTTATCTAAAACTGGTCGTATCATGAGCCGTTCTCCATTGATTGGGGCTATTCTAGGAACGCGAACAATTTTAACGTTTAACGAAACAGGCAGACTAGCGCTGGTAACCAATGCGCATCATATGGATAATGCGTTTAAAAAAGTAAAATTAATGATGGATAAACAACTTTTAAATAATTCAGGTAATCAACGTATTAGTGTACTTGATGCTAATGATAGCGAGTTGAACAAACAGTGGCGTTTAGAGTTAGGCGAGCGCTATGGAAATGCTTTAATTGAAACAGGAAAGATCGGTCCGTTTATGGGCGTCCATACAGGTGAAAAATCAATGGGGATTGTTTGGGCACCGGACTGGCAGACGTTTGTTTCCAGTTCTGAAAGTACACAAAATTAGGTGACTTGGTTGAAAACATACAGACTAAACCAAGTGTTTTGACTTGTGCTAAGATAGAGTAGATGAATTAAAAAATTGGGAGATAGTGAAATGATCACATTAAAATCAGAACGAGAAATTAAAGGCATGCAAAAATCCGGTGCTGTATTAGCCGGGATGCATATTGGCTTACGAAACATTGTTAAGCCAGGAATTTCAAGTTGGGATATTGAAAAGTTTGCTTTACGTTATTTAGCTGAAAATAACGCTAAACCTGAAGAAAAAGGTTTTGAAGGTTATGAATATGCAACTTGTGTCAGCGTTAATAATGAAGTTTGTCACGGTTTTCCACGTAAAGATCTTCTTATTAAAGACGGCGATTTAGTCAAAGTTGATACAGTTGTGAGTGTTGATGGCTATATGTCTGATTCATGTTGGGCATACGCAGTGGGAAACGTCAGTGATGAAGTTAAAAATCTGATGGATGTGACCAAAAAAGCATTGTATCTTGGTATTGATCAAGCAGTTCCTGGTAATCGAATTGGGGATATTGGTCATGCTATGCAACACTACATTGAAGATGAACACGGTTATGGTGATGTGCGTGAGTTTGTCGGTCATGGTATTCAACCTACTATGCATGAAGATCCAATGGTCCCTGGCTATGGTGATGCAGGTCGAGGCTTGCGCTTGAAGGCTGGTATGACAATTACAATTGAACCAATGGTTAACGTCGGCGATTGGCGTTGTGACACGTCTGCACCAGATGGCTGGACGGTCACAACCATGGATGGCAGCTTAAGTTGTCAATATGAACATACATTGGTTGTCACAACAGATGGTCCAAAGATTTTAACTTCACAAGATCCTGAGTTTGATGCAAAGTACTTATTGAAACCAGATTTTGATGCTAAAATTTTAAAATAAATAGTGTAAGAAAAACGGTTAACTTTTGAGCATTAGTGTAAATTAATTCAATAATTTTTAAAAATTATTGAGTTAATTGGGCTAAACAACTAAAAGTGCCGTTTTTTTATCTAAAGATTGAAAGCACAAAAATGTATCTAATTGCCTGACACAAAAGTGTTCATGGTAACAAAATTAGACTTAAATGTCGTCTTCCAGACCAAGTGAGCTGCAGGACGGCGGTTAAACTATTTTTTGGAGTCTAAGTCGTTTAACAGCAGTTATTGAAGTAATTTTGATACTTTCAACTTTTAGTTTTTATTATAAAAAAGACGAATACTTGGACAAATACGTGAATTTCGGTATGATAGAACGCGTGTAGAATAATTATGAATTGAAACTTATAAAGTGAAACGGTGGCAACATGAATAAAAGAAATATAGATGCAAAACGAATTGTCATTAAAATCGGAACAAGTTCGTTACTGTATCAAGATACAAGTAAATTAAATTTGCGTGCGATTGAACGACTTGCTTTTGTGTTAAGTGATTTAAAGAATCAGGGTAAAGAAGTCGTTTTGGTTTCATCAGGTGCAATTGGTGTGGGAATGGGACGTCTTGGTCTCAGCAAACGGCCGGACACAATCCCTGCTCAACAGGCAGTTGCTTCAGTTGGACAAGGAGAATTACTTGGTATATATGAACGGGAGTTTCAGCACTATGGTAAATCAGTTGCCCAAATGTTGTTGACGCGGGATGTACTGGTTTATCCACAAAGTAAGAAAAATGTTTTCAATGCGTTTCAGGAACTTTTAAAGATGAACGTCATTCCAATTGTGAACGAAAATGATACTGTTTCTGTTGATGAATTAGATCACAAAACCAAATTTGGGGACAATGATCAGTTGTCTGCAATTGTAGCCAATCTCATTGATGCTGATTTATTGATTATGTTGTCAGACATTGATGGCTTTTACTCTGGCAATCCACTTTCAAATCCTAACGCCGAATTGTATCATACGATTACCAGTATTGATGGATCGGTGATTCAAGCCGCGGGTGGTGTCGGAACTAAGTTTGGAACTGGTGGCATGGTGACCAAACTTAAAGCGGCCAAACGTATTCTTAAAAATCATCAAAAAATGGTCTTAGCGAATGGTAAAAATCCGCGCATTATTTATAATATTTTAGCTGGTGAACCAGTCGGTACGCTCTTTGAACCAAAACAGGTTGTCACGAAAGAAGGATTAGCATGATCACATTAACGCAAATGGGCCAAAATGCAAAAGTGGCAGAACAGCAGCTTTCTCAATTGTCGACAATCAAAAAAAATCAAGTTTTAAAAACGATGGCATCCAAAATTCGAGAGAATAGCGCTGCCATTTTAAAAGCCAATGAAATTGATATGCATGATGCTCAAAATAACGGTGTTAGAAAAGTGATGCTGGATCGTTTGAAGCTTGATGAAGCGCGTATTAACAGTATGGCGGATGGCTTAGAGGAAGTCGCTGGTTTGGCCGATCCAATTGGTGAAGTTCTTAAAGGATGGACCACGGAAGCTGGTTTGGACATTTCACAAATCCGGGTACCAATGGGTGTAATTGGCATGATCTATGAGGCGCGTCCAAATGTCACCGTTGATGCTGCGGGATTAACGTTTAAGGCTGGTAGTGCGGTTATTTTACGTGGTGGAAAGGAAGCCATTCATTCTAATCAAGCGTTAGTAACTGCCTTGCGTGAGGCACTGACAAGTGAGCATGTTTTGGCGGATGATATTCAACTCGTGACAGACACTTCACATGAAACGGCTACTGCGTTGATGCAGTTAACAGAATATCTGGATGTTTTGATTCCTCGTGGAAGTGCCAAATTTATCCAAATGGTTGTTCAGAAGGCCAAAGTTCCTGTCATCGAAACTGGGGCGGGTAATTGCCACGTGTATGTGGATGAAGGAGCCGATTTACAAATGGCTACTAATATTGTTGTCAATGCGAAAACACAACGTCCTTCAGTATGTAACGCAATGGAAAAATTAGTCGTGAACCAGGCTGTAGCAGAAAAACTGTTGCCAATGGTTGCGCGAGCATTAAAGCCGTTTAATGTTGATTTACGTGGGGATGCACGAGCTAAACAAATTTTGCCAGAAATAAGTTTGGCAAACGATGATGACTGGGGAACCGAGTATAACGATTATATTATGGCAATTAAGATTGTTGATAATTTGGATCAAGCGATTGCCCATATTAACCGCTACAATACTAAACATAGTGAAGCAATTATCACCAATAACTACGCGCATAGTGAGCGATTCACCAAAGAAATTGATGCCGCTGTTGTATATGTAAATGCCTCAACACGCTTTACGGATGGGTATGAGTTTGGCTTTGGTGCGGAAATTGGCATTAGTACGCAGAAATTACATGCTCGTGGGCCGATGGGACTTAACGAAATCACGTCAACAAAGTATGTCATTCGTGGAAATGGTCAAGTTCGCAAATAAATTAAAATAAAAGCTTTTGGTTATAGTTAAGATTCTAACTTGCCAAAAGCTTTTTAAATACTTTAAACTGGTTTAATAATTACTAATTTCAATTAGATTATTGTCTGGGTCACGGACATAAACGGAAGTAAGTTTTCCGTGCGCACCAGTTTTTTGAACAGGGCCTTCAATAATATTAACGTAATAACTTTTAAGATGGTTAATAACTTCGGGAAGCTTGTCTTTTACAACAATACACAAATCGGCCGAACCGGGTGTGGGTTTGTTGGCAACTGGTTCATGAGGATGATCAACTAATTGAAAGTTGATTTTTTGCTTACCACAAAGAACTGCTTTTCGATCGCCGTCAAAAGTTAAAATGGGCATATCAAACACTTCATGGTAAAAACGTAAACTTTTTTCGACGTTGGTAACGGTTAAGACAATATGATCAATTTCGCGAACGTTCATGATAAAAACTTCCTTACTCAAATAAAATTGAATTAATTAACAATAGTATAGCATATTCGTTTCTTATGAATTTTTATCCTTTAAAACCTTAGTGAATTACATGATGAAGAATATACTAAAAACCTGTGTGTTGTTTGTTGTATCAATTAGAGTAAAATGTAAGCACTATCTATTAGAAATTGAAGCGTTCCCTATAAATCACTGCAGTTGACGGTATTTAGACCTTTGTGATACGGTTACTATTAGTCGATTTAGGAACGGATAGAAAGTGAGAATTATGAGTATATTAGCGGTGGAAAATTTATCGCATGGATTTGCGGATAAAAAGTTATATGAAGATGCGGGTTTTGAACTTAACAAACAGGATCATATGGGCATTGTTGGTCAAAATGGTGCAGGGAAAAGTACGTTAATTAAAATTTTAACCGGTGCAATTTTACCTGATGAAGGTAGTGTAAAATGGCAAAATAAAGTCACTTATGGGTATTTGGATCAGTATGCTGATATTCCAGACGGAGACACGCTCTATCAATTTTTAACCACAGCGTATGCCCGTTTATTTGAGTTAAAAGACAAAATGGATCAATACTATGCTGATTATGCCGAGAAGCTAGATGATGAATTGTTGGAGCGGGCTGGTCGAATTCAGGAAACGCTCGAAGCTAATAATTTTTATGAAATTGATACGGAAATTGCACACGTGATGACCGGCCTTGGGTTAGATGATATCGGTAGAGACCACATTGTGAGTGAAATGAGTGGCGGACAACGGTCAAAAATCATTTTGGCCAAATTACTTTTACAAAATCCTGATGTGTTACTTTTGGATGAACCGACAAACTATTTGGATACAGCTCATATTGAATGGTTGGAAAACTATTTAACCAACTTTGCTGGTGCATTTATTGTCATTTCGCATGATTATGATTTTTTGCAGGAAATTACTAATTGTATTTGTGACGTGGCTTTTGGTAAAATCACGAAGTATCGTGGTAATTTTAAAGCGGCAATGAAACAAAAGGATGCGCGTAAAGAGTCTCAATTAAAGGCTTTTGAAAAACAGCAAGTTGTGATCGAAAAGGCTGAAAAGTTCATTCGTAAAAATAAGGCTGGTTCGCATTCTACGATGGCAAAATCACGAGAAAAAATGTTGTCTCATTTAGATAGGATTGATCCACCAAGTGAAAATCTGCGGTCGCATTTTGATTTTCCTTATCTTGAAACGGGTTCTCAAAATGCAGTGGCTGTGAAAAATCTGGCGGTGGGTTATGGAAAACGTCAATTACTTGAGCCTGTGACGTTTAGCTTAACGGCAGGAGAAAAGATTGCTTTTTCTGGTTTTAATGGAGCTGGAAAATCAACGTTAATTAAGTCTATTTTGGGAAAAATTCCGGCTTTGAGTGGAACAACTGTTTTTTCACCGTCTGCTAAAGTTAATTATTTTAGCCAGGAATTAATTTGGGATAATCCAGAATTGAATCCGTTGGAAACGATTCAGGATAAGTATCCAACGATGTTGCCAAAGACAATTCGAACGAAGCTCGCAAAATGTGGAATTAATGCGGCGGATACGCAGAAACCGATGCATATTTTGAGTGGTGGCGAACAGACGAAGGTTAAACTGTGTTTGTTGGAATTGGTGGAGTCCAACTTTTTGGTGATGGATGAACCGACGAATCATTTGGATGATGAGACAAAGGCGGCGTTGAGCGAGGCGTTGCAGCGGTTTAGGGGTAATCTGATTGTTGTGAGCCATGAGGATGGTTTTTATACGAATTGGATTGATAAGGAATTGAATGTTGAAAAGTTGAGAATGGACAAATAAAAGAGTGCTAAGAGGAGCGTTTAGCTTCCGAGTATAGCCTAGGAACCCCAATGATTCGGTTTAGGAATCGTTGGGGTTTCGTAGCTAAACGGAGGAAGCTGCTCCTCTTAGCACGTTTCAGCTATAAATATAGACAAAGGCAATACCTATAAATCGTTGGGTATTCCACTTTTAGGAAGATTATTAGTAAAACCCACTAATAATCACTAATGTTCCATACGATGTCTATTCTTGTGGCGGCAGTTCGCACCGCAAGAACTGGCAACCGGAGGAAGTTGCTCCTCTTAGCACGTTTCAGCTATAAAAATAGACAAAGGCAATACCTATAAATCGTTGGATATTCCACTCTTAGGAGGATTATTAGTAAAACCCATTAATAATCCGCAATCGTACCATACTCGATTCATTTTTTAATTATCAGATACGAAAAGGTCAGAAAAATTATATTTTTCTGACCTTTTGTGTTATATAAATTGAAGCATTAGGGTTCACGGTGCGTGCTCGAAAATAACCTTGACCAGTTGCACAGATGAACAGACTTAAAATAAGCAAGGAGCTAATCATTGGCTTTTTGAAAGCTTTTAAATAGATTTTTTTATTATTTAGATGAGTCAATGTGATCCAAAAATTAATCAGTATCTGCGGAAGAACCCAAATTAAAGCAAAATTTAAAAACAGAATTAAGCATTGAAAAGAATTAGGCAAGATAAATGAAACTGACGATATTCTTATCCCTCCCGAATTGTCAGAATAGGGTAAAATAATCAGAGAATCTTGAATAGCTTTGTGGTGATAAAAATTCCTAGGAACTTCACGGACAACTCTTTGTGTAACGCCCAAATCGTTTTGAAAACGAAAAGTTAGCTTATTTGTGGTCGTAGAAAATGTGCCATGAGAAGTTACCGATCTACTTGTGGTTTGCTTTCTTGCAATAACTTTAGCAGTTGTTGGAACTGTGCGGGTTTCGGACTGAAAATGATCAAAGGCTGATGGTTCAAGGTAATTCGTGTAGCTCCAATGTGTCACCCCAATTACTAAGATGATTGTTGTCATCATTAAATCCACACGAATTAAATGTTGCATGACAGCTGAATTACCTAATCGGAAATAAATTAAACATTTTAAGATAAGCCTAATCGAGTAACTGATGATGATTAAAAGAGAGCCACCAAGAAAAAGTGGTAATAATTGCCAGTCAACTTTTAAGGCTTTAACTGCCAAACGATCATCGGCTCTGTGATAAATATTTCTTGTGATCGATAAATTGGAGGAGTTTTCCCAAGCCTGGTAGTCCTTTTTTGTCAGTTCAACTTTATGGTTGTCTGAAGTCTGTCCTTCATAGGCGGTAACTTTTCCGAATCGGTTTTGAATGACCGTAACTCGATTAATAGTTTTGGATCCTACAAAATGAATGTCTTGAAAATTACTTCGACAGAGAAATAATCCAAAAATGGCAAAAGTCATGCAAATTATGTAAGTAAATTCTTTTTTTAACTTTGTTGACATAAGTAAAATCCATCACTTTACTTGATTTATAAGTTAATAAAAGTTTAGCATAATTTTGTCTATAAAACTCGACTATTTTAGTAAAAAACTACCGATTTAGACAAAAAAGCTGAAATTAGGTTCACATTAATGAAAAGTTCATTAATGAAACGTAATTTCAGATTTTTTAGTTTAGCTTTAGAAATTGCCGTTTTCGACATCACGAAGATAGTCAGCTAAATGTTTAAAGTAAACAGGTGCATTATCAATCATGTGATGGTGGCCACCGTTTGGCGTTGTAACTAACCGAGAGTTAGGAATTTCTTGTGCCATGCGTTGTGCAGACTTTAATGGCATAGTTTCATGTTCCCCAAAAGTTAATAAAGTTGGTACATTAATTTTGTGGATTTGATCACGAATGTCCCATTCTTTTAATTTACCAGTTACAACAAATTCATTGTCACCTTGAAAGGCATTGTAAACAGGAATTGCGGTAGTATCCACTAAGTGTGAGATTGCTGGTGGCTGTTTACGATCAACATAGCCACGATTCAAAACTTCAACCAGTTCTTGGTAACGGTCATTGTGCCAGTCACCATTTTTCTCACAATCACGCATGAACTGAGCATCTTCAGGTGAGAGTGCCTCATCACGAATGTCATCCTGATGTTCCAAGTATTCATCGATGTTATCGACCATACTTGAAATAATGGCACCCTTCAAATGACTACCGTACTTTAGCGCATAAAGCATGGTTAAGGCACCGCCCCAAGATTGACCAATTAAATAAAAATGATCAATGCCAAGTTTTTGACGAACTTCTTCAACCTCATCCAAGAAATAATCGTAGGTAAGGTACTTGTCAGCTATTTTAGGATCAGAATAATCAGGTTGATCGGAGTACCATGAACCTAATTGATCGTAGTAATGAACTTGAACGTCTAAACCTTGTTTTTTAAGCTCATCATGAAAGTTTTCCCAATATTCATGATTGCCACCAGGGCCGCCATGCAAGGCAAGCAAATGAATTTTACTATCTTCGCCGTCTGTATGTGTCCATAAATGATAACCGTTATCTAATGTGATAATTTTTGTTCCTTGTTTCACCAGATCACCCTATTTCGTTTTAGTTAACCCTTATTCTAGCAAAAGAATCCTAACTACTCAATGTTTCGATCTCGATTTTGTATACGTCTTCGCATGGTTTTGCGCCAAAAACCTCCTTTAATAAATTTAGGTTCGTAAGAAATAATGAACGCATCGGGATTATTAGCTTCGATAAAGTTGTAAAGATGTTGTTCACGTTTTCTTGGAGTTAAAATTTCAAATTCTAAACGCGCACCTTCGCGACCCTGCGCATTTTTTACGGTAACGCCATAACCTTCTTCACGAATGTTCTCTGCGAATTTCTTGCTTTCATCAGTTTTAGGGAGAATAACGTTAACGTCTAATAAACCTAAACGCAACTTGTCTTCCAACCAAGTTCCAAAATAAATTCCGGTTGCATAACCTAGTGCGTAGGCAGCAACATTCCAAACATTGTTTAATTTGCTTAATACTAAACTTAAGCCCACAACGTAAGTTACAATTTCAGCAATCGAAAGCAATGAAGCCCAAAATTTATATCCCTTCATTTCTAAAAGCGTTCGAATTGTGTTCATAGTGATGTACGCAAAACTTAATGCAAAAATGAGGGCAATCAAACCAAAATTCATGATGAAACCTTCTTTCTTCAAAGATTAATATGGTGCAGTATAACAAAAACAACAATAACATAGCAAGAAAGTAATTGAAGATAAAAAATTATGTTTAACTTGTTCTAGTGTTCATCAATTGGTAAGATTAACACAAATTAGGAACAGGAGACGGTTATTATCAAATTTGATTCGAAAAAGATTGAAAGTAATTTATCAATCGCAGGGTTATCGGTGCAATTTCATACTTTTGATCAAATTGATTCCACGAATGCGGAAGCTAAACGAATAGGTCAGCAAATTGACACTTTCAAGCAGCCACAGGTATTTATTGCTAATCATCAGACCGGGGGATATGGGCGATTGAGTCGCGATTTTTATTCGCCTAAGGATACGGGATTGTATATTAGTTTTTTGATTCCGACGACGGGCGCAGAATTTAATCCCGGGTTACTAACTACAATGACCGCGGTGGCTAGTGCTGAAATAATCGAAAAGTTCTTTTCAGTAAAATTGTACATAAAATGGGTGAATGATTTAATTTTAAATAATCGCAAAGTAGGAGGAATTCTTGCTGAAGCCATTACGAATCCCCAGACAAATCAAATTACAGGTGTGGTTATTGGCATTGGTGTAAATCTTAACACCCAAAAGTTTCCTGACGATATTAAACAAATTGCAGTTTCATTAAGCGATCAGGTAGATAGTCAAAACCAAACTGATTTTGTTAGTGAGTTTATTATTAATTTCTTTAAACATTTAAATACCTATCAAACAGCAGATTTTATGAAACAATATCGAGAGAAGTCATCTGTTATAGGTAAGCAAGTGCGAGTTCAGTTACAAAATCACACCGTGACTGGGATGGTTTCGGATATTGATAATGAGGGGGCGTTAATTTTAAAAACGAATCAACAAGAGTTAAAAATTACAAGTGGCGAAATTGTTCATGTACGACCGATAAATGGCTAAATTAAAAAGATTGAAGAAAAATTTTTCTTCAATCTTTTTTGAAACCAATGTAAGTGGTTAATTAAATTATTTAATCGGTAAACTCATTTTGCACTTGTTAATTTGTAGAGAGTATTGCAACTCTTGGTTACCACGGACCGTTGTGCCAAAATCAGTTGCGTAAACAACTAATCCAAGTTGATGGCCGGCTAATAAATGATAGAAGGTCGGTTGAAGTTCCACAGTCAAATCATAAAAGTCATTGGCCTTTAATTCATCTACTTGATAATTATTGTGTCGATTTTGTAAATTAATATGACCGTTTGTAATCATCTTCCAAGGAGTAGTTTCCTTTTGTAAGGTAAACTCACGTAAATTATCTCTACGCCAGTCATATGTGCCACTTAATGCTTTAGACGCGAGAATTGTTGGGCTAACGGTCAAACGCTTGGCATCCCCATAATCCACTAGCTGGAAGCTTAACATCCCAAATGGCTCATTAACGGCTACTCTAATCTGTAGTTGAACGCGACCATCAATGTAAGTATCTTGATCATACTGACTTGTCTTGAAAATTAAGCGATTGTCGCGGAGACGATTTTCACCAGTTGTGTCATGGTTAGTGGTTAATAAATCACGTTCCCAAACATCAAGGTGCTTTTTGTAGAAGTCAAATGTTTCTGGATCAAGATGGTCGCTAAACGAAGCGGCAGCAGTACGAACAGGAACCGTTTCAGGAACCAATTCTTTAGCCTCAAAATTGAAAATTTGGTGACTATCTTTGGGTGATTGCCAATCCTCATAAGTATGCCAAGTTTCTGGTTGGGTATTGTCCTGAATTAAAACGTCTGGTAATAATTCTTTGGCGTGATTGTCAATACCAAATAATTCATGACTGAACCAAAGATTCATCATATCGGTGAAGTCCAAGGAACGAAAAGCATTGATGTAAATGTGCTGACCTTGATGCAAAATAAGTTTCTTAGCTACCGGAACGTCGCGGAGTGCATTCCAAAGATTACCAACGTTTCGTGGTTTAACGTTCCAATCGTTTAAACCGTGAACCATAACCATATCAGCTTTGATATTTTTGACGTTATTCAAATAATTTCGATCATCCCAATAGTGGCTGTAGTTACCAGTGTTGCGATCTTGATCTTTAGCCATAATGGTTAAAACTTGATCAAAGTATTCCTTGATTTTAAGATAATCGCCGGGGTTTTGCATGCGACTAAAAACTTCAGTTGCCAAAACGTCCATGTCTTCACCTTGGAAAGTATTAGGGGCGGCAACCAAGCCACCATCGCGGTAATAGTCATACCAACTTGAGATGGCTGCCTCGGAAATGGCTGTCTTTAAGCCCTCAACACCGGTTGTGGCTGCAGCAGTTGCTAACGTACCTAAATACGAGCGCCCAGTCATCGCAATTTTGGCGTTGGACCACCAAGCTTTGATTTCAACATTGTCAGTTTTATTGGTAAAGGCAGTACGATTGCCAGCTAACCATTCAATGACAGCAATAGTTGAAACAGTTTCGGAAACAGCACCGGTATCACGAATTCCGTCAGAATCTTTGGTACCAATTCCGGCTGCGTAAACAACGGCAAAACCACGAGTCAAAAAGTAGTCGTTGAGTGTATAAGGAGCCTCCATCGCAAAGGTTTCGTCAGCTTCTTTTTGTTCGCCAGCTATTTGACGTTTAGCAGGTAATGGTGCTGACTTTTCAGCGTAATGAATATCCTTATAATTGAGTTGATTAGGTTCCTTAGCCTGCAATTTGACATCTACATTGTGCATGGCAGCATCACCAGCTTCGTCATTGATGCCTTGATTATAAGGACTGGCCGTATACAAAACGGGAGCCTTGTAGCCCTGTTCAGTTTGCTGTGGACGAAGAATTTCTACCTTGAGTAAATCGCGCTTACCATCTTGATCGGTGTCTAAAGGTGCTTCAACGTAGACCACATCGCGAATTAATTGGTGGGGATCAAAGACTGCTTGTGCCTTGCCGTTAAAGAACAAAGGTTGAGTAGTTTGCTTATAAAATGACACAAAATAACCATCTTGGGTTAACTTATCTAAATAAGTTTGGCCGTTTTTGGTATGTGTGCATAGAAGTAGATACCAGGCATGCAATAAATCGGCCTTAGATTGGATGGGGTCGGTAATAACAGGCAACTGAATCTTCTTCATGGCTGTTAATGGCTCAGTGAGTTTAAAGTCACTGTCCACATCAAATTGAAGCAGTTGTAAAGCCACGCAATAAAAGATTTCATTAGTAAGTGGTTGCTGACTTTCAAGGAAATCACCTAGAGCAACTGTGGGAGTTGCCAAGTAATTGTTCAATTTTTGTTTAAAAACTGTTTCGCTTTTTGCTTCTAAAATTGTTTTGTGTAGTAGAACTTTCCAAACTGCAAGTGGATCGTCCAAATTATCAATTGAAGCATCAATGAAGTGAATCGCACGCAATTCTTTGAGCTCTGTGGCTGAATCCACTGTTTCAATAGCAAATTGATTATTTTTCATAATATAAAACCTCCGAAAAGTTGTATGGCACCAATTATACGCTAACTGATGAAAACATGTTTTGAAATTGTCATAAGTCTCGTAAATAAACGTATTTGGTCTAAGTTTTGAATTTGATGGTTATAAAAACGCAGGATAAAAGGTATTTACAAACTACCTATTATTCTGCGTTTATTCGTTCTTATTTATTTTTGTGTGTCATCTTTTTGTGCCAACTGGCTGTGATGAATTCCGTAAGTAAAGTAAATCAATAAGCCAAAAGCAAACCAAATTATGGAAGCAATCCAAGTTTCTGCTGAAAGAGTAGTCATTAGGAAAATACATAACAATCCAGAAATAATAGGTAAAACTGGATAGAAAGGAACTTTGAATCCGTGATTAGGAATATCTTTTCGTTTACGTAATGGGATAATTCCGAATGAAACAACGGTGAAGGCAATCAACGTACCAATATTAACTAGGTTCGTTAATTGATCTAAGGGAACTAAACCACCCAAAATGGCAATAACAATCGTAACAATTGTCATGGCGTGGAGCGGTGAATGATTAGCACTAACTTCGCCAAGCACTTTAGGTAAAAGCCCATCTCGACCAGTTGAATATACAAGTCGAGAACTACTATAAATCATGGTGACCATCATGGTGGTCATTCCAGCCAAGGCACCTAACGAAAGCAAGCCGGCCATCCAGTTTTGGTTAACTGATTGAAGTGCAAAGGCAACGGGATCAGCTACGTTTAACTTTGTAAAGGGAATCATACCAGTTAAAACAATTGAAACTCCAATATATAAAACGGTCGCAATGATTAATGTACCAATGATACCAAAAGGCATATTGCGATCAGGATCCTTTACTTCAGCAGCAGAAGAAGATACGGCATCGAAACCTAGGTAAGCGAAGAAGACGGTTGACGCACCTTGAAACATGCCTTTGACACCAAATGGTAGGAAAGGATGCCAGTTTGCTGGTTTAACATAAAAGGCACCAACAATAAGGAATAAAACAATGATTGCAATTTTTACAATAACCATAATGTTGTTGATACGAATTGAAGATTTGAGACCCTTTGATAAGAAAAAGGCGATTAGACAGACAATGATAATGGCAACAATGTTGATGTATGTGCCATGAGCGGGATCAAAAGGTCCTGATAATGCCTGGGGAATGTGAATGCCAAATCCAGAAATAAAAGAACTAAAGTAGGCTGACCAACCAGTTGAAACGGCCGCGACGGCGAGAACGTATTCCAAAATCAAGGCCCAACCGAGGATCCAACCGATCAGCTCACCGAAAATGACGTTGCCATATGAGTAAGCACTGCCGGCAACTGGTAGGGCGGAAGAGAACTCTGCGTAACACATGGCGGCGATGGCGCAGACAATGCCGGCGACTACGAAGGAAAGAATGATGGCGGGGCCGGCTTTGGTGGCGGCAACGGTACCAGGTAGGATAAAGATACCGGTACCAATGACGGCACCGATTCCGAGGGCAATGAGATCGCCACCGGAAATGGTTTTTTCAAAGCGATTGTCGCGTTCAATGTAACGATCACGACTTTCTTTGCGGAAAATACGTCCGCGTAATGACATAAACAACACTCCCTAATATGTAAGTGAATCAATTTAACCTGAAATATTCATAAAAAAAGAACTAA
>NZ_JQBY01000007.1 GCF_001437405.1 Pediococcus ethanolidurans | reverse complement strand
AATGCACTGATACAATAATTTTGATATCAGTTTTACTGTTCATTATTTAACATCAAACATTCTTAGTCCGGAGGTGATTGGTCTCAGGGGTGAAATTATTCTTAGTAATTTATTACTTAGAATAAGGCCGAGTTTGAAGACAAGTGTACTTCTTGACTTCAAATCGTGCCCACCCCGTTCCAGACCATGTGAGCTGTAGGACGGCATTTTAATCTAATTTTGTTACCAAGAACACTTTTATCAACGAAATGTGTTTTGGACTTTCAGCCTTTAGTTTCTAATTTATTGCATTTAATATTCAGGACTTGGCTTCCACTCTTTAGGAAAAGTTAAAATAAATTGAGAACCTTTTCCTGGTTCTGATTTCAGGCGAATTTCGCCACCAAGATTTTTGACACTCTCGGCAACAATTGGTAAGCCTAAACCAGTTCCACTAACTAGTTCACCCGGTTTATTTGCGTTAACCCGATAAAAGCGTTCAAAGACCTTATGTTGTTCTTCCGGGGCAATACCAATACCATCGTCTTCAACGATTAATTTCCATCGATTTGTTACCTCTTCATAGGACAACTTCACATGGCCGTGTGGGCGATTATAGCGAATCCCATTTGCAACCAGATTCTTAATGATTTGACCTAACTGTTGGGCATCTGTTTGAACTTTCACGTTCTCTGGAATTTGATTGGAAACTTCAACTTGATGCAGCTGAATTCCTCGATGTAATAGCTTAATCTCTTCCTGCCCTAAAGCAGCCAAATTACAATCGGCAATTTTTAAGGATTGTTCTCCGCCTGACTGGGTCCGTGAAATGGACAAAATATCATCTGCCAAACGAACCAACTTGCGACTTTCTTTTTGAATAATTCGCAAAAATTCATCAAGTTTATCAGGATCATTTTTGGCACCATTCATTAAGGTTTCGGCAAATCCGGAAATAGCGGTAATTGGTGTCCGAAGTTCATGACTAGCATTGCTGACAAAGTTTAATTGCATTTGTTCAACTGTCCATGCCTCCGTAATATCATACAGTAATACAATAACTTCAAAATGATGATGAACCTGTTTATTATAAACAACCGTTGCTTCAACCACCTTTTCACTCGGTTCACGCTTTAAATGAATCGTCCGATGATGGCTTCGCTTCGTTTCAAAAGTACGTTCAATTAAAGCCTGTAGATCATTTTGATTAATATCCATTGTATAAGGATGCGGATCTGTTTTAATTTGCAATTGAAGCAAATCTACCGTTGCCGGATTGGCTAACTGTACTTCCCGATGGCGATTAATTACTAAGACTCCCACCGGTAAATTATTTACAATGGCTTTTAATTCGTTACCCTGATTAGTTAAATTATGAATCTGATGACGATCATGCGATTCAATTTGGTTAACCGTCATGGTCAATTCGTAAAATGGATCATCTTTAGGTAAGACGATTTGACTTGCTTTTTCACCTTTTAAAACTTCTTGCAGTTTTTCGTTTAATGCTGCTTGACGCAATTGCGATTGGCGAAGGTTGCTCCAATAAACAACGACTTCGATGGCCGTTACAAAAATCGTAATGGCAAATAACAAAACATAGTTGATTTCTCTAGCACTAAAACTATGTTGGCCCTTCTGAACAGCCTTTAAAACTAAGAAAGCCATTAACAAATTACCAATAAAAGTGGTCAAGAAAAAGCGCAAGGTTCTATTCAGCATTTTTTTTCGTATTGAATTCATATCCAAAGCCTCTCACCGTTAAAATTAATTTTGCATCTTTGGGATTATTCTCAATTTTATCACGCAAATGACTAATATGAATATCAACCATTCGTGTTTGACCAGCATAATCATAACCCCAAACCGCATTTAATATTCTTTCACGACTTAAAACATGATCCGCATGATCCCATAAATAGACTAATAATTTGTATTCATTGGGGGTTAACGAAACTTTTTGTTGGTTTTTTCGTACTTCATAGCGATCCAAATCTAATGAAAGATCATCTACATGACGTATTTGAGAAGATGTTTCAGTTCCTAAAACAGGTTGATGGCCATTCTCTGTCCGCCGTAAAACTGCCTTGATTCTTGCAATCAACTCTCGTGGACTAAATGGTTTGGTTAAATAATCATCAGCACCAATTTCAAAACCAACTATTTTATCCAATTCATTATTTTTTGCAGTTAATATAATAACCGGAGTATCCTTTTGCATACCACGAATTTGTCGAATGGTTTCTAAGCCATCGATTCCTGGTAACATAAGATCCATGACAATCAAATCAGCGTCATTAGTTTTTAACCATGTTAGAGCTTGGTTGCCCGTTCCTACACTTGCAACCTGAAACCCCGCTTCATTCAGATTGTAAGTGAGCAACGTCACAATTGAGGGCTCATCGTCAACAACTAAAATTTTCTTATTCATGGCTTTGCCTCCGATCACACAAGGTATTTATTTGGGATTAGCCTGTTGTAGTTTCCACTGAAGATATGCATCAATAAAACCATCTAAGTCTCCATCCATAACGCCAGAAACATTGGCAGTTTCGTAATTTGTTCGATGATCTTTGACCATTGAATAAGGATGAAACACATAAGAACGAATCTGAGAACCCCAGCCAATTTCTAGCTGTTTCCCTTCAATTTTAGCACGTTGTTCAGCTTTTTTTTGTTCTTCACGTTCATATAATTTAGCTCGTAGCATTGACATCGCAGTTTGCCGATTTTGTAATTGTGATCGTTGAGCCTGACTAGCAACCACAATTCCAGTTGGTAAATGCGTAATTCTTACAGCCGAAGAAGTCTTATTAACATGCTGTCCACCAGCACCACTTGAACGATAAACGTCCACGCGCAGATCGTCTGGGTTAATTTTGACTTCAACTGAATCGTCGAGTTCGGGCATCACATCAACAGAAGCAAACGAGGTATGACGACGACCGGCAGCATCAAAAGGTGAGATACGAACTAATCGATGGACACCTTTTTCGGATCGCAAATAGCCATAAACATTATGGCCAGCAATAACCACACTGACACTATTAATACCCGCTACATCTCCCGCCTGATAATCTTCAATCGTGACGGTAAAATTATGCTGTTCAGCCCATCTTGTATACATCCGAAGCAACATAGCCCCCCAGTCCTGTGATTCAGTACCACCAGCTCCTGGATGAATTTCAATAATTGCATTATTTGCATCATATTTTTCATTCAGTAAAAGTCCCAAACGATAATCTCTTAAAGCTTTTTGCGTACTTGCAAAATCTTGTTCAAATTCGGTTTGCATATCTGCATCGTCTTCAGCTTCTAACAGTTCTTCAGTGACCTCTAAATTTTCCACTTGTGTTTGTAACGCATGAAATTGATCGTATTTTTGCTTTAATAAATTAGTTTCATCAATCAATTTTTGAGCCTTTTTTTGATCATTCCAGAAATCTGATTCACCCATTTTGGCTTCGTTGATCGAGATGCTTTCACTTAGTTTATCAAAGTCAAAGCGACCCCCTAAAGTCTGCGACTTCTTGGTTCATTTGATTAATTTGTTTCTTTGCTTCACTTAATTCCATTTTTTTAGCTCCTTAATTTTTTACTTGAAAAAAAGATTGGTCAAAACATAACGTTTTGATGCCAATCCTCTCTTTCTAACCTGAATTATCGTTGAATATTTTGACGAATTTCTGACTTCAAGAATAGACGCGTTGCATCATATTCAATATCTGAAACCATTTCTTCAAACATGCGATAACCATCAGATTGATATTCAACTAATGGATTTAATTGTCCATATCCACGCAAGCCAATTGATTGACGGAGTTGGTCCATTGCATCAATATGCTCAGTCCAATGTGCATCAACAACACGTAAAATAACAACTTTTTCAAATTCCAACATTTGTGCTGGATCATATAATTGTTTTTCTTTTTGAGCATAAATTTCTTTTGCTCGTTTCAGCAAATAGCCTTTAATTTCTTCAGGTGTTTTTTCAGTTAAATCACTAAGCGAAATACTATCTTCATTAACCATATTAGATTTAGCAAAATCTAATATAGTTTCGAGATCCCACTTCTTCTTATCAGTTCCTTGCGTATGCACATCAACCACCTGGTTCACTGTGCGTTCGATCATTGGAACCATGACATTCTTCAAAGAAGTCTTTGCCATAATCACACGTTGACGTTCACTATAAATCACTTCACGTTGCGCCCGCATAACGTCATCATACTGTAAAACATTTTTACGTGAATCATAGTTATTACCTTCAACACGTTTTTGCGCAGACTCAACCTGTTTGGTGATCATTCGACTTTGAATAACCGCATCATCATCAGAAACCTTAAGCCGTTGTAACAAATTCTTGATTCGCTCAGAACCAAAACGAATCATCAAATCGTCTTCCAGTGATAGATAAAATTGTGACATACCAGGATCACCTTGTCGCCCAGAACGGCCACGAAGCTGATTATCAATTCGTCGTGACTCATGACGTTCAGTCCCAATGACAGCCAATCCACCTAGTTCTTTAACTCCAGGTCCCAATTTAATATCAGTTCCTCGACCAGCCATATTAGTCGCAATTGTAACAGCGCCCTTTTGTCCGGCATTCATAATGATTTCGGCTTCTTTGGCATGGTTTTTGGCATTTAAAACAACATGCGGAATTTTCTCTGTGTCCAGTAAATGTGATAAATGTTCAGAAGTTTCAACCGCCACGGTACCAATTAACATCGGTTGGCCCTTAGCGTGTAACTGTTTGATTTCATTAACAACCGCATTAAATTTGCTATCTAACGTTGGATAAAGCAAGTCAGCACGATCATCACGAATCATCGGACGGTTAGTTGGGATTGAGATAACTTCCATATTATAAATTTCACGGAACTCTTCTTGTTCTGTTTTAGCAGTACCTGTCATTCCTGATAGCTTGTGATACATACGGAATAAGTTTTGGTACGTAATGTTGGCCATTGTTTTTGTTTCTTCTTGAATTTCAACATTTTCTTTGGCTTCAATCGCTTGATGCAGCCCATCAGAAAAACGACGACCTTCCATAACACGACCAGTAAACTGATCAACAATTAAGGCCTCGCCATCTTGCACAACGTAGTCCTTGTCTTTTAACATAATGTAATTTGCACGGAGCGCTTGATCTAGATGATGAGTCAACGAAGCGTTATCTACATCATAAAGATTTTTCAAATTGAAATACTTCTCAGCTTTTTCAATTCCAGTATCAGTTAAAGAAATTGATTTTGACTCCCAATCAATCTTATAATCTTTCTCCGCAGTCAAAGTCTTGGCAAATCGATCTGCTCGCCGATACATGTGAGTACCATTTTCAGATTGTCCAGAAATAATTAATGGTGTTCTGGCCTCATCAATTAAAATTGAATCAACTTCATCAATGATTGCAAAGTTAAGTGGTCGTTGAACCATGTCTTCTTTGTAAACAACCATATTATCACGCAAATAATCGAAACCAATTTCACTATTAGTGGAATACGTAATATCAGCCGCATAAGCTGCCCGTTTTTCTTCTGGTGATTTTTCAGCAATATTTAAACCAACACTTAAGCCAAGCCAGTTATACAACTCACCCATTTCAGTAGCGTCACGGCCAGACAAGTACTCATTAACAGTTACAACGTGTACACCTTTGCCACCCAAAGCATTTAAATAAACTGGCATAGTAGCTGTTAAAGTTTTACCTTCACCAGTTTTCATTTCGGCAATATTACCTTCGTGTAGCACAATGCCACCCATAATTTGAACATGGAATGGGAAAAGACCTAAGACTCGTTTTGCACCTTCACGAGCAACAGCAAATGCTTCTGGTAAAATATCGTCTAGCGTTTCGCCTTTTTCTAGCCGAGCCTTAAACTCAGGCGTTTTAGCTTGTAAATCTGCATCTGACAATTGACTGTATTCATCTTTGTATGCTTCAACTTTATTAGCCAATCGATCCAAACGTCTTTGATCACGCTTGTCACTTTCAACCCATTTTCTTAATACATTAGCCATTCAACAATTCCCCTCTTAAATCTAAACTCTGTTAATTTTTTTAAATTACATATTTGTTATTCCAAAAACTTGTAGACCATATAACATTTTAACATTACTACACCTATTTTTAAACAAAAAGAGTCAGAACTCGATACCAAACTATACAAAAAAACTGGAAAGCCAACAGCTATTTTTAGGGTTTACCTAAATTTAAGCTCCTGATTTCCAGTTTTAAACTTATTTTATTTAATTAATCATTGGATTCAATCAAACCATATCGACCATCATTACGGCGATATACAATGTTTACATCATCCGTTTCTGCATCTTGATAAACGAAGAAGTCATGGCCCAACATATCCATTTGCAAAACAGCTTCTTCACTATCCATTGGTTTTAATGAAACCCGTTTTGTTCTGACAATGTCAAATTTTGACTCTGATGAATCAGCATCTTCACCATCGTCCACATCAACGTCAGCGTTAGGAATCTCAACGCCTTTAAAGCCTTTTTCACGAGATTTACGATTAATTTTTGTTTTATATTTGCGGATTTGGCGTTCCAACTTATCAGTTACCAAATCAACACTTGCATACAGATCAGGTGATGTTTCTTCAGCTCTTAGTACCAAATATGGAAGTGGAATTGTAACCTCAACCTTAGCTGTTTTATCTGGATGAACCTTTAGGTTTACATGGGCCTTAGCGTTCATACTAGAGTCAAAATACTTCTCTAGTTTACTAATGCGTTTTTCCACATAATTTCTGATTGCTTCTGTCACTTCAATATTTTCGCCACGTACATTAAAATCAAGCATAAATCTTCTCTCCCTTCAGTAGCAAGCATCTGTGCTCGCCCAAACACGATATCGAAAGGACCACTCTTCTAATATCTTGCTTAATTCCATTATAAATGAAAACGCTATTTTAAACAAATGAAAAACGAGAAAAAATTATTAACGACATAACGTGATACTTTCAACAGTCCTACAGCCGGCTGCATACAGTGTTTCTGCAGCATGCCGAAGTGTTCTTCCTGTTGTATAGACGTCATCGAGTAATAAAATCTGCTTATCTTTGATCTGTTCTGGACATTCTACATCAATTTGAAAATGATTACTAGTTTTCAAGCGTTCATGCCGTTTCTTTTGCGACTGTCGCTTTTCATCTGCATTACGTTTCATATTCAAAATTTCAATTGTTTGTAAATCTTCAAGTAATCCTGTTACCTGATTGAATCCACGTGTTTGCCAAGTTTGATCATCAATCGGCAACGCAACCAAATAATCTGCTTTACTCTGTGCTGCAATAAATTGAGAAAAGACTCTCGCAAACACGTGACGTAATTGATAGTGTCCTTGAAATTTGTAGTCGTGCATATACTGCTTCATTGTGGCATCATACTGATACAGGGCATGATTAACAAAATGATAATTAACTTTAGCTTGCCATTTTTGACAATCTTGACATAAATTCTTTGAACCCTGATGACGCCCGCAACCCACACAACTTGTTTTTAATCTAATTTTATGAAAAGTACCTAAGCATTCTGCACACGTGGTACTTATTCGTTTTCTTTGTGGAAGTATTAAGGATCCCAACGGCCACGCTTCACGTATCTGACGGTGACACAGAAGACATTGCATGTTCTTCCTCCTTCGCTTTTCGATTAACGAATTTGATTTGTTGAATCGCTCTCTTAACCGAACGAGATAATCCCGCACAGATAAATAAGACATTTCCAGTTGGTCGTTTTGGACTACGCCCCACTCGTCCTGCAATTTGAACCAGCGCTGCAGACGAAAAGGTGTCATCGTCCGCCCCTAATACACAAACGTCGATTCCAGGGAAAGTAACACCTCGTTCTAAAATTGTCGTCGTAATCAGCCCATCAATCTCATGATTTCGCATTGCCTGCACCTTTTCTAGTCGTTGTTCATCTGCTGAAAAGACGGTGGTTATTTTTAAACTAGGAAATATTTTTGCAACTGCTTTTAACACAAACGGCAAGTGCTTAATGTGAGGAACAAAAATTAAAAACTGACGATTGACTTCTTGACAATTTTTAATAAATTTTTTCAAAGGTCTAATCAACTTTTGGGCATACATTTTAGAATACCAATTTAAAACTAATTTAACCTGAATTTCTGGCAATGGAAAGCCATGAAACCGTCGAGGTAAATAACTGACGGCAAGTTGTTTTTGGCGTACCTTTTTTAACAGTTCTTCTCCTGGAGTAGCTGTCAAAAATAAACACGAACCAGTCTCTTTCTTGGCTTGTGTAGTGGCATATAATAATTTTTTGTTTTGAGCATATGGAAAAGCATCCACCTCATCAATAATCAAAACGTCAAAAGCATGGTAAAATCTTAATAGTTGATGGGTTGTGGCAATAGTTAATTGTGTATAACGGTAAGGCTCAGTTTGACGGCCATGAAGCAACGCAATGTCAACCTGCTTAAATGCTGCTTGTAGCCGTGGAAAAAGTTCTAAACAGACATCCACACGCGGCGAAGCTAAACAGACTCGTTTTCCCGCTTGTAAAGCTTCATTAATTCCAGGAAATAGCATTTCTGTTTTTCCAGCACCCGTCACAGCCCATAAAAGATGGTCTCTACCATGATTGAAGGAGTGAATCACTTCTTTTGAACACCGTAGTTGGCTTTCTGTAAGCTTACCTTCCCAAGTTAAATAATGCGCAAGTTGTTTAAATTGGTTAGGTTCTTTAAGCGTGAAAAAGTTTTCTAAAGTTGTGACTCTTCCCAATTGAATACATGCAGGACAGTAGAACTCTTGTCTGGGTAATTGAACTAGTGATTTTACAAACCAGGTATTACAACGTAGGCAATGTACACGACTCTCATTGACAGCCATGGTTGGCATTTTGATAGTTTTGATCCCTTCGTCTTTCCAGTTTCGTGTTTTCAAAACTAGCCGCCCATAAAATTCGGATTTGTCCATTTTTATCACCCAGTAATTAAGTACGCAAAAAAGAAAGGTAAATTTTCCATGACCAGTAATTTTACTACAATTTCTAAAAACGGTACTCACGAACTTGAAATCAAAAAATCACGTTTTATTGCGACTGCTTTCCGCATTCAAAACGAAACGGATGCACTTAATTTTATTGATCAAATTAAGCTTAATCATCGTAAAGCCAATCACCATTGTTTTGCATACATGATTGGTAATGATAATCATATTCAAAGAGCAAGCGATGATGGTGAGCCCTCAGGAACTGCCGGAGTTCCAATTCTGGAGGTACTTCAAAAAAAGGATGTTCATAACGTTTTAGTGGTAGTTACCCGCTATTTTGGCGGAATCAAGCTTGGTGCCGGTGGGCTAATCCGCGCATACAGTAATTCTACGTCACAAGTATTAGACGAAATTGGTCTCGTCGAACGCATTGAACAGACCACCTTAGTTCTAACGATCGACTATTCACAATACGACCCAGTCACCCACTGGTTAAGCACACACGATCTTATCGTTCAAAATACCCAATATGCGGAAAAAATCACGATAACAATTCCGGTGATAACTGAACATATTGAACAATTTAAACAAAACATCACAAATCTTTTAAACGGTCACGTTACTTTTCAAACGACTGGTAAACAATTTAACGAAGTACCAGTAAAAAAATAAACATTAAAAACTACCCAGTGAGTAGTTTTTAATGTTTATTTTTAGAATCGGTATCATTTTGTTTTTTTTGTTCTGCTTTAATCTTTGCAGCTCGTTGTCTTTCTTCGCGTTCATTTTCCAATTGATCGCTGGTTTCTTTAGATGTATTTGAAGTAACAATTTTTTGAATCCAATTCAAAAGCGGTCTGCGGTCTTGACCGACCAACCCAATTGCTTCCACAAATAATTCCAACCCAATTAAAATACCAATTGTTAACAAAACTGATCCCCAAATTGGTGAGATCGGATATAACAGTGCAATAAAAGAAAAGATCAGTGAAATACCATAAATCACAAAAACAGTTTGTCGATGCGTTAATCCCATCTGCATTAAGCGGTGATGTAAATGGCGTTTATCTGCTTGAGAAATCGACTGTTTGTTTAAAATTCGTCTCAACATGGCAAAAACCGTATCGGTAATGGGTACACCTAAAATCATAACTGGAATGATAACAGATATAAACGTGGCATTCTTCAATCCTGATAACGAAAATACCGAAATCATGAATCCAATAAACAATGCACCGGTATCGCCTAAATAAATACGAGCTGGAAAAAAGTTGTAGGGTAAGAACCCAATTTCAGCTGCTACCAGTGTAAAAATCATAATAACCGTGTAAATGTTAGGCGTCGGCAAGAAGAAGAGTCCCGTAATTCCCGTTGTAAATAAGGCAATAATGGAAACACCCGTAGCCAGCCCATCCAAACCATCAATTAAATTGATCGCGTTGGTAATCGCCGCTATCCATAAATACGTGATTGGAAAGCTAAGCCAACCCAATCCAACCGTTCCTAGAAATGGAATCGTTAACGTGGTCATTCGTACATTGGCAAAGACGAAAACTTCAATTGCTGCAAGTGAAATACCGATCATTTTTTGATAAGGTTTTAGGACAAAAATATCATCAATTATCCCTGTTAGGACAATGATGCATTCACCACCAAAGATTCCCCACAATTGCCTTGTAGGAATTTGCGCTCTCAATAGAAAGAAAGTGGCAAAATTAAAAGCAAGAAAAATTGCCAAGCCACCCATTGTGGGCATTGGAATTTTATTTACTCGCCGTGCAGAAGGCTCATCCACTGCGCCAACTTTAAATGCGAGTCGTCTAACAAACGGCGTTAGTACGGCAGAGATAATTGCTGTCGCAAATAAGCTTACAATAATTTCAAATCGCATGTTAGACCTCTTTTCTAGACATTATAACTATTATACAAAGCCGACATAAGTAACACAAGTCATTTTATGATACCACTTACACCTTAAATCAAAACAAAAAACTGACGGTTTAATTATATTTTTATCACCGCCAGTTTGATTATTCCTTATTAAATTAACTAAATTTTAGAAAACTATTCATTTAAATGATAATGATAGGTTGAAACAATAATATTTTCGCGTGAATTAAGCGCTGCACGTAATCGCAATCCAGTTTGATTATGCAAAATATTTTGCCAAGGCCTTCGCGGAACAAACTGCGGTACAAGCACAGTGGTCGTATAGTTACGTTCTGATGCTCGTCGTGCAATCACATCGCAAAAACGTAAAGTTGGATTAGCGATTGATCGATACGAAGAATGAATATCTACAAATCGAACGTCAGGATACTCCGCTTTAAACTCAACCGCTGTCTTATGTTCTTTTTTAGGATCCGCATCAAACGAAACATGCATCGCAATTACATAATCGCCAATTGAACGCGCATAATTGATTGCTCCGGCGGTCACACGTGTGACATTGCTAACCAACACAATCACCGTTGAACCATCATAATCGTGCAGTTGAACTTTACCTTTGGCTGCAATACGCAGTTGTTTTGCGACTTTAACGTAATGTTGATGAATCTTATAGAACAATCGTAAAAGTGCAGGCATCACAATTAAGTAAGGCCAAACATTGCCAAAATGTAAGAAGAACAAACAAACAACTAATCCAAGCGATAAAACTGCTCCCAATAAGTTTGCAGACGATTTTAATAACCAGTGTCCTGTCCGTTCACGGAACCAGTGAACGATCATCCCCGATTGTGATAGTGTAAACGGCACAAACACCCCCACTGCATAAAGCGGGATTAAGAGACTTGTTTGACCGTGGAAAATGATAATTAACACAATCGCACCAACGGCTAAAGAAATGATACCGTTAGAATAACCCAAACGATCTCCACGATCCATATAAGCATGTGGCATATATTTATCCTTAGCCAAATTATAAGCTAACATTGGAAATGCCGAAAAACCTGTGTTAGCTGCAACAGCCAAAATTAAAGCGGTCGATAATTGCAATAAATAGAAAAACAGACCGTGACCAAACACGGATTCTCCAATTTGAGAAAGAACGGTTTGATTTGCATTCGGTAAAATTCCACCAGCATAACTTAAGAATGTAATTCCGGCAAAGAAAACAGCCAAAATTAATGCCATGATTGCCAAAGTATTAGCAGCATTTTTACGACGTGGACGTTTAAAATTAGGAACAGCATTACTAATTGCTTCAACACCTGTTAAAGATGAAGAACCAGATGACAATGCCTTTAAGAAAAGCACAATAGTCATCCCGGGTACAGCAGAACCCACACTGGCTGCAGCATGTGCCACAACACGACCAGTAATGATATTAAAGAAACCAATCCCAATCATAATGGTGATCATTACAATAAAGAAATAAACTGGAAAAGTTAAAAAAGAGGCCGAATCTCTTAAGCCCCGTAAGTTGAGGGCCATAATACCAATAACAATTAAAATTGCAATTGGAACTGCATAAGCATGAAGACTAGGGATAGCTGAAGTAATTGCTTCAGTTCCTGAAGTGACACTAACGGCCACGGTCAACATGTAATCTACTAGTAAAGAGCCACCGGCAACCAATCCAGCTGACTGTCCCCAATTAGTACTAGCAACAACGTACGCACCACCACCAGATGGATACGCATTAATAATTTGTCGATACGAGATGGTAATCGCAAACAAAAGAACTAAAACAATTCCCGCTACCGGGATTGCATACCAAGTTGCCGCTGCCGAAAGAACCAGTAAAACAGAGAGAATCTGTTCAGTTCCGTAAGCAATGGATGACAAAGCATCTGAAGACAACAAAGCCAAAGCTCTAAACTTAGTTAATGATTGTCCACCTTCATCTAAGGTTTTTAACGGTTTTCCAATCAAGAGCCGTTTTAGATAACGCCACATTTTATAATGCTCCTCTACAAAAATAAAATTAACCCGAGTAAAAACTCGGGCAGTGCAAATCAAAAATAAGTTTACTACAAATGAATCTGTTATTCTATATCCAGTTTTCATTTTTTCATGAAATTCGCGAACTTAAATGCAAACTGATTACCACGCAGTCCATTCAAACACATCTCAGAACGAAGTGCAACTTTAATATTCATTTTCATATTAATCGGCTTTTTATCATTAATTTACAACAAAAAAAGCCTCAAAATCAGATTTTTCTGACTTTGAGACTTTAAACCATTTATAGCTTACATCATGCCGCCCATACCACCTGGTTGTGGTTGTGCACCAGCTGCAGCATCATCCTTTGGTTCGGGCTTATCAGCAACAACAGCTTCTGTTGTTAATAACAAAGCTGAAACACTGGCAGCGTTTTGCAAAGCTGAACGTGTCACCTTAGTTGGATCAACAATTCCAGCCTTAACCATGTCATCCCAGTTACCAGTAGCAGCATTGTAGCCAATACCTGGTTTTTGTTTCTTCAAGTTCTCAACAACGACAGAACCCTCGGCACCAGCATTTTCTGCAATTTGACGAACTGGTTCTTCTAAAGCACGTTTAACAATATTAACACCAGTTAACTCATCGCCATCAGCCTTGATACCATCAAGTGATGAAATTGCATTAACTAAAGCAGTACCACCACCAGGAACAAAGCCTTCTTCAACAGCGGCTCTTGTGGCATTCAATGCATCTTCAATTCGGTACTTCTTCTCTTTTAATTCTGTTTCAGTAGCTGCACCGACACGGACAACAGCCACACCGCCAGCTAATTTAGCCAAACGTTCTTGCAACTTTTCTTTATCAAAATCAGAAGTAGTTTCTGAAATTTGTTGTTTGATTGTTGCAACTCGTTCTGCGATTTGGTCTTTGTTACCAGCACCTTCAACGATAGTTGTATCATCTTTTGTAACTGTAACTTTGTTAGCTTGACCTAACTGATCAATAGTCGTATCTTTCAAGTTCAACCCTAAATCATCAGTAATAACTGTTCCACCTGTTAAAATACCGATATCTTCAAGTTGTGCCTTACGACGATCACCAAAGCCAGGTGCCTTAACAGCTACAACATTAAATGTTCCACGCATTTTGTTCAATACCAAAGTTGGTAAAGCTTCACCTGTAATGTCATCAGCAATAATTAAAAGTGAACGACTTTGTTCAACAACAGATTGCAATAATGGCAGAATATCTTGGATGTTGCTAATCTTTTTGTCAGTAATTAAGATGTACGGATTATCTAGATCTGCCTCCATCTTATCGTTATCAGTAACCATGTATTGTGACATGTAGCCACGATCGAATTGCATTCCTTCAACCACGTCAAGTGTTGTATCAACACCACGTGACTCTTCAACTGTAATTACACCATCGTTACCCACTTTTTCCATGGCGTCAGCAATCAACTTACCAACTTCTTCATTAGCAGCTGAAATTGAAGCAACCTGAGCAATATCATCCTTAGTCTTAACATCATGAGACATCTTGTGAAGACCTTCAACAGCTGCCTTAGTTGCACGTTCAATTCCGCGACGAATCCCAACAGGATTTGCACCAGCAGTTACGTTCTTCATACCTTCATTAACAATTGCTTGTGTCAAAACAGTTGCCGTTGTTGTACCATCGCCGGCAATGTCATTTGTCTTAGAAGCAACTTCGGATACTAACTTAGCACCCATGTTTTCAAAATGATCTTCAAGATCGATTGCTTTGGCAATTGTGACACCATCATTTGTAATTGTTGGTGAACCGTAAGACTGTTCCAAAACAACGTTACGACCCTTTGGTCCAATGGTTGATTTAACTGTATCAGCTAATTTATCAACACCCTTTAACATTTTTGTTCGTGCATCTTCAGAAAATTTAATTTCTTTTGCCATAAATATTTCACCTCAAAATTTTTTAGTTTGTTTAGTCAATAACTGCTACAATATCTTTTTCATGAAGTACCAAGTACTTCTTGTCTTCATACGAAACTTCAGTACCGGCATACTTATCAAAAATTACTGTATCGCCGGCCTTAACAGAAGGTGCAACCTTTTCACCGTTATCTAGTACGCGTCCTTCACCCACAGCAACAACTTTGCCGCTTTGTGACTTTTCCTTAGCATTACTTGCAAGGACAATGCCACCAACAGTTTGTTCTTCTTCTTCCTGTGCTTCTAGTATCACGCGATCTCCTAATGGTTTTAACAAAATGAATCCCTCCAGTTATATATTTATGAATATTTAGCACTCTTAGTTGCTAAGTGCTAACAACAATATTTACTATATCATTCTTGAACTAGAATGCAAGTATTTTACTGACCTTTTTTGACAAAAGACTTTTCGAACCGCGCAAACATGCTATACTAAGGGAATACTTGTGAGGTGTTCAGTATGAAACTTGAAAAGAAATCCATCTATATATTAATTACGTATTTAATCGTTTATCTCTTGCCAAGTTTTTTAAATAGTTCCTTTAAATTAACACATGCAGTAATTTTTAATGTTCAAATTATTGATTATTTGGTCGGTGCCATTATTCTAAGTTTCTTGGCCTTCCATGATATGCCTAAAAACTATCCTGAAAAAAAATCGAGCCATGCTTGGCAGATTGTTCTGTGGGGCATTCTCGGTTTTATTATTGTCATAATTTTACAAACGATTATTCTTCGCTTAACCATTCAGGCTGGGGAAAACGCTGCTTCTCAAAATACGAATAATTTGTTAGCCATTGTCAAACACTATCCACTGTATGCCCTAATTCTTATAGTCGGGGCACCCATTATGGAAGAGATTGTTTTCCGCAAAGTACTGTTTGGCAATCTTGCGACATTATTTGGTTTTCTCGGCCCCAATATTGCCCAGCTTCTTACCTCCCTGTTGGCTAGCACTTTATTTGCGTTTGCACATGCAGACGGTCACTTAGTTTTATACGGTGCTATTGGCTTATGGTTTTGTTGGCTTTATCATCATACCGGCAAAATTCAAACTTCCATGATTGCACATATATTAATGAACTCTTTAGTTGTTTTACCCCTATTGACTCTTTAAACCATTAATCATGATTAATTGCGTAAATTAAAGTCTGAAGTTCATTAGTTAAATCAATATTTTGAATTCGAATGCCATCTGGAACAGAAATTCGAACCGTCGTGAAATTCATAATTCCTTTAATACCAGCTTGCATTAATTTATCGACAACTTTTTGTGCAATAGTTGCGGGAATCGTAATAATGGCAATTTCAATCCGTTGATCTTTAAGCTGTTCTTGCAATTGGTCCATTCCGTATACTGGCACATTACTTTGAACCGACCCGATCAACTGGGGATCAATATCAAACGCTGCGCTAATGCGTACATTGCTATTTTTATGAAAATTAAAATTTAACAACGCATGCCCTAAATTTCCAACGCCAATTAACGCCACATTAGTCAATGTGTCTTGATCCAAAATTTTCTTAAAAAAATCAATGAGCTTGTGAACATCATAACCGTAGCCCCGTTTACCTAGCGGACCAAAATAGGAAAAATCGCGTCTAATCGTCGCCGCATCAACTTGAATAGATTCAGCTAATTCTGCTGAAGAAACACGTAATTTATTTGCATACAATAAGTTATTTAAATAGCGATAATAAAGTGGTAACCGTTTTGCGGTCGCTTCTGGAATTTTAGTTTCCATCCTTAAACCTCCAATGAAGTTTGTGAATAATTAACAAACTCTATTTTACCACTTACAACAAGAAACAAAATTTAAGATATAATAAAATAGCAACATGAAAGGATGAATGATTGTGATCTTATTACAGGCTCAAGATGTTAGCCGTGAGTTTAGCGGCGACCCCTTGTTTTCTCATGTAACTTTTGATATTCAAGAACAGGATAGAATCGGACTAGTTGGCAGAAACGGTGCCGGCAAAACAACCCTGCTCAAAATGTTAATTGGCGACACACAACCAGATAGTGGTGAAATCACAACCAAAAAAGAGCTATCAATCGGGTACCTTGCACAAAATCAAGGCTTAAATACTGATAACTTAATCTGGGATGAAATGCTGACAGTTTTCAAAAAAGTAATTCAACTCGAAAAAGAGATTCATGAATTAGAAAAACAACTTGGTGATCCAACTATTATTGCTAATTCTGAAAAATTTGAAAAACTGTCTAATGTATATGATCAAAAACAACAAACGTTTAAAACACAAAATGGTTTCGGCTATCAGGCTGAAATTCGAGGAGTTTTACATGGCTTTGGCTTTGAAGAATCAGTTTATCAACGATCCGTAAATACCCTGTCAGGCGGTCAAAAGACTAAATTAGCGTTGGCCAAATTATTGTTAGAGCAACACGATCTGCTAGTTTTGGATGAACCAACCAATCATCTTGATATGAATACATTGGCCTGGCTGGAAAAATACATTAAGTCATACAGCGGTGCCCTACTTATTGTATCCCATGATCGTTATTTTTTGGATCATGTGGTCACGCGTACCCTTGATTTAGATCGAAAAACGTTGACAACTTATACAGGAAATTATTCTGACTATGTAGATCAAAAAGCAGCACGTTTAAAGAGTGAGTGGAAAGCTTATGAAAAGCAGCAAACTAAAATCGATAAACTAGAAGATTTCGTTAACAAAAACTTGGTTCGTGCTTCTACTACCAAAAGAGCACAAAGCAGACGAAAACAATTAGAAAAAATGACCGTTTTAGAGCGTCCTACCGATAATAACGCCGAAGTGCACTTTCATTTTGCTGCCAAATATTCTAGCGGTAACGTTGTGTTAACTGTGCAAAACGCTGCTATCGGTTATGATCAACACGTTTTATCATCACCAATAAATATTGAGTTAAACAAACACCATGTTCTAGGTATTGTGGGACCAAACGGAATTGGAAAATCAACTTTATTAAAGAGTATCCTTGGACAAATTCCATTGCTTGCTGGCACTGTGAAACTTGGAGCTGGTGTTGAAATTGGCTACTACGACCAGGAACAACACAATTTGGATGATAAAAAAACCGTTTTAAATGAATTATGGGATCAACACCCATTAGTATCAGAAAAAGATATTCGTTCTTTACTTGGCAGTTTTTTATTTTCTGGAGATAATGTTTTAAAACCCGTTAAAAACTTAAGTGGTGGTGAACGAGCAAGGCTGCTCCTAACCAAACTCACGATGCAGGCTGACAATTTTTTAATTTTGGATGAACCTACTAATCATTTAGATATTGATAGTCGTGAAGTACTTGAAAATGCGCTTAATGAGTTCGATGGCACTGTCCTATTTGTCTCACATGATCGTTATTTCATTAACCGTGTGGCCACTGAGATTCTTGAAATTTCACCTCAAGGCAGTCAGCTATTCTTAGGCGATTACGACTATTACCTAATGAAAAAAGAAGATCAGAAAGTGGCCTCATCAACGGCTGCAAACCAGGAAACCGCGGTCACTGACAATAATTCTAAAAAACAAGATTATCTCGCTTCTAAAGAGGATCAAAAAGCTCAACGTAAACTACAACGAGAAGTGGAAAAACAGGAAAATAAATTAGACGAGTTGGCTGCAACTGAGAATAAAATTCAAACTCAAATGGCGGATCCGCAATTCTTCAATGACCATTTGAAGCTTGAAGAACTGCAAAACACCTTAAACGCAACACAAGCACAAATCACGGAAGTTGAAAATAAATGGACTCAGCTTAGCGAACAACTTGAAAAATTAAACTAAAAAAGGCCAAGTTTTTGACAGCTTTTGCAGCTGCAAAACTTGGTCTTTAATTATTCACCAAAGAATAAATCCAATAACCGATCTCGATCTTCATTCCATCGACTATCTTCTCGGGTTGGGTAATTTTGGTTGGTCAAAAAGACAAATCCACGTTTATTTTCTGGATCAAATGCTAAGATTGTGCCTGTATATCCAGTTTGAACATACTGTTCTTTATGGTTAATACGACGCCAACCTAGTGTCCGGCCATTTTCATCGTAGCTTGCCATCAAATCAAATAAATTAGGATCCAAAACTTCTTTTTTCTGATATTTTCCCCGATTAATCATCATTTCGGTAAACACGGTTAAATCACTTAACGTAGAGAAAAGACCGGAGTGCCCGCTTTCACCATTCAGTAAAAGAGCCTTGTAATCATGCACCTGTCCTTGAATTTGACCACGCTGAGCATCAACTTCAGTTGGAACAAACCGAGACTTCGGTCGGTTCAAATTATATCCTGTATTCGTCATCGCAAGTGGATACCAAATGTGATCCTGAACACTCTTATCGATTGAACCATTCAAAGTACGAATGATTAATCCCAATAAAATAAAGCCCAGATCAGAATAAACGGTTTTTTCGCCAGGTTTGTAGACCAAAGGATCCTCATACAGTTTCTTGATAAGTTCCACACCAGTTAGATTATGTTCATTTTCAACATCCGCGGGTAACCCACTGTTATGCAATAAGAGATTTTCAATTGTCACTTCAGGATGAGAAAAGCCAGGTAAATAGGCGGTAACCGAATCCTTTAATCCTAATTCATGAACCGCTAACAATTGAAACACTCTGGTTGTGGTTGCGACCACCTTAGTCAAGGAAGATAAATCATAAATCATTGAAGGATCTAATCGTTCTGCAAACGCATCCTTACCTTGAAATCCATGGTAAAAGCTATCAATTTGATTTTCATTAATAAAACTAAAAGAAGCGCCATAGATATCACCACGAGCAATAATCATATCGATTTCATTTTTCAATTTAGTAAATTTTTTATCTGTCATGCCCTTGTCTCCACTTCGTTTTATTTGACAGCATCTGGTACCCAGTCAAATTCCAAACTTGGTTCTGCATTTAAACTTGCATCTGCAAATACATGATGTTTCATAGCAACGTAACCAGCTGCACCAATCATTGCAGCGTTGTCGCCACATAATTCTAACGGCGCCTTAACAAAATCTAAATCTGGATATTTTTCGTTCAGCTTTGCTGACAAAGTATCCCTTAAACCATGGTTAGCTGCCACTCCACCGGCCAAAATTAGTTGTTTAATTGAAAACTGTTCGCAAGCCCACAATGTTTTTTCAACAATTACATCAACCACACTTTGTTGAAAACTAGCCGCTAGATCAGCACGGTCAAGCGTTTCATTAATCTGGTCCGCATGGTGAACTGTATTGATAAAAGCACTCTTCAAACCACTGAAACTGAAATCAAAGTTATCTTCATGCATCATTGCCCGCGGAAAATGAAAACTATCCTTTCCTTTATGAGCTAATTCATCAATGTCTTTACCAGCTGGATAAGTCATCCCCAGCACACGACCAATCTTATCATACGCCTCTCCAGCTGCATCATCGCGTGTTTCACCAATAATTTGAAATTCATTTTCATATGGCATGTAAACTAACTCCGTGTGACCGCCTGATACCAACAAAGCCATTGCTGGAAAGACAATTGGTTTAACAAAACGAGCCGCGTAAATATGACCGGCCATATGGTTTACAGGTACTAAAGGTAAATTATTAGCATAGGCAAAGGCTTTTGCCGCCGCAACACCAACTAACAAAGCACCAACTAATCCTGGCCCATAAGTAACCGCCACCGCGGTCAAATCAGATGGTTTCACATTAGCTTCTTCCAAAGCTTCATCAATACAAATTGTAACCTGTTCAATATGGTGACGACTAGCCACTTCTGGAACAACTCCACCAAAACGTTTATGACTATTAATTTGTGTTGCAATCACGTTAGATAAAATCTTCTCGCCGTTTTCGATAACTGCGACGCTGGTTTCATCACAACTTGATTCAAACGCTAAAATTAAATTTTTTTTGCGCATAATTCTCCTAATCCTTTTGTGTCAGATTTAATGTCATATCGATGGCATCTTCGTGATCACCAAAGTAATAATGTGCCTTTATGCCAGTTTTTTCAAATCCAAGCTTCAAATATAAAGCCTGAGCACTGATATTACTTTTTCTCACTTCTAGCGTAATCTTTTTATAGCCAATGTATTCAGCCTTATCAATCATTACTTTAAGTAAATAGGAACCAATTCCTCGATTTTGTTTATCTTCCACCACTGCTACATTGGTAATATGTGCAGTCGCCGTTCGATCATCAAAGGAGGCCCCGATAAAACCCAGCATTCGGTCATGGTAACGAATGACTAAATAAAGGCGATCAAATTTACGCCGTAATTCATTTGCAAAAGCTGCGCGATCCCAAGGTGTTTGCCCTTCATAAACAGAACGTTCTACATTCAAAATATCGGGGATATCTGGAATCATCGCTTTAGCAATGAAATAAGTATCATCTTCAATTCGAATCACATGATCGTGAATTTCAAAAGCTTGCTCGCGCAATTGTTTAGTTCGATTAAAAAAGCGATTTTTGATAAATTCTTTAATTTCTTTCAACATACGGCTTCGTATCCTCGTGTGGATGTTTTTTCTTCCATTCAACTTCGGCTTCTGTCAGGCGCAAATACTTAGGTACAAAGTTGAATGGATGTTCAACGGGTGTTGCTTGCAATCCAAGTTGTCCCAAAACAAAAGCATTAGGCAAATTTTCTGCATGTGACACTTGATGAAAATTATCAGCTAACTGTAATTTTAAAGTTTCAGCATAAATAGCCACATCTTGTCCCACAAACCAAACTGGCGCTTTCATTTCCACTAAGTTTGCAACCAAATGTTTAACAGAAATATGGCGATCTTCCATCAATGTATCCCAACCCGTGGTAGTTCGTTGATAAATTCCCGTAAAAACATTATCTCTGCGAGCATCAAACAAAGGTACAATAATGCGTCCTGTATCATTTACATTGGCTGCCAAAGCTTTCAAACTGGAAATTCCCACTAAATCAATATCTAAAGTATAAGCCAAAGTCTTTGCTGTGGTTGTCGCAATCCGCAGTCCCGTATATGAGCCAGGGCCCTGTGCCACAACTATTCGATCCAAATCATTTGGTGATAACCCTGTTTGTTTCAAAAGGTCTTCCACAATCGGAAGCAATTGAATACTATGATTTTTACGAATATTTGTTGTTGTCATGGCTAACAACTGGTTATCATTGAGGACCGCTGCACTTAACGGTCGATTTGAAGTGTCTAATGCCAATACTTTCATAAGCCATTCCTTTTCATCATTAATATCTCGTACATTTTAAGTTTAGAGCAATCTTTATTGTTCAAAAACTAGCCCTTTTTCGTATTCTTCCCTAAATATCTTATCACAATTTTTAAGTTGAATGACCATTCATAAAAAAGAACTCGAAATCATCAACGATTCGCGAGTTCTCCAGTTCTAGTTTTCTTCTTCAAACCCATTAGGATGTTTTTGTGTCCAATTCCAGGCTGTCTTGATGATTTCATGAATATCATCATACTTTGGCTGCCATTTTAATACTTCTCTAGCCTTATCACTTTTAGCTACCAGCGTATCAGGATCACCAGGTCGACGAGCCGCAATTTTGGCAGGAATTTTTTTACCAGTTGCCTGACGAGCTGCTTCCAGAATTTGTTTGACAGAGAAACCAGTTGACGATCCCAAATTAAAGGCATTACTGTTATTACCAGCCTGTAAATATTTCATTGCTAAAATATGTGCATCAGCTAAGTCAGTAACATGCACATAATCACGGACATTTGTTCCATCAGCCGTAGCATAATCGTCCCCATAAATCTGCAGTTCGGCACGTTTTCCAGCTGCAACTTGTAAAACAATCGGGATTAAATGTGTTTCTGGATGATGATCCTCACCAATACTCCCATCATCTGCTGCACCGGCAACATTAAAGTATCGTAGTGCAACAAATTTAATTCCATATGCAATGTCAGCCCAATGCATGATCTTTTCCATCATTAGTTTGCTTTCACCATATGGATTAATTGGAGCCTGTATATCGGTTTCCTTAATTGTGGCATGTTCTGGGTTTCCGTATGTGGCAGCTGTTGAAGAAAAAACAATTCGTGAAACATGATTAGCATGCATTGCTTCCAATAATGTAATCACACCACCCGTATTATTATCAAAATACTTCAATGGATCCTTCATTGATTCAGGAACAATTGAAAAAGCCGCAAAATGAATAACTGTATCAATTGATTCTTTTTGAAAAACTTGGTCTAAAAACGCCCGATCTCGAACGTCTCCTTTATAAAAACGAGCCTGTTTATCAACGGCTTGTCGATGTCCGGTCACTAAGTTATCAATAACGACAACATCTTCATTTTGTTCAACTAATCTTTTCACCATATGCGAACCAATGTATCCTGCTCCGCCAAGAACTAAAACTGACATATTTTGCCTCCTGCATATTCTCATTTTGCCTTGATTATACCATAGCACTTACACAACGAATTAATCACTTATTGATTTCCAACTACATTCAGCCTCACAATAAACTTCACCATTAACTGTCATTCTATGTAAGGTAACCAATTTATTGACCGCATCCGTTTCTTTAACCACTTCACTGGTCACAATATGTCCATATTGAATTTCTTTATGATACTGAATGTTCAAACGAGTCGGCACATGCGTTTGCAAAAATTCAGCTGGCAAAACATCTAATAACCATTCAAAATAATGAGAGTTATTTACATGACCATTTGTATCAAGATCAAAATAACGAACTGGATATTGCTTAGCAGTTGTTGTTTGATTATCCGTAATTTTTTGAACACGTGGCAAACGGGTAAGTCGCTTGACCTCATCACTGCCATAAGGATCAATTAGTTCAGGAATCAGCTTTCCCATCCGTCGTGTTTTGTGATTCATCAATACAAAATTACTATTTACACTTAGTAAGTTATCTCCTTGCTCATTTTCAACGGAGAAATGGCGTTCACAAAAGAACTTATTGTGAGCTGTTGCTTCGGTTCCTAATTTGATGGTTGAACCAATTTCTGGTAATTGATTAATTTTCATTAAATATTGTGTAACTACCCAGCCCACTCCATATTTCAAGACTTCTGGTGATCCTACTCCTAGCTCTTCACTTTGATCTTCTGAAGCCAAAACCATTAAGTTTACTAACATTGGAATCGAAGCATGATAAGTTCGATCCCCATCATAATATACCAAGCGATGATTTTCACTAAATCTCTTTCCAGCCACGCGTCATTCTCCTCTTTTCATCTCTTTTGCCATTACTCCGAATCACGCAGATGATGATATGTTGCATAAACATCTTGTTTTCTCAATCCCCGTAATTTAGCAACTTGTTTAATGGCATCATTCGGTTTTTCACCAGCACTAATTAAATTTGTAATTTGATCCTCTAGCGACATTGCTGGTAAAGCTTCGGTTGAGGCTTGTGAAGCATGCTGATTTCCTTCGACGATTATCACAAACTCACCACGAATTTCATTTTCTGTTGCCCACGTCAAAAGCTCTTGTAAACTTCCCCGTAAAAATTCTTCAAATTTTTTGGTAAGTTCGCGACAAAGAACTGCTTGCCGTTCTTCACCAAAGATTGTATTCATATTCGTCAAAGTCTTCTTTAAACGATGCGGCGCTTCATAAATGATCAGCGTTTCCTCTTTATTTACCAACTTTTCTAGTTGTTGCTTTTGCTCTGTTTGTTTACGATTCAAAAAACCAAAAAAGTAAAACGGTTGTGGCGAAAGACCAGAAGCAATCAACGCAGTTAACCCCGCATTTGCTCCCGGTAATGGCACAACAGAAATGTGTTGTTTTATACAGGCCACCACTAAGTCATGTCCTGGATCACTAATTGAAGGCATCCCCGCATCACTAACTTGCGCAATATTTTCACCATCAAGTAATCGTTTAACTAACTCTGGAACCCGTTGTCTTGTATTATATTCATGAAAACTAATTTGTTTGGTTTCAATATCAAAATGATTCAATAACTTCTGTGTATTTCTTGTGTCTTCAGAAGCAATAACATCAACCTTTTTTAGTGTTTCCACACTTCGAAAAGTCATATCTCCTAAATTACCAATGGGGGTAGGCACAAGATAAAGAATC
Organism: Pediococcus ethanolidurans; assembly: GCF_001437405.1. Lineage (GTDB taxonomy): Bacteria > Bacillota > Bacilli > Lactobacillales > Lactobacillaceae > Pediococcus > Pediococcus ethanolidurans. The sequence goes on along the minus strand of NZ_JQBY01000007.1, from coordinate 78,660 downwards.
CCACTAGTTTGATCTTTAGCAAAGCTTTTTTGTGATTGCAAAATTAGTCTCCTTTAACGATCTCCATAAATAACATCGAGGCAAAAAGCACACGGTTCATCATTTTCACGATGCTTGCCAAACCATTCATTGCAGACATGATAGCCTCGTCCATATAATTTCTCCAGATTTTTTCGTGATTTGGAGAGACCATGCTTAGTGCTTTTTTGAGCTTCTTTTTTTGATGGCCGTTCATATTTTTCAAGTTGTTCGCGTAAATGATCATTTTCAATAACCAATTCCGCATTTTCTTCAAGAATTTCGGTCATTCCACTTTGAAGTTCTTTAATTTGATCTAACATTTTTTGTGTTTGATCTTGAATGCCATTGAAACTCTCGTATATCTCCCGTTTGTTCACAATCTCACCTCATTCACAATGATTAATTCTGGAATCTTTTAATAAGTTTGGCACAATCTGATCGTCAAGGATTCAAGTACATTTTGAAAACTAACATTGCGATTTAGTAAACTTTTTGCTGCTAAAGCTTTTTCCGTAGCTTGCATTAGTGCCGAAGTTGTTTTATTGACGAGTTGTTTTTCAATCTGTTTGTCTTGATTTGGAAAACTTAACCTTAGATTCTGAGGATTGACCTTTAATAACAAAGCCTCTCGACAGTACAACATGACAATATCAAGAATCAACTGTTGGGTTTCTTTTGTTTTTGCCAAACTAACGATATTTGCCTGAACCTCCACAAACGCACGCATATCTTTGTTGAAGCTTAGTAAAAACCACCTACTTATCGCAGCTTGTACCTGTGCTAACCAATCATCTTTAACCCAATTTTCAACCTCAACAACACTATTAGTCAAGTTCATTGCCATCGCAATCAAACTAGGTGTAATTTGTTGATCTTGTAATTGTGCTTTAAACTGCTCCGGTACCAACGGTTTTAATTCCACAACTTCTGTTCGCGAAATAATTGTAGGTAACATCAGGTTTTTATTAGTTGTTAACAAAAATGCCGTCACGTTAGGACTAGGTTCCTCAATAAATTTCAGCAAACTATTGGCCGCACCTGCCGTCATTTTATCCGCATCGGAGATAATAAAGATCTTTTGATTACCTTCAACGGCACTTTTTGTAAATTCAGATTTAAGAAAACGCACTTGATCAACTTTGATACTTTGCCCGTCAGGTTTTACAATGACGACGTCTGGATGCTGGCCCGTGCTGATTCGTCGACATTCCTGACACTGTCCACAGGGTTCATTATCTTTTACATTTAAACAAAAAAGACGCATTGCAATCCAAGTTGCCAATTCGTCTTTTCCAATTCCTGATTCTCCAGCAAACAAATAGGCATGTGCCAATTTGTGGTCAGCAATGATTTGGGCAAAATGTTTAAGCAACTCTGGTTGTTTATTTAAAACTGCCGTTTGAATTCCGTCTTCCGTCATTTTGCTGCTCCTTCGCTGCTGTCCTTAGAACTGTTGAAATTTTTCAATTGGCATGACAAACACTGTTGCGCCACCAACTTGAACTTTAACCGGATACGCAGTTGTGCCTTCCATACTAGCGTCCAAATTAACAGGTGGTGTCATAAATTCTTCACGACTATGCGATGCTTCTTTAATCATCGCTAAAACCTCATCAACTCTCTGATCATCAATTCCAATCATATAAGTGGTATTACCTGATTTTAGAAAACCACCAGTTGTTGAAAGCTTGGTTGCTCGGATATTGGCATCGATAAATTGATCACTTAATTGACTAGCATCTTTGTCTTGTACAATTGCAATAACTAATTTCATTATCGTCACTCTCCTTACCTATTTAAAAAACTCTTTATTCTCTTGATAAATAATTTTTTCAACGTTAGAAACAACGTCTGCTTTGCTTTGGGTGGCATCAATCACTTTAATTCGTTGTGGATTCTGTTCGGCAATTTTTAAATATGAAGCCCGCACCCGTTTATGAAACGACAATTGCTCAACATCCAACCGATTTATTTCATCAGTTCGATGCGTCATAATGCGTTGCAAACCAATTTCAGAAGGAATATCAAAGTAAATCGTTAGATCGGGTAACAAACCTGCCGTTGCAAATAAATTCATTTGATAGACTTCATCAACACCGATTTGTCGTCCTGCTCCTTGATAGGCTACTGAACTGTCAACATAACGATCACACAGAACTAATTTTCCACTATTTAGTGCTGGTTGAATTGTTTCGACAATATGTTGACGGCGAGCTGCAGCATATAATAAAGCTTCAGTTCGATCATCCATCTCCGTATTTTTTCGATCTAAAATAATATTGCGAATAGCCTCAGAAATTCGATTTCCACCCGGTTCACGAGTGACAACTAACATATTCTTTAATTGTGGTGTCAAATCCGCCACAACTGAATTTAAAGCCGTTGTTTTTCCTGCGCCATCTGGTCCTTCAAATGAAATAAACTTTCCTATCAACATGCCATCCCGCTTCTTAAATTAGTCTTTTACATTTCGGTTCGGCCCTCTACAGCCTTAAACAAAGTCATTTGATCCGCATACTCAATATCACTACCAACTGATAAACCATGAGCTAAGCGTGTCACCTTAATCCCAGCTGGTTTAATCAACCGAGATAAATACATTGCCGTCGCTTCACCCTCAGGCGTTGCATTAGTGGCAACGATAACTTCTTTAATTGCCTGATTGGTCTGTAAGCGTTTCAAAAGACTCGAAATATTCAAATCTTCTGGTCCTTTACCTTCCATTGGAGAAAGAACTCCCTGCAAAACGTGATACAAGCCATGATATTCCTTCATTTCTTCCATCGACATGACATCTTTTGGATCTTCAACAACTAGCACTGTTGACTGATCACGTGTTTTATCTCGACAGATTTCACAGGGGTCATCTTCCGTGATATTGCCACAAATACTACAAAAATGTAAATCTCGTTTGGCAGAGACTAAGGCTTTTGCAAATTCAGTGACATCATCTTGATCCATATTAATGGTAAAAAACGCCAATCTTGTGGCACTTTTTTCGCCAATTCCGGGTAATTTCATATAACTATCAATCAATTTTGCAATCGGCTCTGGATATTGCATTTATAAACCCTCATTCTTACATTCTAGGTAAACCTTTTGTATATTTACCCATTGTTTTATTCGTTTCGTCTGTAATTTTTTTCATGGCATCATTAACAGCTGCCACAACCAAATCCTGGAGCATATCCACATCATCTGGATCAACAGCTTCCGGTTTGATAGCAATATCTTTCATTGTCTTATCACCCGTAAAAGTTACTTTTACCATATCATCTGGGGCAACTCCTGTAAATTCTGTTGCATCCAAGTTATTTTGTTCTTCGCTTACCTTTTTTTGCATCTTTTGCATTTGACGCATCATATTTTGCATATTTCCCATTCCGCCACGCATTTTAATTCCGCCTTTCTTAATCAATCATTTTTTATTTCCACTGTTTCAGATCCAAATAATGCTTCCGCCTTAGTAATCACTGGATCTGGTTGGTCTTGTGAACCATCGTTTGTAGACTGCTCACTTTCAGGTGCAAGATCACTTGTATTAGTAGGTGCACTTTCATTTGTCTGTAAATCATCTTTATGTTGTTGAATATAACTTTGCCGTATTTCTGGCCATTGTTCAGCATCAACATAAGCAATTTTTAAATCATGACCAACCAGTTTATCAATGTCTTCGCTGAGTAACTGACGAAGCTCACCATCATCTGCAGCTTGTTCATATAAAAACGCATAATTAAACGCAATTACGGCGCCCTTTTCACTAGCCGCAACTGGTTGTGCAACATGCATTAACGCCCGTTGCGTCACACTTAACATTGACATTAGGTCCGGCCATATCTCTTTTAATTGTACCAAATTTTTTTTGGTTGCGTTCTCTAAAACTGGATAAATTTTTGAGAGATTTGGTTTGACACGGCGGCCATTCTTTTTAGGACCACTCGTTCGGTTTACATGTTTTACTGTTTTTGAAACAGGTTCATTGCCCTGATTTTCCAACTCTTGAACTTGATGGGTAAGTTTTTTAACTTGCGTTTGTAAACGCGTAATTTCAGTGTCATCTACTGTTATACTTGCTGATGATTTTTGGTTAACAGCTGATTCGACTGGAGCTTGAACAGCTTTTTTTAGGGTAGGTTCAGCTAATTTGATTGTCAAAACTTCCATATAAACATCTGGATGAGTCGTAAAACGCATTTGTTGTTGTGTATTATTCAAATGATCAATCATCTGATAAATGTGTTCGGCTGAAATAGACGTTGCAAACGTTTTAAATTGCTCATCAACATCGCCTAGTTCTTGATCAACAATTAAGGCTGGATCTTGTTGATACAGTAATAAATTACGACAAAAATTAATCAAGTCTTCAATAAAACGATTGGCATCTTTTCCTTCAGCCAGAACCTTTTCTAAGGTTGCCAATGCTGAACTCACCTGTTGCTTGGACACCTCAGCTACATATGTGTTTAATAAATCGTGATTGACACTACCCGTAACCTGTAAAGCATTTTTTAAAGTGATTTCATTATCACCAAAAGACAACGTTTGATCCAAAATACTGAGTGCATCTCGCATCCCACCCTCAGCAGCCTTGGCAATCACCATTAATGCTTTTTCATCAAAAGTAATCTTTTTTTGATTTAGGATGTAAACCATGCGTTCGTAACTATCTTTTGTTGAGATTCGACGAAAATCAAAGCGTTGTGTTCTTGAAATAATGGTAAGCGGAATTTTTTGTGGTTCCGTTGTTGCCAGAATAAAGACAACATTTGCTGGGGGTTCTTCCAAGGTCTTTAGAAGTGCATTAAATGCCCCCGTTGACAACATGTGGACTTCATCGATGATATAAACTTTATAATCTGCTTCGGTAGGTGCATATTTTGCCTTATCCCGGATATCACGAATTTCTTCAACACCATTATTAGAAGCCGCATCAATCTCGATAACATCATTTAAACGTCCTTGCGTAATCGCTTTGCATGTGGCGCATTCATTACAAGGTTCGCCATCCTTCAAATGATGACAGTTAACCGCTTTGGCAAAAATTTTAGCTGCCGATGTTTTTCCAGTTCCTCTAGGACCCGTAAACAAATAGGCATGGCTAGTCTGTCCAGTAATGAGCGCGTTTTTTAATGTCTGTGTAATTACTTGTTGTCCAACAATCTCATCAAAGCGTTGTGGCCGCCAAACACGATATAAAGCTTGATAACTCATCTTTGAATTCCCTTCAATCATTTTTATAAACCTAAATAAAAAGCTCCTAGCCATGGCGACTAAGAGTTTATCAATTTCCTAATAACTTAAGGCACAAGACAGATCAGACTTAGTGCTGCTTCCTTCCGGATCTGACACAATTCGTAAGTCCACCCTTGCCTTAAGGCCTCTCGGCACTATTAATGATACTCGATCTTACTCAAAATTTCTACTAATTTGTTTACTTTTTTTAATGTTTTTTCTGTGAAGCCGGATTTCACGGAAAAAAGTTTGCATAATTCGGCTTGCTTCTTTTTGAAAAAGTCCTTCATGAACTTGAACTTGATGATTTAATCGTTGATCATTTAAGAGTTGATATAAACTTTGCACCATGCCAGCTTTAGGATCTCGAGCCCCAAAATAAACTTCGGGAAGCTGTGAATTAATAATCGCACCACTGCACATCATACAAGGTTCAATTGTCACAAACAACTGACAGTCCCAAAGTCGCCAACTATTTAAAGTATGACAAGCAGCCTTGATTGCAATAAGTTCTGCGTGTGCAGTCGCGTCTTGATCTTTCTCACGCAGATTATGTCCCTGGCCAATTACCTGATTTTGATAAACCACAACTGCGCCAATCGGTACTTCCCCAATTTTCTTGGCTTTTTTTGCTTCTTCATAGGCTAGACTCATGAAATACAGCTCTTGATTAGCTGACAACTCGTTAGTCATTTATTGAGACTCCTTCACACTTTTAATAATATAGTAACCTTTTTGTTTGTGTATTATTTCGGCATTACCAAAAACTTGTTTCATTGTCTTTTTTGCAGAAGGCGCTCCTTGTTTTTTTTGCAAAACAATTATTAACATGCCATCAATTTGTAAATATTTTTTGGCATCGAAAAGAATTTTGGTGACGATCGCTTTTCCCGCTCTAACTGGTGGATTAGAAACAATGGTTTGATAATCTGTTTTTTCCACTTTGTCATACGTATCGGATTCCCAAATTGCCACGTTGGTAATATTATTTTGTTCAGCGTTTTCTTTACATAAAGCCAACGCACGTAAATTGACATCCACTAAATCCACATGGACAGCAGGCAATGCTTTAGCAATTGCTAAGCCCATTGGACCATAACCACATCCGACATCCAACACATTGCCAGTTATCTCATTTAAATCTAACGCTTCTAATAATGTACGGGTTCCAAAATCAATCGTATTTTTTGAGAAAACACCATTATCAGAATTAAACGTTAAATTTTGTTTCAATAACGTAAACTGCCATTGCTTTTTTTCATGTAAAACTTTGGGATTTTGTGTATAATAATAGTCAGTCATATTTTTCTCCTTCTTTATAGTTTCCATTATAAAGGATTATTAGGTTTAAAACATAACTAACTTAGCGTTAGATTTTTCATTTTATACTGAATTAAAAAAAGTTTCCTTCAAAACCTTATTAGACCACCACATTTAGTGTTTATCCAAAAAAACGCACTAAATATGGTGGTTTTTCATTGAATTTTACATTTTATGCTGTATACTAAATCTATCAGTTAAAACATAAAAGAAACAGAGAATTGAAGGTGATTACATGAGTGAAGTAACAATTTATACTAAAAACAACTGTATGCAATGTAAGATGACAAAACGTTTCTTAAGCGAACATAACATTCCATTTAAAGAACGTAATATTAATACAAATCCTGATTATATCGATTATTTGAAGTCACGTGGATTCCAAGCAGTCCCTGTTGTGGAATCAAACGGTAATGAACCAATTGCCGGATTTCGACCTGACGTTTTAAAACAACTTGCTATTTAGCAATTCATATATCACTGTATCAGGCTGATTAAAACGCACATGCTGCACATTATGACAGCTAGGCGTTTTTTATTTATCCCTATTTTAATTGTTATCGCAGAAAGGCGTGGAAAATATGAGTCTCAAGAACTTAAAAGATGTCACCTATTATGACTTAAACAATGAAATTAATATTCCGGTCAACAACCAAATTCCGCTCAACAAAGATCATGATGCATTGGCTGCCTTCTTAGCACAAAATGTGGAACCCAACACCAAAAAATTTGACTCTTTGCAGGATCGATTCGATTACCTCATTAAAAATGATTATATTGATGAAGATTCGATAAAAAAGTACTCACCACAGTTTCTTGAAAAACTATATACCTATTTGAAAGACCAACATTTTCACTTTAAATCATTTATGGCGGCTTATAAGTTTTACGCTCAGTATGCATTGAAAACTAACGACAATAGCTACTACTTGGAAGACTTTACCGATCGTGTTGCCATGAATGCCACCTATTTTGCCGAGGGTGACGAAGATTTGGCCATGGCAATTGCCGATGAAATTATTCATCAACGTTACCAACCTGCTACTCCCAGTTTCCTAAATGCCGGTCGTAAACATCGTGGCGAATTAGTTTCGTGTTTCTTAATTCAAGCAACTGATGACATGAACGCCATCGGTCGAACCATTAATTCAGCACTTCAGTTATCCAAACTTGGTGGTGGCGTGGGAATCAACTTAAGTAACCTACGAGAAGCTGGTGCCCCAATTAAAGGTATTGAAGGCGCAGCTAGTGGCGTAGTCCCTGTTATGAAGCTTCTAGAAGATAGTTTTTCCTATGCTAATCAACTCGGTCAACGTCAGGGTGCTGGAGTTGTCTACTTAAACATTTTCCATCCGGACATTATCGCCTTTCTTTCTGCAAAAAAGGAAAATGCCGATGAAAAGATTCGTGTCAAAACGTTATCGCTTGGCGTGGTCGTACCGGATAAATTTTACGAGCTTGCTCGTGAAGATCAGGATATGTATCTCTTTAGCCCCTATTCAGTTGAAAAGTACTACGGCAAACCATTCTCGTATGTTGATATTACTAAGGAATATGACAACATGGTGGCTAATCCCGAAATTACCAAAACAAAACTTAAAGCTCGTGATTTAGAAAATGAGCTTTCCAAATTACAACAAGAATCTGGTTACCCATATGTCGTTAACGTCGACACGGCTAACCGTGACAATCCGATCTATGGAAAGATAGTAATGAGTAATTTGTGTTCTGAAATTATGCAAGTTCAAACACCATCTGAAATTGATGATAAACAAGCATATACAAAATTGGGTACGGATATTAGTTGTAACTTAGGTTCAACTAACATCGTAAATATGATGAATACGCCTAATTTCGGCCATTCTGTTGAAACAATGGTTCGTGCGTTAACTTTTGTAACTGATCATTCCAACATTAATGTGGTTCCTTCCATTCAAAATGGCAATTCACTAGCCCACACCATTGGTTTAGGTGCTATGGGTTTGCACGGTTTTCTTGCTAAGAATCATATGTACTATGGTGATTCAGATTCCTTAGATTTTACAAGTGTTTACTTTATGCTTTTAAACTACTGGACCTTAAAAGCTTCGAATGAAATTGCTCGAGAACGTCAAACGACTTTTCATAATTTTGAAAAGAGTAAATATGCCGATGGTAGTTACTTTGACAAATACATTGATAAGGATTGGGGTCCAAAGACTGAAAAGTCTAAAGAATTATTTAAATCAATCTCAATTCCTACCAAAAAAGATTGGCAAGCATTAAAGGCAGCAGTCATGAAAGATGGCCTGTATCACCAGAATCGCATGGCAGTTGCTCCTACAGGTTCCATTTCCTATATTAATGACGCCACAGCTAGTTTGCAGCCCATTGTTAACCGGGTTGAAGAGCGTCAAGAAAAGAAAATTGGAAAGATTTACTTCCCAGCTCCATACCTTGACAACAGCACTTTAAAATACTATCAATCAGCCTATGATATTGATATGCGCAAAGTCGTTGATATTTACGCTGCTGCTCAACAGCACGTCGATCAAGGCATGAGTATGACTTTCTTCATGCGCTCAACCATTCCTGAAGGTATTTACGAGTGGAAAGATGGACGAACTAATAAAATGACTACTCGCGATTTGAATATTTTACGAAATTATGCGTATAATAAGGGAATCAAATCTATTTATTATATTAGAACTTTCACCGATAACGATGGCGAAGTCGGCGTCAATCAATGTGAAAGCTGTTCAATTTAACTATTCAGAAAGGAATTAAAATAATGGCAGATTCAAAGCTAGATCCAATTAAATGGAGTGCTGATGGCAACTATAAAGCCATCAATTGGAATCAGGTTTCCGATGAAATTGATAAGGCAACCTGGGAAAAACTAACAGAACAATTTTGGTTAGACACACGAATTCCTATTTCAAATGATCTTGACGATTGGCGTACGTTAGACGAAGATCATAAATGGGTTGTAGGTCACGTCTTCGGAGGCTTGACTTTACTTGATACCTTACAATCTCAAGATGGAATGGCAGCCTTGCGAAAAGACGTGCGTACACCACACGAAACCGCCGTTCTAAATAACATTCAATTCATGGAATCTGTTCATTCAAAAAGTTATTCATCAATTTTTGAAACTTTAAATACACCAGACGAAATTAGTGAGATTTTCTCATGGAGTGATAGTGAAGAATTTTTGCAGAACAAAACTAAGAAAATTTACACGTTATATCATGATGACGGCGATCCACTAAAGAAGAAAATCTCTAGTGTCTTCCTTGAAACTTTCTTATTCTACTCTGGTTTCTTTACACCCCTTTACTACTTGGGTCACAACAAATTAACCAACGTTGCTGAAATTATTAAGTTAATTTTACGTGACGAATCAGTTCATGGTACTTATATTGGTTACAAATTCCAGTTAGCACTCAAAGAGTTGTCTGAAACTAAACAACAAGAACTTAAAGACTGGATGTTTAATTTCCTTTATGAACTGTATGATAACGAAGAAAAATATGTTCACGTTTTGTATGACCAAGTTGGCTGGACGGATCAAGTGTTAACTTTCACTCGTTACAATGCTAACAAGGCTCTAATGAACCTGGGACAAAATCCACTCTTCCCTGATACTGAAGCTGATGTTAACCCAATCGTGATGAACGGTATTTCAACAGGAACTGCAAACCATGACTTCTTTTCACAAGTTGGCAATGGTTACCGTTTAGGTCAACTCGAAACAATGTCTGATAAAGACTACGATATTGGTGAACCTAAAGACCACAAATAAGTTTTAAAAGAATGTCTCTAAGTTTCCTAACTTATGGACATTCTTTTTTTATTAGGAGATAAAAACATGAAATCAATTCGATCAATTTGTGTATTCTGCGGATCAAATACTGGTTATGACGAAAATTATAAAAAAATAACCATTGAACTTGCCGACTATTTAGCTGTTCATCACTATCGATTAGTGTATGGTGGTGGACGTCTGGGTTTGATGGGCGTTTTAGGTAACGAGATGCTAAACAAGGGTGGCGATGTTTTAGGTGTCATCCCCAAAGTACTTGTAAATGAAAAATTAGCTCGAATTCCGAATGATAAGATTATCACCACTGCCGATATTTCAGAACGTAAGCAATATATGTTGGATGCCTCAGATGCTTTTATCGCCTTGCCTGGTGGCTTTGGCACCTTCGAAGAATTTTTCACCATGTTATCTTGGAGCCAAATCAATCTGCACCAGAATCCACTCGCGCTCTTAAATGTAGATGGTTTTTACGAGCCATTAATTCAATTACTCAACCAGGCTGCAGAGGCAGGTTTTGCACCCAAGGAAAACTTAGATCTATTTGTGACTGCAAAGCACATTCCAGAATTATTCGAAAAGATGGGATCATTTCGTCATACGCAGCCTACTAAATGGACTAATTAGCAACTCATACTTTTATAGCACAACAAAAATACCGATATTTGCCTACTAGTTTAGGGCTTTATCGGTATTTTTTTGAAACAACTTTATTTAGAATTGGATAAACTTGACCATTCTCACACTTCTGTGGCAAAAAAATTTTAACTTTTGTTAGTTCTTTGTCAAATTCCGTTGATGACTAGGAAACAAAAACACGACACCCAAGCGAAATGTCGTGTAATAGCAAATTTAAGATTAGTCAGATACAACAACCATTGATTTAATTGTTTTACGTTCTTGCATATCTTGGTAAGCTTGGTTGATGTTATCTAAGCTGTATGTTTCGGTGAAAACACGGCCAGGGTTAATTTCGCCATCCAGAACGGCCTTAAGCAATAGTTGCTTATCATAAGTCGTCACTGAAGCAGAGCCCCCAGCTACCGAAATATTTTGTGCAAAGGTTGATCCTAAGGCGTGGTTATTATAGTGTGGCACACCGACATAACCAATTCGTCCACCATTGTGAAGTACGCCCAGTGCCTGGTCAATGGCAGATTCTGTACCCACACATTCAAGTGCAGCATCAGCGCCACCACCAAGAATCTCACGAACTTTAGCAATTCCTTGCTTACCACGTTCAGCAACAACAGCTGTCACACCCGACTGCAATGCCATCTGCTGACGATCTTCATGACGACTCATCAGTACAATCTGTGAGGCACCACGCAGTTTTGCGGCAATAACGGCACACTGACCAACAGCACCATCACCAACGACAACAACTTTATCACCTTTTTGAACATCGGCACAACGCGCCGCATGATACCCGGTTGGCATCACATCGGCTAAAGTCGTTAATGATTTGATCATTCCTTCTGTGTAGTCGCCAGGCTGTCCAGGAACCTTGACCAACGCCCAGTTGGCATACTGGAAGCGAATATATTCTGATTGGAAACCATTAGACCAGTTAGTTGCACCTTGATGACGATCGCAAGTTCCGTCAAATCCGGCACGACAGGCATCGCATTCGCCACAACCATGAGTAAATGGTGCAATTACAAAGTCACCGGGCTTTACTGTTGTAATAGCCGAACCGATTTCTTCAACGATCCCGATGGCTTCATGACCATCGTTTGTAGAATGGGGTTGCTTATTATCACCATGCGCATAAGCCCACAGATCAGAGCCACAAACACAGGCGCGTACAACTTTGATAATCACATCATCATCAGCTTGTAGACTTGGTTTGTCAATATCTTGAACGGTCACCAAACCAGCCTTTTCAAAAATTGCAGATTTCATAATTTCCATACCCAGAACGTCGAATAACCATGAATTTGATTATGCGGCGTTCGTTTCCTTTCAAATTGATAGATCCATCTAGTACCTAATCTAACACAAAAAAATGCCAATAATATATCTATTCATAATTATATAAATCAACACAACTATATTAATTTAGTACAAATAAATTCTACTGTGCGTATCTACATCCAGCTTGGTTTGTCACCGTCAGTATTAGGTTTGTTCAAGCCGACACTTTCGTTACGGTGCGTATCTGGCTGTGTCAACACGTTGAAAACAAAGTCGGCGACACTTTTACGGGAAACTTCTGTCCCCTTAAAGGGTTCATCCACCTGTGTAGTTTCATAGTCCACTTCATCGTTGTTGGTCAACCAAGCTGGGCGTACTTCCGTATAAGTCAAACCGGAAGCGGCCACTAATTTGGCAGCGGCACGGAAGCCAGGCAAATAATCGTGGATCGCTTGTTCGTTCCACTCGCCGTATTTTCCAGGAACTTCATGATGAGCGCCTAACGAACTGATATAAACTAGCCGCGTTTTACCCGTTTGTTGCATTGCCTTGATCACACTTGCGATTTGTTCCGCTAAATCAACGCCACCTAGGTTGGAATAAACCAAATCAGCTGGTGCCATCGCGGTGGCTAGTTGATCCGTGGCCAACACATCACCATCAACTAATTGGACTCGGGGATTATCCTGATATTGGGCTAAGCGTTCTGCCTGCCGTAAAAAGAGAATCAATTCGTTATCCGTTTCTTTTAACAATTTTTCGGTCACTAATTGGGCCATGGCGCCATAAGCACCAACGATCATAATTTTAGTCACTTGATTACCTCCTATAATTTAAGCTAAATTCTGACTGAAGAATTCTCGTAGTCGATCAAAAGGAATCATGTCTTTGCGATCATACAAGTCTACGTGATTCGCACCAGGCACTACGATCAACTCTTTAGGTTCCGCCGCTGCTTGATAGACATCTTCGGACCAATACAATGAGTGCGCTTTTTCGCCGGCGATCAAAAGCACTGGCCGCGGTGAAATTGCTTTAATATTCGTCATCAGCGGAAAACTAAAGAACGATTGCGGTGTCGTTGCCGTCCACGCTGAAGTTGAATTGATCGAGCGCGGATGGTAGCCACGTTTGGTTTTATAATAGTCATAGAAAACCTTCAAGATCGGATTAGGATTTTCCGGTAATTCATCTGGTAACCCATGGGAATCAGTCAACGGTTCATCATTTTCATCAAATAAGATTTCGTGGGGGCCAGTTTCATACTGCCCAGCCGCCGCATCTTGCCAGCGCCGTTCGCCAAGATAATTACGAATCTTTAGTTTTTCCGCATCCGTATAACTATCGCGATAGCCTTGACTAATACTGCGCGACATATCGTACATCGAAGCTGTCGCCACCGCTTTGATCCGCGTGTCGGTCGCCGCTGCCGTTAGCGCCATGCCGCTTAAGCCACAAATTGCCTGGGCTCCGATGCGCTCGCGGTCAACATACGGCAATAAACCAAGGAAATCGACGGCGGCACTATAGTCTTCGGTGAACATTTCCGGTGAAGCAACATTTCTGACTGCCCCGCCACTTTCACCGGTGTAAGATGGATCAAACGCGATCGCAACAAAGCCCCAGCGCGCAAATTCTTGCGCATAAAGACCTGATGACTGTTCCTTGACCGCACCAAAAGGACCGCTGACCACGATCGCCGCTGATTTTTTAGTCGCGTAACCGACGGGCAAATAGAGATCACCAACAATATCGATGCCAAAACGATTTTTAAAGGTCGCTTTTTTAACTTCGATTTCCGGATAGATCTCAAAAATACGGGTATCGTCTTTAAAATCACTAATTTTCATAATTGCCTCCTAAAAAGCGTTTTACTAAAACATAAAACTGACTATCGCATTAACGCAACTTATTTGTCTTGAACTGGGGTCACTCGCACCGTCGCACTGACTGGCCCGGCAGCTAACATCGGCGGCAAATACGGACTGCCCTGGTATTTAGCTTGGTACGCAGCATCGATCTGCTGATTCAAGGCCGCATCATCAGCGGCTGCGGCAAATTGAACTTGGTAATCCTGACCGGCTAGTGAAATTTTGCCGGCTTGTTGCCTGATCGCGGCCTGATACCACCGTGAGCGTTGCCCATTCCAAGCGCGAATATAGAGTTGATCGGCGACCACCACTGACCAGATCCAAGTCGGTGTGCCATAGGTTTTACCATCCGTATAATATGGTGAAACGTGAAAATCATCGGCCGTTTTAAAAGCGGCTAATTGCTGTGCTGTCCATCCTGTCATCAAATGACCTCCCTACTGCATATCTTTTTCCCATTCGCGAATCGTTGCAACACCAGTTTTGGCAGCTAATGTTTCTAGCGTCGTCACTTCAGCCGCCGTTAACTCGATGTTAGCTGCATTAGCCGCATCTTCAACGTGCTTAACTTTAGTCACACCCACGATCGGTACGGTGCCTTTACTAATTGCCCAAGCCGTAGCAATTTGGGCGACTGTTGCGCCATGTGCTGTCGCTACAGTCCGCATTTCAGCGATCAAATCACCTAATTCAGCTAATTGACCATTATACGACTGTGCACGGGCACTACCAGCTGGAAATGGATGTGCGGCATCATATTTACCGGAAAGCGCGCCTTGTTCTAACACCATGTATGAGAAGAACGTGATGTCATTTTCACGGCAATAATCGATGATCCCCGCATTTTCCGAAGAACGATTTAACAAACTTAAATGGTTCTGGACCGCGGCTAATTTTAAGCCCGCCGCTTCTAGAATGCTTTGCGCCTGTTTGATCTCAGCTAAATTATGATTGGAAACGCCAATATATTTGACTTGACCACTTTTAGCTAACGGTACTAACTGTGGCGTCCAACGCTGCACATCAGCAGGGTTATGGATCCAATAAATATCCGCATAATCAGTGCCCAACCGTTCCATACTAGCTGTAAACATGTGGGTTGCTGCTTCAGCGGTGCCATCAGCGATCTGGGGGGTAAATTTCGTCGCTAATAGTAGCTCACGCCGCTCAGTGCCGCGAGCGAGATCACCTAAGATCTTTTCCGAAGCACCCATGCCGTAAACCGCTGCGGTATCCCATAAATTTAGCCCTTCCTGCAAGGCTTTTTCAAAAACCGGCTTAAAATCGGCTTCCGTATAATCATTGCCAAAATAACCATTACCGTCAGTGGCGTCGCCCCAGGCCCATGCACCCATGGCGATTTTAGGCATTTTTAATTCAGTTTGCATTGTTGTCATCATGATCACTCCTTATTTAGCTTGATAATCAGTTATATTCGCCGCAATTTTCAGCGCGGTAAATTCGTTGACCGCATAATTGGCCAAATCTGGATAGTAAGCATCTTCAGCCAAAATACGATCCAATTCAGCCCGATCCGCTGCTTGCGCCACGATCACACCTGCCCGTTGATACGTTTGCGATGGCCCGAGCAACAAGAAATTGCCTTGGTCAAAATAACGCTGGAACCATGCTTGGTGTTGCGCCAAATGGGCTGCTGATTCTGGTTCCGCTGCGGCTTCTTTGATCGTCACATTGATTAAATACATCCCTGATCCCTCCTAAAATGATTCATCCTTATCCTGTAGTTCTTGTTTCTTCTTATTATCCGCCGCAATTTCGGCTGCGATCTGATATTCTTCAAAATAACTTTTATTGGCTTTGATCGTCCCACTTTTATACAAGGAAATTTTATGCCGCAAGCGATCGATCGACCGTTGTAAGCTGGCCTGTTGGGCCACTAATTCCTGTTCTTGCTCTTCCAACAGCACTTGCCGTGCCGCTAGGGTACTATCGCCGGCACGGACCATTTCCGCGTAATCATATAGCGCCTCGACCGGCACGCCAGAATGCCGTAAACAAACGATCATTTCGATCCAGCCTTGAATACCATCATCATAGTACCGATTACCATTTTTTTGTCGTGGTACTGGCGGCAATAAACCAATGCGCTCATAGTAACGCAGCGTATTGGCATTAATGCCATATTTTTCACTCACTTGTGTGATCGTTAAACGACTCAATTGCTGACCTCCTTACATTGCTCCATCAGTATATTGGTTTGAGTGAACTACAAGTCAAGCCCTTTGTTCAATTTTTCAATTTCAATAAACTCAGTTTAAAACCAAAAGCAATAAATAACCAATACTTATGTTTTATGATTAGCTATAACTATTATGCATTGATCAATTCAGTAAAACGCAAAAAATCGGGCAATACCATTTTACGGCATTGCTCGATTCTCTTATTAATTTGCCATTAACATAATGCGATCGAACCACCGTGTCGGCAATATGGTGTGCAAGCAAACCATTGATTTAGCCACCATCCCCGGTAAGTAGCGCGGTTTTGGTCGCGAACTTTTGACTGCTTTGGCGACGGTCTTGGCGATCGTGCTAGGATCTGCGACCATCATGGGATTGCTAAACTGCTTGCGCAAAGCAGTCGCTGATTTTTTAGTTTGCGCCGCGTAAGCCGTGCCCTGGCCAGCTTTTTCCAAATGGTCCGCCGCGATGCCGCCCCATTCAGACTTGATACCACCTGGTTCAATGATCGATACATTGATGCCGAATTCCTTTAATTCCAAACGTAAGGCATCGCTTAGCGCTTCGACGGCGTATTTACTGGCATGATACCAATCACCAAAATGGCTAGTGACGCGGCCGCCAACGGAAGAAATGTTGATGATCAAGCCGGAATGCTGTTGCCGCATCGTTGGTAACACCGCTTTGGTCACACTGGCCACACCAAAAACATTGACGTCAAATTGGTATTTAGCTTCATTCAATGGGACCGCTTCTACCGGCCCATAGGAACCATAACCGGCATTATTGATCAACACATCGATACGGCCAGCTTGGTCGATCACCTGCTTGACTGCGGCTTGGACTGACGCTTCATCGGTGACGTCCAGCGATACTGGTATGGCGCCGAATTCTTTGATTGCCGCTAACTTTTCGGCGCGCCGAGCAGCACCATAAACTTGATTGCCTTGTTGGGCCAATAATTTGGCCGCGGTATAACCGATGCCACTACTGGCACCCGTGATCAGAATAACTTTCATTGCGCACCTCCACATTCTTGTATAATGCCATTATATGGAGTATACCCGCAAAATGGCATAGCGTACCGTGCCGATTTATTAACGATTTGTGCCAAAGCTTTAACGATACTGAGAAATCGTTTGCCCGGTCCAGCCTTTAAACGCCCGTGAAAATGAACTAGGATCAGCGTAACCAACTAAATAGGCAATTTCAGCAACCGTTAGTTTAGGGTCCTTTAAATAGCCTAAAGCCAACGTTTTTTGAATGTACTTGATCTGCTGGTTGAAGGTCGTATTCTCCGCACTTAGATTACGTTGCAAAGTCCGCACACTAACGCCTAAACCACTGGCGATGTCCTCTAAAGTAAACGCACCAGCCGGAATTGCAGTATATAACCGACTTTGGACCACACTGGTAAACGACACCGCCTGCCCCACTGCAGTAATGCGCTGCTGCATTTGCGGTTCCAAATAAGTCAGCATCGTATTATTGCCAGTCAAAAATGGCTGGGCTAAATCGGTTAATTGAAACACGATTTGATTGTCGGTGGTCAACTGCGCCGCGGTCCCCACATAATCTTGTAGCGTTACGCCAAGCGGATACGGTCCCGTCATTAACAGTGGCTTGATTGTCTGGCCAGTGCCTTTACGCACCAAACTGATCAGCAATAATTGCTCATTTAACAAGGCAAACCGTGGCAATTCCAAATTAGGATAAACATAGGCAAAATGGATACTAAACGTCTGTTGGCTTTTGGTGAACTCCAACCGTAACGGACCGACCAATTGCTTATACTTCGCCAATCGCTGGATCGCAGTTAACCCATCATGGGAGCATAATGCCGCAAAAAAAGGGGGCATGAACATATTAATATTATCAATATCACTAAATGATAATAGCTGGTCATCACTAATAACCGCATCAATGCCTTGCAACAAACGATAATATTCTAACGTCGTCAATTTCAATTCTTCATGTTGAATCCGATTAGGTATCTGCGCCTTTTGCAAAATATCCGTCAAAGAAATCCCGATCGTGGTCAGGAAATTCTGGAATTGCTGCGCCACCGCGATCTTCATTTTAAAACATCCCCTTAACTGGCGTGGGTCATCATATAATCAAATGCCCTGGCCGGTAAAATTGCATGCAAGAAAATTAACGGTTTTGCACCCATACCAACAACATAACGAGTTCGGGGGCGACGCCGATTAACAGCTTTACTCATGGCATTGGAAATCACTTTCGGGTCAGACATCATGCGACCAGAATACTGTTTGCGCATGCCTTCAGCCGTTTTCTTTGCAACTGCGGCATAAGCACCGTCTTTAGCTGATTTTTCCAAGTGATCTGCGGCAATAAAGCCCCAATTAGTTTTGATGCCACCTGGTTCGATTAGGACAACATCGATGCCAAACGGTTTAACTTCCATCCGCAAGGCATCACTAAAAGCTTCCACCGCATACTTAGTGGCATGATACCAAGCACCTAAATAGGAAACTAAGCGACCACCCATTGACGACGTATTAATGATTCGTCCACTTTTTTGCTTTTGCATATATGGTAAGACTGCTTTGGTCAAACTAGCTAAACCAAATAAATTAACCTCAAACTGCTGCTTTGCTTCTGCGATCGAAACATCTTCGATTGCCCCATAAGAACCATAACCAGCATTATTGATCAGCACATCGATTCGCCCACTTTCAGCGATCACTTGCTTAATTGCCGCATCGATCGAAAACTGATTGGTCACATCTAGTTTAAGTGGTGTCACACCAAATTTTTCCAACGGAGCCATTTTTTCAACGCGTCGTGCTGCCCCATAAACCTTGTGGCCTTGTTCAGCTAATTTTTGAGCGGTTTGGTAGCCAATCCCACTGCTGGCACCGGTAATCAAAATAGTTTTCATCATAATGTCCTTCTTTCGTTTTTTCGTTATGATCATAATACTGAAAAAAACTATCTTTTTACATGACACTGAATGCCAAATAATATACAATTCCTGCCAAAACCTAACAAAAAACGAGATACGTTTGTTCTCACGTGCACTGCTACGTTTGGCTAAACCACATTACGGCGCCAACCAGTAATTCCAATCGTAAACAGTACTAGATCAGCTATTACCAAACCAAGCATTAGCGGCAATACTAGCATAAATAACAACACTAATGAACCTATTAGCAGCAATCGTGCACTGTGCCATGGTAATGGCTGTGGATTAAACAAGCGTAGCCGAAGCATCACTAATAAGATGCTAAGCAACAATACCGTCACAATTAAATAGCCACTGTAGAAAATCCGGTTTGGTTCTTCAAATAATTGGGCAATAAAAAACGATTGCAAGGTCAAACAAGCGATAAAAAAACGATGTAGCCCGCGAAAAAAAGACAATGGTCCATATGATTTAGCTTCGATTCGTAGCTGTTCCATAAACGTGTAATAAACGGACCACATACCGATCACGCTGAGTAATAATAGCAACAACAACCCGTAGTCAGCTAAATGGTGGATCTGCTCACCATGCTCGATCAAGCCGGCCAACGATTCTCCGAGTACGATCATGGTAAATAAACCATAACGCTCCATAATCGCTGGCGAAATCGTAAATGGGATTCCACGCTGCTTAAATTCAGTGTGAAATTTTGCCGCTCGCCCATTACAGTACTGATGAAGATCAATAAAGCAATAAAAATTAACAGTCGTTGCCAGAAAAGATTTGGCACAAAAATACTACCAACAAAAATAAATTCACCAATAGTGTAAGCAAGCAAAAACGGTTTGGTTGTGATGCCATGTGCGGGATCGGCAATCATTGTCGAAAAGAATAAATACATATAAATTAGTTGATTAAAGCTATAAGCGATAATAAAACCGGTATAGTGCCCCTCAAAATAAGCTGGCGTAAAGGTCGCGGTAAAACTGATCGCAACGATCTGTAATAACGCAAAAAAAGTATTGCGCAAATTGTTTTCACCATGTAGATCAAAAAAAAGTACCATATTAGTCCAAGTGTTAAAAATAAAGAGAAACAGAATCCAAAATGAAACAAACCCATCCAGACTAAAATGAGCACTTAAATTTTCGACAAACCCGTGGATAATGACCACATAAACTAAATCCGAAAAAAGCTCCAACCAAGATATTTTACGATTCTGAACGATATCGGTAATCGTTCGAGGGGTACCCCACCAAGAATTTTTCATAATTAAGTTACTCCTTATCAATAGATTTTCATTTAATGTGATTTGAGTTATTTTGTCAAACTAATTTGCTGCATAATCGCAAAATCATTTCACCTGATACTACTGTTCTAACTCCTTTAAACGATCCATCAGTTTCTTATTCTGCGGATCAGCATAAAAATCAATCTTAGTCTCAATTAATTCTAAGTTGGCTTGTAAGTCAGCGATCTGCTGTAATACAGCTTGCTTGTGCTGGCGCAACATTGTTTGCCGAGTCGTTCCCGTGTCGCTACCTTGGCGCGCTAAGTCACTGTAGGTTTTGATATCTTTCAGCGCCATTCCGGTATTTTTCAAGCAACAGACTAGGCGCAGCCAATCCACATCGACCTCATCAAATTGGCGGTTACCCACTCGATTACGGCGGACAAACGGTAAAATACCCACTTTATCATAGTAACGGATCGTGTAAGCCGACAAACCAAATTTAGCAGCAACTTCATTGATCGTATAAGTCATTTTAAAAAAATCCTTTCTCTTGACTTAGAGTTAACTCTAAGTGATACAATCATTTTAACCTGAAGTACTCATTCAGTCAAAAACTAAAAAAGAAGGTCTACTAAATGACAAACAAAATTGCTTTGGTTACTGGTGGTAGTCGTGGACTTGGCCGTAGTACTGCATTCGCTCTTGCTGAAAAAGGCTTTGCCGTCGTGATCACTTATCATTCTCAACAAGAACAAGCCGCCGCAGTTGTGTCCCAAATCGAACAAGATGGTGGCCAAGCGACTGCCTTACAACTGGACACCGGTGTCACCGCCTCGTTCGCTGATTTTACCGAACAACTAACTGCCGTTTTAACTGAAAAATGGCAGCGCCAAAACTTTGATTTTCTCGTCAACAACGCCGGCTTTGGTTTAGAAGCAGGCTTTGCCGAAACCACCGAAACTCAATTTGATAGCTTAATGAACGTTCATTTCAAAGGCGTTTACTTCCTAACGCAAACTTTATTACCGCTACTGGCCGATCAAGGTGGTATCGTCAACGTGTCCTCCGGCCTGACTCGTTTCACTACCCCCGGCGGCAGTGCTTACGCCGCAATGAAAGGCGCAATCGAAGTTCTCAGCCGCTATTTGGCCAAAGAACTCGGTCCACGTGGTATTCGGGTCAACACCGTAGCCCCAGGGTTAATGGCAACTGACTTTGGCGGCGGTGCAGCTAAAGACAACGACCAACTCCGTGGCTTTATTGGTAGCGCAACTACCCTAGGCCGAATCGGTGAAGCCGAAGATGTCAGTGGTGTGATCGCCGCACTCTGCAGCGAAGAGCTTAAATGGGTCGACGCCCAACGGATTGAAGCTTCCGGCGGTATGTTTTTATAGCACTAAAAAAACCAGCACTTGGCTGGTTTTTTTTATGCACTGAAATTAACTGTTTGCTGCTCGATACTCGGTAATCGTTTGCCCAGTCCAATTTTTAAACGCCCGCGAAAACGATGCTTGATCTTTATATCCAACCAAGCACGAAATCTCTTCAGTGGCTAATTCGTTAGCGTTGAGGTAATTGACTGCCAGCAGGCGCTGTACTTTTTGGACCAGTTGCGCGTATGTCGTATTTTGCTCACTCAGTTTGCGTTGCATTGTACGCACACTGACACCTAGTGAATGTGCGACTGATTCACGTGAGAAATGATTACTAGGAATCGCTGAAAATAACGTCTTTTCAACATGATTAATGAAAGAGTTTTCGGCATTAAGTTCCGCTAAGCGTTTCTTCAATTCTGGTTCCAAGTAATCCCACATCACATTATTTTGAGTCACAAAAGGCCGAAGTACGTCGGCCTTTTTAAAGGTAACCACATTAGTAGCCGACAACTGTGGTTGTACACCCACAAAATCAACTAATTTAGGACTATATTCATACGGCGCCGTGACCTCCACGGGTTTGATTGATTCTCCTGTGCCGGTTCGGATCAAACTAATCAGCGCCATTTGTTCGTTCAGTAGCGTAAACCGCGCCATTTGCGACCCAGGTAAATCAAAACTCAGATGTAATGAGAGCGTTGTTGTCTGTTCATCGATATCGATCACTAACGGGCAGATCAACTTTTTATATACCGCAAAACGCTGAAAACATGTCAATGCATTTTGAGCACACAGGGCCACAAAAAAGGGTGGCATAAATGCTTTATAGTTTTCAACTTGGCTAAACGCCAATAATTGATCATCAGTGATCTCACTATCTAGCTCAAATAAAAACTTATTGTAGTCTGCCTGTGATAATTGTAGTTCTTCCCGCCATAAAACGTTGGGAATCGCCGCTTTTTGCAAAATATCATCTAGCGACAAGCCGATGCTCTTAACAAAATCCTGAAATTGCTTACTAATTGCGATTTTCACTTGACCATTCCTTTTTCAAACACCTTTACTTAAAAGTTGGGTAGCGTTCACCGATCATTTCTTCACTTTGCGTCCATAACGAACGAGCAATATCTTTGTCATAAGCCAGTTTATGTGCCTTGGCAATTTTACGTTTGTAATAATATTCACCAGGTTGCCAATCCTTGCCCGGAGTGGTCGTTGCCAACCAGATTGCTGTATCGGCACCTTTTTTTGGTGGAATCATTCGCATTAACTTTTGGACAAAGGTATGATACAAAACATGCATCATTCCTGGTGATTCCGCACCAAAATTAGTCACCACGTTGCCGGGATGAAAGGCCACCATTGAAACCCCTTTTTGTCCATAACGCCGATTAAACTCTTTGGCAAATAAAATAACTTCCAATTTAGCGTTACCATACGCACGTGTACGACTATATTTATTTTCCAAATTCAGGTCATTAATATCAAGTTTACTCAAGCCACTATTACCGCTGCTGGATGTATTAATAATCGTTGCATGGCTAGCAATCAAAGTATCCAACAAGATATCTGTCAATAAAAAGTGAGCCAAATAATTGATCTGAAAAGTTTTCTCAAAACCATCAACGGTGACTTCACGCTCACCATACACACCACCGGCGTTATTAAACAAAACATCAATCTGTGGATAATCGGCGTGCAATTGATTTCCTAATGTCCGTACTTCATCAAGTTTCGTAAAATCCGCAATATAATAAGGCACGTTTAACTCGGTTCCGGTCGCTTTCGTTTTTTGCGGTGAGCGGCCAATAATCACCACTTGCGCGCCCTGCTCCTTTAACAACCGTGCTGCTGCTTTTCCGATTCCATCACTACCGCCAGTAATAATCACTGTTTTTTTCGCCATAGGTACCCTGCTTTCTTTGTTAATTTAACTAATTATACCTAACAAAGCAAGTATATGTAATAGCTTTAAGCGCCAAGTGAATTGCATTTTGTGCCAAATTTTATAAACAGAACAGATAGTATCATTTCTTTAAGGGTCTATTGCCACCTCGCTGAAGAACTAGACAAGGTGAAAAATAACCAACGCGTCCAAAAAAGTAATTGACATACATTTGCGCATACCCTTGCACAAAAAAGCACTTCACAAGAGAACTGTGAAATACCCAATTGATCTGAATTTAAAAAACATGAATGTTTCGGTAAATAAGAAGCTTTTTGAGGAAGCTTTAGGCCATCGTACTGTAGACCAGCAACTGTACTTTAAGGGACACCAATAATTTTGGTAATTATTTTGTGTGAAACTGAATCTTTTAATAGTTGAATGACCATTTTTTTATTGGCGTTCATCGATTGACTAAAAAATAGAAACGGACTTTTGAGAACCACACTGCATTTTTACAGTAATAACGCAGCTTTTTTACTCCATATGATATTTGAGATCATTGACACTGACAATATGAGCATCGGTGAACCATATACCATTCTTGATCAACGTTACAAAATCCGATTGAGATAATTTTCTGCCAACTTTTGGTTTAGGCGCTTAAAACGTAGCATATGAGGGTATATATTCCTTTTATTTTATACAGATTACGTAAAAAAACTGGTAACAGTCATTTTTCACCAATACCAGAAAACATAACGACCAATAGACACAAAAACCCTGCCAAGAAATATCTTGGCAGGGTTTTTAGCAGGAGACCACGTCATCCTTACTAAAATCTTGATTATCTAATCGCAATCAAAATTAGAAATATTCGTGTCTCGCATGCAAATTATATAAATTATTTAAGAGTAACTGTAGCGCCAGCTGCTTCAAGCTTAGCTTTAACATCGTTTGCTTCGTCTTCAGAAACGTCTTCTTTGATTGCTGAAGGTGCCTTGTCAACAAGGTCCTTAGCATCTTTCAAGCCAAGACCAGTGATTTCACGAACAGCCTTGATTGCTTTAACCTTAGCTGAACCAGCTTCTGTTAATTCAACAGTAAATGTTGTCTTTGCAGCAGCTGCATCACCAGCAGCACCTGCAGCAGCAACTGGGGCAGCTGCAGAAACACCGAATTCGTCTTCGATAGCTTTAACTAAGTCATTTAAGTCAGTAATTGAAGCACCTTTTAAGTCTTCAATAAATTGGTCTTTATCTAATGCCATTTTTGTATCCTCCATTTAATTGTCTAATTTAATTATGCAGCGTCTTCTTCAGACTTCTTATCTGCAACAGCTTTAACTGCATATGCCACATTACGTACAGGTGCTTGTAATACATTAGCAAGCATGCTGAGCAAGTCTTCACGGCTTGGCATTGAAGCATATGTGTTGATTTCTTCGATTGAAGCTACTTTACCTTCGATCATGCCACCCTTAAGTGTAAGTGCGTCATGTTCATCAGCAAATTTCTTCAAAATCTTTGCAGGAGCTACTGGATCCTCATCAGAGAATGCAACAGCACTTGGTCCAACAAAGACATCATTTAAGTCTTTATAACCAGCTTTTTCTGCAGCACGAGTCAAAATCTTGTTTTTAATCACATGCAATGTAACACCAGCATCACGTAATTCCTTACGTAACTCAGTGTCTTCTGCAACTGTTAATCCACGAGAATCAACAACGATTGCGGAAGCGGCTTTGCTAAAATAATCAACAGCTGTATCAACAATTGCTGCTTTTTTAGCGATTGCTTCTTTACTCATTAATTTTCACCTCCAGCAATTTTTTTAATTATAAAAAAATCCGCACCCAGACCTGGGATACGGAAATTTACATTTCTACGTTCCTCGGCAGGTAAAATTAAGACGAATGAACGTCACCTGAGTCTTAGGCAAATTTATTATAATTTACTTATCCAAGTTACCATAGAAAACATCTCTATGTCAACACACAATTAATTAAAACTGTGCCAAGTCAACATGAACGCCAGGGCCAAATGTTGAAGCCACAGAAACGTTTTGGACGTATGTTCCTTTAACAGAAGCAGGACGTGCACGAACAATAGTGTCCTCGATAACTGTTAAATTACCAAGTAATTTGTCAGCATCAAATGATACTTTACCAATTGGCACATGAACGTTACCATCACGGTCAGTTCTGTAAGTAACTTTTCCAGCTTTAGATTCTGTAACAGCCTTAGTTACATCCATTGTAACAGTACCAGTCTTAGGGTTAGGCATTAATCCCTTTGGTCCAAGAACTCGGCCTAAACGTCCAACTTGAGCCATCATATCAGGTGTTGCAATTGCAACATCGAAATCAAGCCAGCCGCCCTGGATACGTTGAACTAAGTCATCGTCACCCACAACGTCTGCACCAGCTGCTTGTGCATCTTTAGCTTTTTCGCCTTTAGCAAAAACGATAACTGTTTGTTCTTTACCTGTTCCATTTGGTAAAACAACAGCGCCACGTAATTGTTGGTCAGCTTGTTTTGTATCTACGTTTAACTTAAATACTGTTTCTACGGTTGCATCAAATTTAGCAAAATCAACTTTTTTAACTAATTCCAATGCTTCCTTTGGTGCATATGCTTTTGTCGTATCAACTTGCTTTAAAGCGTCTTGATACTTTTTACCTCTTTTTGCCATCTGTGTTTTCCTCCTTGCAAATGTGGTTTAACGGATTTTCCTCCCACTTGATACATCCATTTTAATGGAGTATCCGACTACAACAACTTAGTCTTTAACTTCAAAGCCCATGCTGCGTGCAGTACCTTCGACCATGCGCATTGCAGACTCAACGTTTGCAGCGTTTAGATCTTGCATTTTTGTTTCGGCGATTTCCTTAACTTGATCCTTGGTTACAGTTGCAACCTTGTTTGTGTTAGGTTCACCAGAACCATGTTCAACACCGGCAGCTTTCTTCAAGAGAACAGAAGCAGGTGGAGTCTTTGTAACGAAGTCGAATGAACGATCTTCATAAACAGTGATTACAACAGGAATTAACATGCCAGCTTGGTCAGCTGTACGTGCATTAAATTCCTTTGTGAATCCCATAATATTAATACCTGCTTGTCCTAAAGCTGGACCAACTGGTGGAGCCGGAGTTGCTTTTCCGGCGGGAATTTGCAATTTAACAACGTTTGCTACTTTTTTTGCCACGAGACATACCTCCTTATAAGTCCGTGTGTGGTATGATGAGGATTTAAATTTCCTCTCCCACGCTTATATATGCACAAAAGCATACTTTAAAAGTATACCATGTAACCATAAAAAGGACAAACTCACTAATCAAGTTTATCGATTTGTTCCATATCTAGTTCGGTGCTTGTTTCGCGACCAAACATGTTGATATTAACTTTAAGTTTCATATTCTTATTGTCTACTTCAGTAATCTTACCAGTCAAACCAGAGAAAGCACCATCAACGATCTTAACAGTTTCGCCTTCTTCAACTTCAATGGTAGCGTGACGAACAGACATCCCTAAGTGACGTAAAATTCTTTCTGCCTCATCTGGTAATAATGGTGATGGCTTACTTCCTGAACCGTGTGAACCGACAAATCCAGTTACGCCTGGTGTATTTCGCACAATATACCAAGCCTGGTCACTCATAACCATTTCTACTAAAACGTAGCCAGGGAATTCTTTTTTCATGGTAACTTTGTCTTTACCATTTTTGCTTTCGTGTTCTTCTTCTTCAGGCACAACTACCCGAAAAATATTATTCTGCATCCCCATTGATTGAGAACGAGACTCAAGGTTTGCCTTAACTTTATTTTCATATCCTGAATAAGTATGTAAAACATACCAATTTTTTGCAGCAGTTTCCAATTGTATTCTCCTTTTTTTAATTAACAATCAATTCTAGTTTGCAGTAACCAAACGACTCGCGCTGGTAATTTAAACAAAATAAAAAAACTCCGTCTACACGAAGTTCCAACACCATCATTGTATCAAAAAAATTGGATTAGTGCCATGTTTTACTGGAATAAACCAAGAAAAATCTGAACTAACCAATCTACCAGTGCAAAAAAGCCAACAAAGAATACTGAGAGTCCAATGACAGAAGACGCATCTTTGCGAAGTTGACGGCCATTTGGCCACGTCACATCATGCATCTCTTGAATAACACTTTTAATAAATTTCATTGAACTTTCCTCCTAGCGCGTTTCTCGATGTAATGTGTGCTTGTTGCAGTGCTTACAATACTTTTTAATCTCTAATCTTGTGGTTCGGTTAGGATTGGCCGCAACTGTGTAGTTACGTGATCCGCAGACCGAACATGCTAAGGCAATTTGTTTTTGTGCCATAATTTATCTCCCTAATTAATCAAAGTTAACTTTATCATGCCAACCCCACCATGTCAATTTCAACCCTTCAATATAATTGAATACCACAAAAAATAGGACATTTGCCCTATTTTTATCACTGATTATGAGAAATTCGTTGTTCAAACTTATTTCGACAACGACTGATCGCATTTAAAACTTTGGAAGATTCACACCCTAATAAAGACGCAATTTCTGTAGAGCTTTTCCCGGCAAAAAAATATCGAAAAACTCGCGCTTCAAATATAGATAAGTCTGAATAATAACGTTCACAGTTTTCCTTTAACACAGCCATTTCGTGAGGCCCGCCATGTTTAGTCATAAACAAGCGCTCATATTCGTTATTTTCCTCTTGCATCGCTTCTAGAGAATTACTGAATAAGTCAGAACGTCTTTTAAACGCCATTTCTCTACGAATTAAACTACAAACCCGATTTTGAAAGTTTGCCTGAAAAAACTTTCCTACAGTAATGTGTCGTTTACTATCATAGTTGGCAATTGTATTAAAGAACACAATTCTTCCCTCTTGTAACCAATCGTCTAATTCATATCCTCGTAAAAAATATTTTTCCTTAATATGAATTACAATTGGACTATACTGTCGAAATAAAAGTTCAAAACTTGCCGAATCACCGAATTTGGCTTTTTCAATTAACGTCAATTCAGTTTTACATGTTTTATCTAACATTCCTAACTCCTAACCAGCCTCCTCAAGAAAACAATATAGCAGATTATTAATTAGTTTTACAAGGGAACGTACGTTTAAAACGCTTATTTGACGCTGCTTACGAGCATAATAAAAAAACGAAATCATCTGCAAACTTCGCAGTTAATTTCGTTTTCTTCTAGGTAATCTTCATTTTTGTCGGGGTTTTTATAAAGAATGTCGTGTTGAAAAACCTTGATAAATTAATAGGCTTGCTGCCACACTTGCATTCAAACTTTGAACCTGACCCACCATCGGAATCGTTAAAGTTTCATCGACCTGTTTTTTAAGAAGGGGTGAAATTCCCTTGCCCTCGTTTCCAATAATCAAACCAACTGAACCTTTCGCATCCCATTTACGATAATCGGTACCATTCATATCAGTTCCAAAGATCCACATACCGCGTTTCTTTAAATCTTTAACCGTATTAACTAAATTGGTTACGCGAACAACTGGCACATGTTCAATCGCGCCTGCTGAAGTTTTGGCAACCGTACTGGTCAATCCGACAGCCCGATGCTTAGGAATAATGACGCCATGGACACCTGCAGCATCTGCTGTTCGTAAAATTGATCCCAAATTGTGTGGATCCTCAATATTATCCAAAATCAACACAAAAGGTGCTTCATCTTTAGCACTAGCCTTTTGAAAAACATCATCTAAATCAGCGTATTCAAAAGCAGCAATTGCCAATACTACTCCTTGATGATTTTGTCCATCAGCTAAATGATCCAGCTTATGCTTTGGTACCTGTGACACAATAAGTTTGCGTTTTTCTGCCAGCTTAACAATATCGTGAATTGCATCGGCTTTTAGCCCTTCTTGCACAAACACTTTATTGATTGTTTGCTGTGATTTCAAGGCCGAAACTGCAGGATGACGTCCAATAATAAAATCGCCCTGTGCGTCCTCAGTTTGTGGTGCTTTATTTTCATTTTGTGGCATGACTAATTTTTCCTTCCTCTACTTGATCAATACACCAATTTGCCAGCCAATCTAAGCGTTCTTGTTGCCCACTTAAAGAAAGATAACCCATTAATGCTTCAAATCCCGTGGAAATCCGATAGGTTAAAACAGAGGTATTTTTAGCCGAAGTATGACTTTTTGCATTACGTCCTCGTTTAAAGTACTCCTCTTCAGTTTCAGTTAAAATTTTCTGATCCGTCATTGCCTGAATCAAAGCGGCTTGAGCTTTAGCTGAAACAAAATTGGTAGCTGTATGATGCAACTTAGTTGGTTTGGTCAGCCCTTTGTTAATTAAATGTCTTCTGATGTAAACCTCGTATACTGCATCGCCTAAATAGGCTAAGGCAATGCCATTTAATTGTTTATAATCTCCATTTTCTGTCATTTACTATTCCCTTTTCCACCGAGTTCCTTGGGGGGTATCCTCCAAGATAATTCCCTGGTCTTTTAATTGATCGCGAATTTCATCACTGCGTTGAAAATTCTTATTCTCTCTGGCTTGATCGCGTTGCACAATCAGTTGTTTAATGGTTTCATCCTCTAATTTAGTTTCTTCTAATTTAACACCAAAAATACTGACCAATTGGACAAATCTTGTTTTTAATAAATCAAGAGAGTCACGTTTTACCACATCACGTTCACTATAGACATTCAATTCTTTAGCCAGTTCATAAACAACGGCAATCCCATTTTGCACGTTAAAATCATCATCCATAGCCTGCTTGAATTCATCTGTCAACTGGTTTACCCGAGTAGTGATTTCCGGATTTTCTCCTTCATCTGCGCCCTGATAACGATAAGTCAAATTAGCAAACGCGTTTTGCAATTTAGCCAAGTTATTTCCAGCTTCCGCCAAATTCTCACGGGTATACTGAATAGGCCGCCGATACTGCGTAGTTGCCATAAATAAACGTAATATTTGTGGATCCATCTCTTGAATAATATCATGAACCGTCACAAAGTTACCTAATGATTTACTCATCTTTTCGTTTTCATCACCAACCGTGACAAAGCCATTATGCATCCAGTAATGAGCAAACGTTTTGCCTGTTTTGGCCTCACTTTGAGCAATTTCATTTTCATGATGTGGAAATTCAAGGTCCTCACCACCACCATGAATATCAATGGTATCCCCTAAATATTTAGTGGACATAACGGAGCATTCAATGTGCCAACCGGGACGACCTTTTCCCCATGGTGCTTCCCACGAAATTTCATCTGCCTTTGTTTTTTTCCATAGTGCAAAGTCAATTGGGTCTTCTTTTCGTGCTGTTTCCTCATCATTTACATGTTCACTAGCGCCCTGCTCAAGTTGATCAATATTTTGTCCGGAAAGTTTGCCATAGTTTTTAAACATTCTTGTCCGATAGTAAACATCACCATCAGATTTATAAGCGTATCCCTTATCTAACAACACCTGAATAAAATTAATAATTTCCGGAATATTTTCTGTCGCCCGAGGATTTACAGTAGCCGGTTCAACATTAATTGCTTTACTGTCCTTCATAAAAGCTGCAATATATTTCGCAGCTAGTTTTGGAACCGTCGTATGATCCTGCCTAGCTGTATTGATCATGTGATCATCAACATCAGTAAAATTCGAAACAAAATTAACCTTATATCCGCGATATTCAAAATAGCGCCGAATTGTATCAAACGCAATGATACTGCGTGCATTACCAATATGAATGTAATTATATACAGTGGGGCCACACACGTACATATTCACAACTCCGGGAGTAATTGGCTTAAACGGTTCTTTTTGACGTGTCATTGTATTATAAAGATTAATCATCCAAACGGCCTCTTTTCATTTTTTATTCTGGTTTGATTTTATCACATATCTTAAAGACAACCTAGGAAACTCCTTATGCCATACACAAAAAAGAGCAGCCTTCTTGGCCACTCTTTCAAGTTTTTAGCTTAATTCATCAATCATAGCTTTCAAATGTGACATTGCTGTCTTTTGACCCAAAAGTTCGATTGTCTCAGGTAATTCTGGACCATGCATTTCGTGTGTGATGGCAATTCGAATTGGCATCCACAAAGCACGTCCCTTAACGCCGGTTGCTTTTTGCACCTTTTTAATAGCAGCCAAAATTTCAACTGTATCAAATATTTCCATTTTTTCAAACTGTGCATACATTGCTTTCAGAACTGGCAAAGCAGTTTCAGCAGAAATCTCTTGTTTAGATTCTTCATCAATTTCATCTGGACCATTGAAGAATAAATCTGCCATTTCGTTAATTTGCGCGGTATAACTCATTTGACGTTTGTAAACATTAATGAGTTTACGTGCCCACTCAACGCGTTGTGGCGCCGGATTCTTTTCAATATTGCCTGCCTTAATTAGTTGACGTAAAGCAGAATCCATTACTTTATCTTCATCAGCAGATTTAACGTACTGATTATTAATCCATTCTAGCTTTTTACCATCAAAAGCAGCCGGAGACTTGCTCAAGCGCTTCTCATCGTACATTTTAATCAATTCACGTTGCGTAAAGATTTCGCTTTCACCAACTGGTGACCAACCAAGTAACACAATGAAATTAAGCATAGCATCCGGTAAGTAACCTAATGAACGATACTGTTCAATAAACTGAAGCACACTTTCATCACGTTTACTTAACTTTTTGCCAGTTTCACTATTAATGATTAAACTCATATGGCCAAACTTAGGTGGTTGCCAACCAAAGGCCTCATAAATCATCAATTGTTTTGGTGTGTTTGCCACATGATCATCCCCACGGAAAACATGTGAAATTTCCATTTTATGATCATCAACCACAACAGCAAAATTATAAGTTGGCATTCCATCCCGTTTTTGAATGACAAAATCGCCACCAATTGTACTAGAGTCAAACGAGATCTTGCCTTTAACAATGTCATCCCAAGCATAAGTCTTGTGTTCAGGAACGCGGAAACGAATGACTGGTTCTAAACCAGCCGCCTTAGATTCAGCAATTTTAGCTTGAATTTCATCATCGCTCATTCCGGCATATTCATAAACATAACGAGGCATTTCGCCACGCGCCTTTTGCTCTTCACGTTGTTTTTGAAGTTCTTCTTCTGTCTCATAAGATTCATAAGCCAGTTTTTTATCTAACAACTCTTGAATTAAAGGTTCATAAATGGCCTTTCGTTCAGACTGACGATAAGGACCATAGTCACCAGGTTTGTCAGGACCTTCATCCCAATCCAAGCCTAACCATTTCAGATTATCAAGTTGGCTACGTTCACCATCCTTGATATTACGGCTGGTATCCGTATCCTCAATTCGAATAATAAACTTGCCTTTGTAATGACGCGCAAACAGATAATTAAATAGTGCTGTTCGTGCATTACCAATATGCAAATGACCAGTAGGACTTGGTGCATAACGAACACGAATCTTACTTTTTGCCAAAATTAACGCCTCTTTCTAAGTTTTTCACATTTTATTGCTTAATCAATTGTACAATTGCCGTTCAAATAAATAAAGTCACAATCCTAGCTATTTTCAGAGTTTCGATCACTAATACCTCGCGTTGAATGCAATGGTTTCGCAAAAATCATACGGCCCGCATCAGTTTGCAACGCGCTTGTGACAACAACGTCTAGTTCTTGATTAATGAAATACTTGCCTTCTTCAACCACAACCATGGTGCCATCATCCAAATAAGCAACACCTTGTTGCCGTTCAGTTCCGTTTTTGACAACCATGACATGTAAATTCTCGCCAGGAATGACCCGGGGCTTCAAAGCATTAGCTAACGCATTGATATTTAGAACCTGCACATTTTGGAATTGACTTACTTTGTTGAGATTAAAATCGTTAGTAACGATCACGGCATCTTTATCTTTAGCTAATCGAATAAGTTTACTATCTACCTCATCAATCTCTTCATAGTCGCCTTCATACATTTCGACCGGAATAATATGCTCATTTTGTAACTTGTTTAAAATATCCAGCCCACGTCGTCCTCGAACACGTTTGATACTATCCGAAGAATCTGCAATGTACTGTAATTCATACAACACAAAATTTGGCACTAATAAAGTTCCCTCAATAAAACCCGTTTTGATCAAATCATAGATTCGGCCATCAATCAAAATATTGGTATCCAAAATTTTATAGTGATGGAAATTATCCGTATATTTGCGATCCAATACATTTTTTGCACTTTCAGGTTCTTTACGACGTGCGAATAATTTACGCCATTCATCCGCCTGTGTCGTTCCAATTCGAAAACCAAGATACCCCAAAGTTAACATTAAAATAATTGGGACAACCGTATTCAAAAAGAAAATCTGTTGGCGATAAAACAAGGTCGAAATCAAAATTGCTAATACCAATCCAACTACGGTTGACAAGCTACCGTACAGTAAACGAACCGGTGGTATTTTTGAAATTTGCTTTTCCAACCGATTTACGAGGCGTTCAACATAGCCAGCTAAGAACATTGAAATAATAAAGAAAATAATTGCACCAACCAAGAAATTTGTAACTGAATTACTTAGCCACCAGTGATCACCCAACGACAATAAAATCCACAGCGGTGGTAACAAAATAACGCCCAACGCACCACCTGCCAAGGCAAAGACAGATTTAATAATATTTTTTTTCATCAAACATCCCTCCTTTCAAAATTAAAACCAATTATTTAAAAATCTTATGCAGCGCTTCACTTAAAGTAGCCACTCCTACAACCTGAATACCAGTCGGTGGTGTCCACCCCTGCAAATTGTTCTTTGGTACATAGATCCGTTTGAAACCTAGTTTTTGAGCTTCTGCCACACGTTGCTCAATTCGATTTACCCGGCGAATTTCACCAGTCAATCCAATTTCGCCCACAAACGAGTCCATCGGATCCGTCCCCTTGTTCCGATAACTTGAAGCAATACTAATCGCAATGGCTAAATCAATCGCTGGCTCGTCTAATTTTACCCCACCAGCCGCCTTTAAATAGGCATCCTGATTTTGTAAAAGAAAATTAGCTCTTTTTTCAAGCACGGCCATGATCAACGAAACACGATTATGATCCAAACCGCTAGCCGTTCGTTTAGCATTCCCAAAGGTTGTCGGCGTAATTAGCGCCTGGACTTCTACCAAAATAGGACGCGTACCTTCCATTGACACCACAATTGCGGAACCAGTTGCGTCTTTCAAACGTTCCTCTAAAAAGATCTCAGAAGGATTGGCTACCTCGGTTAATCCTGTCTCGCGCATTTCAAAGATGCCTAACTCGTTTGTTGAACCAAATCGATTTTTAACCGCTCGTAGAATTCGGTACGTGTGATGCAAATCACCTTCAAAATACAAAACAGTATCCACCATATGCTCCAAAATTTTGGGACCAGCAATGGCACCGCCTTTGGTCACGTGACCCACGATAAAAATCGTAATATTGTTTGTTTTGGCAATTTGCATCAATTCAGCTGTAATTTCACGTACCTGAGCCACACTACCAACTGTGGATTGAATGTCTGGTTCCTGCATTGTTTGAATAGAATCAATGACCACATAAGTTGGTTTAAGTTCTTTGATTGCAGCTTGAATGCTATTCATATCTGTTTCTGGAAACAAATAAAAATTTTCACTTGCGACATGCAAGCGATCGGCCCGCATTTTGATTTGGGCCGCACTTTCTTCTCCTGAAACATATAACACGCGATGCTTTTTTTCGCTTAATTGACCAGAAATTTGTAGCAGTAGCGTTGATTTTCCAATTCCCGGATCCCCGCCAATCAGAACCAGTGAACCGGAAACAATTCCACCACCCAAAACACGATTAAACTCTTCTAATCCAGTTTTGACACGCGGAGTCTCTGTCATATCAACTTGGCTAATCAACTGTGGCTTGGCGTGCTGCCCTTCAAAGCTAATCCGTGCCTTATGATTCACTTTTTCACTTTCAACACGTTCTTCAACTAATGTGTTCCATTGACCACAGCTTGGACAACGGCCCAAAAAACGGGGTGAAACGTACCCGCAATTCTGACAGACAAACTGTGTTTTTGCTTTTGCCATTGTGATATCGGCTCCCTTCAATTTTAGCATATTCTTAAGGAAACAATTGATCTGAAAATATCTTTATAAATCCTTAAACTTACTACTTACCAGATGAACCAAAACCACCCACTCGCTTAGTTGCATGCTCATCTTTACCATCGGCCTGCAAATAAGGCATAAAGATTCCCTGCCCGATTCGTTCGCCCTTTTTAATCGTAATATCTCGAAGACCCATATTGATCAATTGAAAATAGATCTCACCCTCATTACTATCGTTGTTATAATAATCTGCATCAATAATGCCAACACCATTAGGTAAGATTAAATTACGTTTCAACGGATTGCTTGATCGATTGGCAGCCAGTAAAAATTCATCATCTTGCATATAAGCTTTAATTCCGGTTGGAACCAAAAAAGGTTTTAAATCCTTACTACCATTTAGTAAATCCGTTTCACTAACAGCTTGCTTATGGCGTAGTGCCCAGAGAACTTTCAAAAAATTGCCCTTCCAAATGGAAGGTAAAACAAAATCCGTAGCCGCTTCAAAATCATACCCAGCCGCATGGTTGGTCGAACGATATGGAAGATTCAGATTTTTATCTTGATATTTGGAAACAATTTCAAAACCACGTTTCATATTAAAAATTCCCTTCTTGTTTATCTAATGTGTAAATTCGCATTAAAAAGTTTAATCTTTGTACATTATCCGTTTGAAATCAAGTTTTGTAAACTAATTCATTCAGTAAAAGGAAGAAATTTAAGTTTTCTAATTGACTTTGCAAAATACGAAAGCGACAATTAATGTAAATTAACAATTTTTAGAGGGATGTGTTGGGATGGAATTCACTAATGACGGCAAAAAAATCAGTTTTACTTATCACGAAAAAATTGGTGGTTGTGTCACTTACTTTTTCATTAAGAAACAAGAAACTATAGTTATTGAACAGGTCTTTGTAAATCCAGAATTACGTGGTCAAGGTTTAGCACAACAACTCATGCTGAAGATCTTGAGCTTTGCTAAAGAACAGCATAAAAAAATCTATCCATTATGTCCTTATGCGCGAACTTATTTAAAAAAGCATACCGAGTATCAGGCGCTGATTGATGATCACACTACTCTAGAAACCAAAAATGAAATGGAGAAAAATAATGGATCAAAATGAACTTAAGAAATTAGTCGGTCAAGAAGCTGTCAAATTTATTCAAGATAACACAGTCGTTGGTCTTGGCACAGGTTCCACCGTTAAATTTATGGTCGATGCCCTTGGTGAACGCGTTAAAAGGGAAAATCTTCACATTATCGGTGTCCCAACTTCGAATCGGACTGCTAAACAAGCTGAATCATTAGGTATTCAGGTCAAGTCGGTCGATGAAGTGGACCATATTGATCTTACTATTGATGGTGCCGATGAAATTAGCGCAGATTATCAAGGCATTAAGGGTGGCGGTGCTGCCCATCTGTTCGAAAAAATTGTGGCAACCAATTCTACCAAAGTCATGTGGATTGTGGATGAATCCAAAATGGTTCAAGAACTTGGTAAATTCCCCTTACCTTTGGAAGTAATTCCCTATGGTAGTCAACAAGTCTACAAAAAACTAGCAGCCAAAGGACTTCATCCGCAATTCAGACTGGATGAAAGTGGCGACCATGTTTTAACCGATTCAAAAAATTATGTCATTGATCTTCATTTAGGAAAAATTGAACATCCTCACGAATTGGCCGATTATTTAATCAAACAGGTTGGCATTGTTGAACAGGGTCTATTTTTAGATATGGTCAATACCATCATTGTGGGTCGCCAAAATGGTCCTGAAGTTATCCAAGCCCGTCCCTAAACAGTTTTTAATCAAGATTTAAGCATTTACTAATTATTCTTTTTCGACTACAATGTTTATATATCATAGGTTAGGAGTGAATAAATTGAGTAATAACAGTATTTCTAAAGATCAAGTTGCTCGTTATGCAAAACACTATAATGAACAAAACAAGTCTAAAGTCCTCGAACGTGCGGTTACTAAAAATGGTATTTTAGCAGCTAGCGAAGGCCTTCGTGGCGGCGCAGACTTCAGCCCAGTTTTTTCAATCGATTTAGAGACAGGTGCTGTTGCTAATCAGAAACAAAGTGGTCGTTGTTGGATGTTTGCCGCATTAAACACGATGCGTCATCATCTATCTGCAGAGTTTAAGCTCAAGGATTTTGAGCTTTCTCAAAACTACACTTTTTTCTGGGATAAGTTTGAAAAATCAAACTGGTTCTACGAAAATATCATTGCTACTGCTGACAAGCCAACTTCAGATCGTAAAGTTGCCTGGCTTTTAAATGAGCCTCAAGGTGATGGTGGTCAGTGGGACATGTTATGTGCCATCATTGACAAATATGGAATCGTTCCAGAATCTGTTTATCCTGAAACTTACAACAGTAACAAGTCTAACGAATTCAACACCCTCTTAAACGAAAAACTTCGTAAGGATGCTGTTGAATTACGTGAACTTGTTAATGCCGGTTCTTCAGACGAACAAGTTCAATCACGCAAAGAAAAAATGTTGGAAGAAGTTTACCGAATGGCTTCATATAGCTTTGGTGAACCACCTACAACTTTTGACTGGGAATACCGTGATGACGACAAGAACTTCCATCGTGAAGCTGGTTTAACGCCTAAGTCATTCTTTGAAAAGTTTGTTGGTTGGGATCTTACTAACTACGTTTCAATCATCAATGCTCCTACTGATGACAAACCATTTAACCATACCTACTCAATTGAAATGTTGGGTAACGTTGTTGGTGGTCGTCAGGTTAAGCATTTAAACTTAAACATGCATGATTTCAAGCAAGCAGCTATTAACCAACTTAAGGCTGGTCATAGTGTTTGGTTTGGTTGTGATGTCGGTCAGCATTCAGAACCAAGAAAACGTGGATTATTGGATCTTGGCGTTTATGATGAGGAAGCTCTTTTTGATATTGATTTATCAATGTCTAAGGCAGAACGTTTGGATTATAGTGAGAGTTTGATGACTCATGCGATGGTCATTACTGGTGTTGATTTAGTTGACGGCGAACCAAAGAAATGGAAAGTCGAAAACAGCTGGGGTGACAAGGTCGGAACTAAGGGTTACATGGTCATGACGGATGAATGGATGAGCGAATATTGCTACCAAGTCGTTGTAGACAAACAATTCTTAACGGAAGATCAACGAAAGGCACAAGCTGAGGAACCAACTCAATTGTTGCCATGGGATCCAATGGGTGCGTTGGCATACAAGGATTAGTGAACGTAACAAAGCGTTAAGACTAAATAAATAGGTAAGGCGGATGACGGGATATTTCCCGGCTGAAGCCTTGCCTATTTATTTGGGCTTGCTTTGTGAAGTTGTCCTAAAAAAGTGAACGTAACAAAGTGCTAAGACTAAATAAATAGGTAAGGCGGATGACGGGACATTTCCCGGCTGGAGCCTTGCCTATTTATTTGGGCTTGCTTTGTGAAGTTATCCTAAAAAAGTGAGCGGAACAAGGCGCTAAAGCCAAGAAAAATAAGCAGGATGGAGATGGGATCGCAATCCCGCTGGAATCCTGTTTATTTTTCTTGGCTTGCCTTGTGCAACTGTCCTAAAAAAGTGAACGTAGCAAAGCGCTAAGACTAAATAAATAGGTAAGGCGGATGACGGGAGGATTCCCGGCTGGAGCCTTGCCTATTTATTTGGGCTTGCTTTGTGGAGTTGTCCTAAAAAAAGTGAGCGGAACAAGGCGTTAAAGTCAAGAAAAATAAGCAGGATGGAGGTGGGATCGCAATCCCGCTGGAATCCTGTTTATTTTTTTTGGCTTGCCTTGTGCAACTGTCCTAAAAAAGTGAACGTAGCAAAGCGCTAAGACTAAATAAATAGGTAAGGCGGATGACGGGAGGATTCCCGGCTGGAGCCTTGCCTATTTATTTGGGCTTGCTTTGTGGAGTTGTCCTAAAAAAAGTGAGCGGAACAAGGCGTTAAAGTCAAGAAAAATAAGCAGGATGGAGGTGGGATCGCAATCCCGCTGGAATCCTGTTTATTTTTTTTGGCTTGCCTTGTGCAACTGTCCTAAAAAAGTGAACGTAACAAAGCGCTAAGACTAAGTAAATAGGTAAGGCGGATGACGGGAGGATTCCCGGCTGGAGCCTTGCCTATTTATTTAGTCTGCTTTGCGGAGTTGTCCTAAAAAAGTTAGTAGCAATCAAATCAGTTCAAATTTCTCCATTAGTTTTAATTTACACGAAAAAGCTGAACACCCTGAATGCCATTATCATAAGTCCATTTTTCAATCACGTTCATGTCGTTAGTACGATAAAAATCGCCAATTAATTCGTTCCATTTATGCCAATGATTTAAGGGGACATTGATTAAACCAGCACCATTATCAATCATCAGCTTGTTTGCAACTAACGTAGCCGTCCTTATATTTCCATCCCCAAAAATTTGACCGCGCATATAATGATACATTAGTGTCATTGCTTTATCTGTCGTGCTTTTTAAGGGACTTGATAACAAATTCTTTAAAAATTTTTGTTCTTTTTCTGTATCAACAGGCTCTGGTACAAAATCTTCACTCGTACCAATTTGCACTTTGCTACTACCCTTTTGTAATTCACCAGGAACTAACGCATCCTGAGCTGCAACAATAGCATTAACCTTTTTCACATAGTCTAATGTCAATGTCTCTTCATTGGGGGTTGTTATCAACTCCCACCCGCGTTTCAAATTTATAATGGTATTTATATCTTCTACAGAAACACCATCAACACCCATTCCATCCATAATAGTTTGCGTTTGTGGTAAGGTCGTGTTTATTCCCTCAAAACGTGCATTTGTGTGCACTAGCCTAGTAAAATTCATTTTGGCAAACCTAACATTTTGATCACGGGTCAAATTATATTTATCCTTGTACTGCATATGATGGCTACACTCCAATCAGTAAATAATTTAAATTTCAATTAAAGATTATTTTTAAAAAAATTTTATAATTAGGGTTACTATATCGGTAGTATAGCCCTAATCGATTCTCAAAGACAACTCATTCCTGACCATACAACAAGCTTCATTGTTAACAAAAAAGAAGGCCAACTACAGCCTTCTCCTCAAAATTCGTTTTTAGCTGGTTCATTTTTAGTCCAGCACTTCTTTGCTCACAATATTCAAATTTTCGTCAAATTGATAAACTATTGGTTCACCATTGGCGACTTCAACGCCATCAATGCCTTCATCGCTAATTTGTTCTAAGTACTTAATGAGGGCACGTAAAGTACTACCATGGGCCACAACCAACTGGTTTTTGCCCGCTAAAAGTTTGGGAGCAATTTGGTCCGTCCAATAAGGCAACAGTCGGTTATAAGCCATCTCAAGGCTCTCGCCACGAGGTTCAACGTCACCCAACTGCATATAACGCCGATCTGACTCAGTTGCCTTCAATAGTGGTGGGACAGCTTTAAAACTACGGCGCCACAAGGCCACTTGATGAACACCATATGTTTTACGTGTTTCATCCTTATTTTGCCCACGAAGTGCACCATAATGGCGCTCATTTAACCGCCAAGCTTTATGAATTGGTAACCAATTTTGGTGAATTTCGTCCATGACGATATCCGCCGTCGTGATTGCCCGCTTTAACAAAGATGTATGCACATCTTCAAACTGAATTCCTGTTTGATAAATAAGCTTTCCAGCTTGATGAGCCTCTTGTCTGCCCTGCTGTGTTAATGGAACATCGCTCCACCCCGTATAAACATTATCACGGTTAGCGATGCTTTGACCATGCCTCAATAAGACTAAGTACGTCATTTTTAATCCTCATCTTCAACATTTGAATTAAAGTCTTCTACTTCTCCAATTAAGTCGTCTGAATCAGTCTTTTTCGTTTTATCAGGATAAACTGGTTGTCCCATTTCGGATCGAATTGATTTCGAACGATTTCCAATAAAGGTAATAACTGAACCTAACAAAATAATCACGATACCAATAATAGTTGGCAAGGTAATCTGTTCACTTAAAATTAGCGCCGCTAGTACTGGTGCTAATGCTGGTTTGATAAAGAACACCAAAGAGGCTGTAGAAACGTCTGAAGTTTCCATTGCCAAGAAGTAAAACGCAAATCCTCCACCAGTGACACAAACACCAATAAAGAACAACAATGGTAAATATTGCCAACTAATATTTTGAATAACTGGAATGTTGACAAATTGTTTTAAGTAGCTCACTTGCGTCATTGAACGACCGATAACTGGTACATGTGTTAAAGCAACAATTGCCAGCAGTTCAACGGTTCCGGTCAAAAAAGTAAAACAAGTCATCACAATACCGTTTAAATCTCGTTTTTGTGAACCGTACCGTGAAATAATACTATATAAGCCAAAAGTTAAGGCTGAAGTCACAGCCAATGTTAATCCCACAACATTAGTTAAATGGGCTGGATTGACGATTACTAGTAAACCAATCACAGAAACAACTACTGAAATTAAATTAGCACGTCCTAAACGTTCATGCAAGATTAAATATGAAAAAATTAAGGCAAACACAGGATTACAACTAAACAATACTGCAACTGTAGCTGCTGGTGAATATACAATCGCTAGTTGATACAACGTCATACTAATGATGACACAGATAAATCCTGTAATGCC
This sequence comes from Pediococcus ethanolidurans, assembly GCF_001437405.1. GTDB lineage: Bacteria > Bacillota > Bacilli > Lactobacillales > Lactobacillaceae > Pediococcus > Pediococcus ethanolidurans. Next base: position 36,191 of record NZ_JQBY01000007.1, on the reverse strand, counting down.
AAATAATCTCAAATCTTTCCAATTAAGTTTACGTTGCTGTTTTTTCAAAGAGTTTAAGGCAATTGGTAACAATACTAATCCACCCACGGCAAACCGAATCAAATTCAGTTGAATCGGGTCAAACGCGCCGCCTGCCATTTTAAGGGCAATTTCCATCAAACTAAACATTAAAGTTGAAAAACTAATGTAACTGACTGTTTTTCTCAATTTCTTTATTATCTCCCAAATATTTTTAAACTGACGTTCTTTTTCCTACAATATTGCTAAAACTTAAGTAATTAATCCTGATTTAACAAATAACATTAATAATGGAATAACTGCCAAACTTAGCAAGGTGGTTTCGGTCACCATAATTGCTGCATACTTTTCGTCTGCATGATACAATTTGGCCACTACTGGGGCATTGGTCATTACTGGCATTGCCGATTGCAAAATAAAAACTTGTTTCATTAATACAGGAACCGGCATTGGTAATACCAGTAGTGTCATGAGAACTGGGGCAAAAATAAATCTCCCTGATAAAACACCCAAACTATCCCGATCAATGGTTACGTTTTGAATACCGGCGCGCTGAATCGCAATTCCAATGAAAAACATGGAAAGTGGAATTGTTAAACCACCAATATACTGACAATCAGTCAATACAAATTGTGGAAGTTGAATATGGAAAATAACCAATAAAACACCCACAATAAACCCAAGTAATGGTGGTGAAAAGATTTTACCCAAAGTGGTCTTCAAATTGAATTTTTCTGAAGTTGTCCCGTCTCTTTGAATTAACCAAACCCCTAACGTCCAAAAAATGGTGGTGTTTGCCATGTAATAAACTAGTACATATGGCAAACTTCGATTACCAAACAAGGCCATATTGACCGGTAGACCAATAAAAACAGTGTTAGAATTTAGAAACATTGATTCAAATAATCCCCGGTGTTGTTCCTTAATTTGCATCACTCGATATAAAACTGCCGCTAACGCAAATAAAATTAACATGGATAAAACAGGAAATCTTAAATCTGGTAGTGTACTTAGCAGCTTTTTTGCAGTAAAATCATGAGTAATCGTGCTAATCATATAGGCAGGTAAAGCAATTTGAGTCACTAATTTGGCAATTAGTCGTGAAGAACTCTCGTCAAACCACTTTCGCCAAGACAGAATATATCCAATGGCAATCATCACAATAATGATAATAACGCCTTGAATACTATGTATAAAAATTGTGATTTTATCCCTTCCCTAGATGGTGTATGATAAATGCAACAATGATTAGTATAGCATATTTTCATAGACCATTTTCATAAAAAGGCCGTTGAAATATGATGTAAGCGCGGGGAAAACGTTTTAATTTTAAAATTTAATAATTGAAAAGAGGTTCACCTTAGTGAGTGAGAAACACATGAAAAGTGCCAAAAAATCCCACAAAAAGATCTGGTGGAGTATTGGCATAGTTGCCCTAATTTTGTTGATTGCTGGTGGTGTCAAAGCCTATACAATGTACACTAGTGCTCAAAAAGTTGCCAATCAAGCCTACCAAAAAACAAAAACACCAACTGCCCGAAACGTTTCAAAAGTGATTAAAAATAAAGATCCGCTCAATGTTTTAATTCTTGGAACCGACACGGGTGCCCTTGGTCGTAAAACTAAAGGGCTGAGTGATACGATGATCGTGGCATCGTTAAACGCTCAAAAAGAAACGACGTATATGACCAGCATTCCTCGTGATACTGCCGTTACAATTAACAACACAACTCAAAAGATCAATGCTGCATATACAATTGGTGGCGCATCACAGTCCATTAAAACTGTTCAAAATCTTCTTGATGTTCCAATTGATTTTTATATTGTGATGAATATGGGTGGTCTTAAGGAACTTGTCAATTCTGTCGGTGGCGTTGATGTTACCCCAACACTAACCTTTAAATACGGATCAGCAAACGTTAAAAAAGGTGTCAAAACCCACTTAACTGGCAAAGAAGCTCTTTCTTATTCCCGGATGCGCTATGATGATCCTGATGGCGATTACGGTCGTCAAAAACGCCAACGTCAGGTTATTTTGGCTGTTGTTCGTAAAGCCTTAACAATTTCTTCAGTTACTCGTTTCCAAAGTATTTTGAATTCTGTTCAAAAGAACATGAAAACTAACTTAACTTTCAATGATATGCTTGCCTTACGTTTTAGTTATAAAAATGCTTCTCACCACATAAAATCTAATACTTTGGAAGGTGAAAGCGAAACGATTGATGGTTTATCTTACCAAGTTGCCTCTATGACTGAACGACGCAAGATTTCAAATAAAATTCGTAAGGAATTAGGCTTAGCCAATACAACAAAACTAACTGATAGTAGTTCAAGTTCGGATACAACGACTAGCTCAACTACCACTCAGAGTTCTTCAAGTACAACTGCTAGCTCTACTTCTTCAAGCTATAGCAATGCATCTAGCTCAACCAATACAGTCAATCAAAACAGTAACACTGGTTCGCCAACAACCGGACCATAACTTACACAAAAAGAGATTTCCAAATGAAAGCATGCAACAGGACACACCTGCTGAATCGTAATCTTTTATCAAAGAAATCTCTTTTTTATTGTTCATTTTTATTAAATTCAATTAATTTTTCAAACTTGGTTAACCGTTGTTTTTTTAATTGCGCCGCATCCAAATCTCTCAACTGATCTAATGCTTTGCTAAGAGCAACATCAATTCGTTCAATTAAGTTATTAGCTGGGGTTTCCAAAATAATGTTATCTACTAAGCCGATCTTTTCTAACTGTTGTGCCGTCATTGGCATAAATTCACTTGCATCCTGCGTTTGATTTCGATTTTTTAAAATGGCTTGAACTGCTTCTGGCGATGCCACTGAAAACAACGCGTTCTCTAACATTAAGATTTGATTGACATTGCTAAACGCTAACGCACCACCACTGTGACCTTCACCCAAAAATAATGCCACATTAGGTACCGTCAATTGACCCATTTTTAAAATGAGATCTGCAATTGCTTCACTTTGTCCATGTTCTTCTGAAAAAACGCTCGCGTCTGCACCAGGCATGTTAAGTAAAGAAATGACTGGCCGATTGAACTTTTCTGCAGCTTCTACAACTCGCAAAGCTTTACGATACCCCGTCACACGAACAGCACCACCATTCACTTCACGACGCTGTTGAATATTCGTACCTCGATTAATACCCAGAACCGTGACTGGCCGAGCATGAAATAAACCAATGCCTGCACTCACCGCCGGATCATCACCCAATTGACGATCACCATGAACCTCAAAAAAATTAGTCACTAATTGACTAATTACCTGTTGTGTCGTTAACCGTTTGGGGGAACGAATTAATTTAATTTTTTCTTCTAACGTTTTAGCCATCTTTTTAGCCTCCACTATGTAGACGTAAAAGGGTCGTTAATTTAGTTCGCATCTGTTCTCTTTTGACCACTTCGTCAATCAATCCATGGGTAAGCAAATCCTCTGCCGTTTGAAACTTATCAGGCAATTCTTCATGCGTGGTTTGCTCAATCACCCGTTTCCCCGCAAAACCAATTTGTGCGTGATCCTCTGCTAACACGTAATCAGATTTAAATCCAAAACTGGCAGAAACACCACCCATAGTTGGATCTGTCAAAACATTAATCACTAACTGTCTGTCGTTTTCAAATTCCGTCCATTGATTTAAAATTGTATTCATTTGTAATAGAGAAAAGATCCCTTCTTGCATCCGTGCCCCACCAGAAGCAATGAAAAGAATTAGCGGTAGTTTTTGAGTTTTAGCAATTTGCATAATCTGTCTAATTGCTGTGCCCACCGTTGTATTCAAAGTTCCCATCATAAAATGACTATCCATTATGCCTAATGCAACCGGGAACGTGTTGATTTTGGCCGTTCCAATTTGAATAGCTTCTCCATGATGCGTCTTATTTTGTGCTTCATGCAGTTTTGCAGAGTAATTGGGAAAATCCAAAAAATTAGTGGTTTGTGCATTTAATCTAATTTCATGCCAACTATCAGCGTCTACCGTAACTTTCAAACGTTGTTCATTTGATAAGCGCTGCAAATTTTGACAAAAAGGACACCGAAAATACGGTGCCCACTGCAAGTCATGAACATGTTTTCCACAGTGCTGACAAATTTGCCAGCTATTTTTTTCAGGCAAATGACTCATGAGTTGATTCCTCCATCATTTTTCCGACCGAATGAATATAATAATGATCCTTAATAAATTGTTCACTACTGATAATTTGTTTTAATTGTTTCAAATTTGTGCCAATTCCACTAACCTTTATTTGAGCTAGCGCATCCTGCATTTTTTTAACGGTCATCGTTCGATCAGTTCCATGCACAATAATTTTTGCCAATAGGCGATCATAAAATGGAGTTAACACATCACCACTTTGCAGACCTGTATCGACACGAATTCCAGTTGGCATTGTAAATTCAGTTAATTTTCCCGTTTCAAACAAATGTGCTGTCATGTCATTTTCAGCGTTCAACCGACATTCAATTGCATGCCCCTGAAAATTCAAATTTGGTAACTCAAATGACTCATGTGCTGCTACCTTGATTTGCGCCTGAACAATATCAACCCCACTAGTTTCTTCAGTAATACCATGTTCCACTTGCAGACGCGTATTCATTTCCAGAAAGTAAAACTGATGCTGCACAAACAAGAACTCAACCGTTCCTAAACTTTGATAATTTGCTCCATCCAATAACTGATGCACCAATTTATAAAGGTGTTGACGTTCCGCTTGTGTCAGAATGCTGGCATTACTTTCTTCAATAACTTTTTGACGATGTTTTTGTAAACTACAATCACGATCACCTAAAATAAGTAATTTTTCTGGCATCCCCAACACCTGAACTTCAATATGACGAGCCGCCTCAAAATCACGTTCTAAATAAATCGAGCCATCCAAAAAAGATGATCCTGCCTCTTCTTTTACCGTTTCATATTTTACAAACAGGTCTTTAGCAGAACTAGCCATCCGAATACCTTTACCACCGCCACCGTGACTGGCTTTTAGCAACACTGGATAACCAAGCTTATTTGCCTGATCATATAATTGCGGTTCACTCGTAATCATCCCCGTACCAGGTATAATTGGCAAGCCCAGTTTTTTGGCAATTTTTCGAGAATTCGTTTTATCAGAAAAGTCATGAATCAAACTTGCTTGAGGACCAATCCAAGTCATGCCGCATTCCTCACACATTTGCGCAAATAATTCATCTTCAGATAAAAAACCATAGCCTGGATGAATGGCATCTGCATTTGTATTGATGCCTGCCATTAAAATGGCCTCTCGATTCAAATAAGAATTCTTTGCGCTGGCTGGACCAATACAAACTGCTTCATCAGCAAGTTGCACAAAAAGAGCCTGCCGATCTGCTGTTGAATAAACAGCCACAGTAGCAATTTTCAACTGCTGACAAGCCCTAATGATTCGAATCGCAATTTCACCACGGTTGGCAATTAGAATTTTCTTGAACATTTTACTTATCCTTTTTAATCGATAATAACGGTTGATCAAATTCGACGGATTCGCCATCTTTGACCTTTATCTGATTGATGACACCACCATACAACGTTGTCACATCATTAAACAACTTCATACTTTCAATTTGTGCCACCACATCGCCTGCGTGTACTCTTTGTCCTTTTTTTAGACTGGCTTCTAAATGAGCTACACCAACCATCGGACTTTTGACCATAAATACGTCAGCTTCAGTTTGTTTTTGATCGGAATCAAAGGTAATTTCGTGTTGTGAAGTATTATTTGCCCTTTTTTTAACATGAATTCTAGCCTGGTCGAATTCTAAATCAACCTCATCAAAATCAAGTTGCTCTAATTTATCTAACAATTTATTGACGTCTTCTAAATTCAATTTTGACAACTCCTCCTTAGAAATTAATCAGCATACTACCATAGTCCAATCCAGCACCAAATCCCGTTAATAGAACCTTTTGGGGTCGATGCGTATCACGTTGTAGTTGATCTAATGCCATGGGAATGCCCGCAGATGATGTGTTGCCAAAGGTAGTAACATTCGTTGGAAATTTAGTCATTGGGACTGCCAATGCGGCACTGATTTTCTCAATAATTCGTAAGTTTGCTTGATGACAAATAATTGCATCAAGTGAATTTACATTTACATGATTTCTATTTAAAATTTGACGCATTTGAACGGGCACCGTCTCAGTGGCAAACGCAAATACGGCACGACCATCTTGATAAAACGCATCGAGTTTTGGATAATTAGTGCCTGCAATTTTTGTAATCGGTGCGATTCTACCACTATGAATAGTTTGATGTTGACTACCTACACTCTGTAACTTTTCATCAATAAAAAACTCTTCGTTAGTATTTTCAGTTGTTTCTAAAAGCGCACCACCAGCTCCGTCGCCAAAGAAGACGGCAGAAGTTCGATCTGTAAAATCCATCATTTTGGAATTCGTTTCACCGCTAATTACTAAAGCATTATGATAGCGACCCGAACGTAAAAATTTTTCAGCTGTGCTTAGACCAAATATAAAACCTGCACAAGCTGCTGAGATATCCATTGCAAATGCATTGGTTGCTCCTAATTTATCTTGCACAATACATGCAGTCGCCGGAGTTAAACTGTCTGGGGTAATTGTCGAAACTAAAATTAGATCAATTTCTTCAGGTTTTAAACCACTTTTTTCTAGAAGTTGTTCACCAACCCTAGTGCATAAATCAGACGTATTTTCATTATTCATAGCAAAATGGCGAGTCTTAATTCCTGTATGAGATTGAATCCAGTCATCGCTGGTATCCATAATTTTACTTAATTCAAAATTATCGACAATTCTTTTAGGAACGTAATGTCCCGTTGCCGCGATTTTAATATTCACCGTTTTGGCACATCCTCACTTAAATCTATTTTCTCTATTTTACCAATCTTTTTCTTGCTTGGGTAATTTGGAGTTACTCTAATTAAAATCTTTATAATAAATTAGCTTTTAGGAGAGTGGGAAAAAGGTGGTTTGACTTCGCGCATACTACGAATCGCTAAGACGATAAACCTAGGCAATCGAATGGTCCGTTCTTTGAGTCGTTTGGTTTTCGTACCTAAACGAAAAAATTAGCCTTTTTGCTCTGATTTCAGCTATTAAAGTTCGGAAACAGAAAAAGACTGGGAGTTTTCCCCAGCCTTGTTACTTTTAAAAAGATTACTTACTTTGGTTAGAGCTTATTTTTCTCCAACATTGTCATAATATCCTTCTTACCATCATTGGGAATTTTCTGTGCAAATATCTGTAAGCCAGAGTCATGTAATGCCCGAATTGCTTTAATTTCATCAGTACCAACCGCAATCGAATCGTTTAACATGGTCATTCCTTCAGAAAACGCCAAACTACCAATATCAATTCCTAAATCTTGAAAATTCATCCCACCACGCACTAGTCGCAACATATCCTGTACGTTTTCGGTTAACAAAAGCACTTTAAAGGAGTCAAAGCGCGGATCTCTATATATTCGTAGCATCTTATCAATGGTAATGACATTAGTATTAACACCCATTGGAGCAGCCTGAACGATTAACATTTTTCGTAATTCATCATTAGCAACATTATCTGAAACCACTAATATCCGATTTGGTTTGACACTTTTTGCCCAACCGGTTGCTATTTGACCATGAAGTAAGCGACTATCCACTCTAGCTAAACAAATCTTCATTGTCAAAACTAGTCGTCTCCTTTGACTTCATCTGGTACCTGTAAATGACGAACCGCAGACTTTGCACTTTGTTCTAACCGAAACACGGCATCCGTCAAAGGTTGATCACGTACCACATACGCCTCACCCAACATAGCTAAATTTAATCCTGCAACCAGTGCCATTTGTTCAGAATGTTTAACAACAATTTGAGCTGCCACATTAAATGGTGTTCCACCAAATAAATCAACTAAAAAGATGACTTGGTCATTTTCGTCAAATTTTTTCAATGCAGTTTGATAATCAGCCAACAAGTCCTTAGGATCTTCTTCAGGTTTCAGTGTTACTGAAACCACTTTTTCTTGTTTACCAAAAAGTTCCCAGGATGCTTCCAAGATACTTTCCGAAAATTCACCATGACTCGCCACAATGTACGCAATCATTTTGCTGCTCCTCCTCAAAACCAATTTCTTATTTTTTAGTCAAATCTTCAAAACTATGACGGAGACGATCAAACATATCCTTCTCATAAACTAAATTCTTAGCACCAACGTGTGGACGTATCTCTTCAAATATTCTTTTAGAATCTCTTGCAGTAAATACATAGCCAATATGACGTTTCGTGTAAACTGTAAAATGAGTAATATGCCCTTTTCGAATTCCTCGTGTGGCTCCAACATGGTCAATTTCATTCCAAGGTAAAGTGACAAAATAACGATTTTTTTGATTATTAATAAACTCGAATCCCTTATCACCAATTACAATTTTGCCCTTTTGAGACGCACCTGCGTCTAGTGTTGCTTTAACTTTTAAATCAATTTTCGTATTTATAGACTCTGTCATTAATTTATAATTCCTCTAAATTGTTTGAATTAACTATGTCGTCCAACCTTTGCTTTAAGTTTTTTGAAAATATTTCGTGAGCCTCGTCTGAGAACTTGGAAAAAGGTTAAAGAACGAACCATATTTTTAGGATCTACGTAAACCCGAATGGCTCGTAAAGTTTTTTTGGCATCTCTTGCCGCAAAAGTGTAGTGTCCGTTTGACTTCGTAAAAATCGCAAAGCGAGGAATCCACTTGCCCTTAAACATAACTGAAGCTGCCACATAACTAACTTCACTCCATGGAATTTGAACATAATCCTTCACATTGTGATCACTATAAAATTCAAATCCCTTATCACCAATCATAATCTGACCATAACGTCCCAGACCAATGTATGATGTTCCCTTTATTACTAAGTCTACTTTTGTATTGATAGATTCAACCATTTATTTGACTCCATTCTCTCAATAATTACTGCTATTATACGGCGATTTTATCATTTGAGCAAAATTAGTCACCGCTTTTTATTTTCTACTATTAACTAAAGGTTGAAAATATCAAAAATCACTTCAATAACTGACGTTAAACAGCTTAGTTTACAAACAGAGTTCTAACTACCGTCCTACGGCTCACCCGGTCTGGAACGGGGTGGGCACCTGAGACCAATCGCCTCCGGACTAAGAATGTTTGATACTTCGTACGATATCGATTCTTGTGACAAAAATCAGCCGCAAGAACTCGCACTACGTTCCAGCCCAAATTTGCTGGAAGACGGCAATTTAATCTGATTTTGTTACCATGAACGCTTTTATATCAGTTAACGAGATGTGTTTTTGTAGTTTCAACCTTTAGCTATTAATAAAAAAAGCCCGGGAACTAAATCCCAGACTAATTCCATTTTTATTACATGATGTTCAAAACATGTAAAATGATACCTGCGGCGAACAAACCGAAGATAATGATAATTGGTGAAACGCCTTTTTTGAGTAACCACATACAAAGGAAGGTAACCAACAAACCAGCTAATCCTGGAATTAATTCATCCAAGTTATCTTGAAGTGTTGTCACTTTGAATTGATCCAAAGTACGACCAGCAGCCTGTTGAGTCAAAGCTTCTTTGATTCCAGCAGCGCCCTTTGGAAGTTTATCCCAATCAATGAAAGCACCTGCAGATTGTTTAACTCGTGAAACAACTGGTGTAAATTTAACAACAACCCAACGGTTAATTAAGGATCCTAAGATAAACATACCTAGAATTGTAGCACCTTTAGTAACCTTTTGAAGTAAGCCACCAGATAAATCTTTTGAAATTGCGGCACCGGCTTTGTAGCCGAATTCTTGTGTATACCAAGTAAATGCCATTCGAATAATATTCCAAGCAATAAAGAAGATGATTGGACCCATGATGCTTCCACTCATAGCCAATGAAGCACCTAAAGCACCAAGAATAGGACGAACAGTAAACCAGAACACTGGATCACCAACACCAGCCAAAGGACCCATCATACCAACTTTAACACCTTGGATAGCAATATCATCAACAGGAGCCCCATTAGCACGGTCTTCTTCAAGTGCCATTGTAACACCAAGAATTGGAGAAGCTAAGTAAGGATGGGTATTAAAGAATACCATGTGTCGTTTTAAAGCTGCAGCACGATCTTCTTTTGTTTTGTACAATCTTTTAATAGCTGGAATTAATGAATAAGCCCAACCACCATTTTGCATACGTTCATAGTTCCAAGAACCTTGAAGGAAGGTTGAACGCCACCAAACGGAAACACGATCTCTTTTTGTTAACTTAATTTTTACATCTGCCATTTTTTGCACTCCCTTCCTTAATAGTTATCTATGACATCGCCAAGCGGATCACCAGAGTTGCTGCCACCGCCATCATTACTTGAACCACTACCACTATTACTTGATAAGGTTAAGTAAATCAAAGCAAGTGAAACTCCGATTGCACCTAAGGCAATCAATGTCAAATCAGTAATTGTTGCCATTACAAAGCCAAGTGCAAAGAATGGCCATACTTCAGCGCTTGCCATCATATTAATAACCATTGCATATCCAACAGCAACAACCATACCACCACCAATGGAAAGACCATCAGTTAACCAGGAAGGCATTGCATCCAATAATGATTTAACGGGACCAGCACCAACTGCTAAGATCAATGCAGCAGGAATAGCAATTCGAATACCTTGTAAACAAATGTCAATCCACTGCCAGAAATCCAACTGGGCAAAACTACCTGCCGCAGCGGCCCTATCCATAATATGCACAATCATAGTTGAAATGGTACGTACAAGAATTGTAAGTAACAAACCAGCAACAGCCAAAGGAACGGCAATCGCAATAGCTGAAGAAACTCCAGCTTTACCTTGACCACCTAAAACTAGAATAATTGCAGATGCAACACCGGCTAAGGCAGCATCAGGTGCAACAGCAGCACCAACGTTAGCCCAACCTAAAGCGATCATTTGTAAAGTACCACCTAAAATAATGCAAGGAACTAAGTCTCCCGTAACTAAGCCGATCAACGTACATGAGACAACTGGTTGATGAAATTGGAATTGATCCAAAATACCTTCCATACCAGCTAAAAATGCAACGAGAACGACTAAAATCATCTGAATAGCGTTTAAATTCATAACGATTAATCCTCCGTTTTCTTTAAATTAAATTATTTCTGTTTTTGTAACTCATTCTCAGCTTTTTTGAGAATGTCATCCATATTATCTTTGGCGTCTGTTGGGACTTTACGAACATCAAACGTAACCCCAAGATCTTTTAACTTAGCAAAAGTATCGATATCATCTTGATCAAAAGCCAAAACCTTGTTAGGTTGAACTTTTCCAACTGAATGAGACATAGAACCAATGTTAAGTGTCTTCAGTGGAACGCCACCTTCAATAGCTCTAAGGGCATCTTGTGGTGTTTCAAAAAGTAGTAATGCTCGTTGACCACCGAAGTGCTTGTCATCCTTAGCTAATTTAATCATCTGATCAACTGGCACAACATGAGCTTTCACTCCTGATGGTGCAGCCTGTTTAATCATGGTGGTTCGTAACTCATCTTTAGCAACATTGTCAGAAACTACAATGATTCGAGTTGGGTTAACTGCCTTTGTCCAACCGGTTGCAACCTGACCATGTAACAAACGTGAATCGATTCGTGCCAAAACATACTCAAATTTTCCTGGAGCACCTGCATTTGATGGCTTTGCAGAAGCTTGAGGAGCCTTTTCTTTGGGCTGTAACTCTTCTGGACGAACCTTGATACCTTCAACACCTGTCTCGATGATGTGTGCTGCAATATCACGAGCACTATTCATCGACATTCTTGAAGCATATGCCTCAATTAACATTGGTAAATTCAAACCGGCAACGATTGCCCATTTATCTTTGTGAGCTTCAAACAATCCATTCACTTGATTAAATGGTGTTCCGCCCCAGAGATCAACTAAGAATAATACCTCATCTTGGTTTTCGAAAGATGCAACTGCATCTTCCAACTTTCCTTTAATATCATCGGGTCCTTCGCTGGGTTTCAATGTAACAGCCTTAACATCCTTTTGATCTCCGAAAATCATCGATCCGGACTGTAAGATCCCATTGGCGAATTCACCGTGACTAGCAATGATAATCCCTACCATTTCTATACCTCCTATTATGATTGTTACAGTAAATAAAAATGTAACGAATAATTTCTTAATACCCTGTAACTAGATTTATCTGTTGACTCAGACGTTGATACGTTAAGTACAAGACCATCATTTTTTGCACTCACTTATATATAAGCAAAAACCGTGCCAAGATACACTGAATGAAAACGCCTACTTTAAGGGCTTTAAAAATAACACACAAAATTGATACATTAAAAGTGTATCAGTTTTGTGTGTTATTTTAATTAGTTGGACTAGTACTCTTATTCTATTATTTGATTTGAAGCTAGCTCTTCTTGTTGCTTTTCATCTTTGGTTTGCCAAGTTTCCAATAGTTTGACAATGTAATAAACTTCTTCACGAGGTAAATCAATTCGAATTCGTCTTAAATTACTTTCATTCACAGCCTTTACCGCTGGATACCATTCTGATTTGGTTAATTTTTGTAATTCTTCTTCAGGAGCAGAAATCGCACCATTGGTTACAGTTCGTTCAATTGCACCCGCAATGTGCATAATTAGATTAATTTTAAAGGATTCATTAAATTTCTTTTGTGTATCACTTTGCAACTGATCAATGTATTGCCACAGCACATCCGTAATCTTATGTGGATTAATAAAGGTATAGAACTCATCCAAATATTGCCAACAAAGTTCCTTGGTAAGTTTTACATCCTGTTTACCATCAAAGGACTGTAAGGAATCCCGTTCTACTACTTTGTTGATAAAGGCCTCTCCGCCACCTTGTAAAACCTTTTGCAGAGGCATAAACGGCGCTTGAATCTTCGGGTGAGTGACACCAGTTGTGGCGATAATTTGATAATTTGCCTGAATCTTCTTGAGATGATGTTCCATCCCCACTAAAGAAATTGGAATTACCTTAATATCATCAATTAGATTTTCTACTAATAACTGGTCAAGGATATTTTTAATTTTCTTAGCCGTTCCCTCGCCAGTTGAGCAAATGGCCACAATTGCTTTAGGCCGGGTTGCATTGGGAAGCGGTGTTTCCGAAATTTCATTGTGCTTTTCTTTTTGTTCATTAGAAACATTAATTCGTGAATAGCCATGAAATTCACGCAATTCAGAATAAATTGCTGCAAGATCGGTGTCAATAAACGATGCTTTTCGTGCAGCCTCCAAAACCATTGCGGTGGTGACCATATCAATCACTTTAACTGGAATATGAGTTTCATCGGTAATTTTACTACCAAACGTGCTCAAAGACCCCATATCCACTAAAAGCAACACACCGTTACCTTCATCTGCTCGTTTAACACAGTCAACAATTTCCTTATAGGCCGTTTGCGGTTCCATATCTAAAGGCATATCAAAGGACTGGATAGTATTATCCGACAATAATTGAGAAACTACTTGTACCATAGAAGTAGCCGTACTACTACCATGAGCAGCAACGACAATTCCCACTTTACCGGAAGTTGGCGCAATTTTTAAAGATACCAATAAGATTGCCAAATAATAGCTTTCTGATTCCGGAATTGGAACATTGTAGCGATCTTCTAGCTGTGTTTTGATTTCTTGGGCAACTTTCATTTCATTAGGATAATCTTCCACCATAGCAACCAAATCCTTACTCATCGTACGCATTGGTTTACCAGATTGAATTCGTTTAATGAAAGAACTTATATGCAAGCTCATCGCATAAAGAAAATTATCTCGAAAACTATAATTAAGTTCTTTTTCAATTTTACTTTGAATTTCCTTAGTAAAATCAATGATATTTTGATTCACGATTTCAGCTAGTTTAGCTTCAGCACGCATATCATCTTCATCGGGTGAAAATGTCTTCAAATGAAGATTAATGTCTGTTTTTATAAAATGATTGATATGTTCTTGATCTAAGCCTTGTTGACGCAATAAAGTCGCTTTATCACCAATAATTTCATATAAGTTGTAAGGCAATTCATAACTATCATTTCGGTTTGTCAGAACGTGGTTATCCGAATCAGGTTGAATTGTCATATATGGTTCTAGTAATTTCGAAATTTCACCAGAATCACGGCGGTTAGAAGCTAAATGAACCAGACCATCCTTAATATTCGGTGGCAGATCATCCACCGAAATCATAATTTCACCCTTATTTTCAATATTATTCAAAAATCCACGTGCGCAAACAAGTTGGATGTTAGATTTTAATTGACCCACATTCCCATATGTCACACTGCCCAGCAAAGACTGCACAACGTCTTCTGTTAGCGTAATTTGTTTATGCGTGCGATTGGCCTCAATGCTTAACAATACTTTCAAAAGTTCAATTCGTTCCTTTGCACTTCGCTTATTAAACGCAGGCAATTGAATGGTAATTGGAATTCGACGGACAAAAGTTTTTAGCAAAGAACTTTCTGGATCTTCCGTGGTAGCATAAACTAAACGAACATTTGCATGATGCACTTTGGACGTTTCACCAAGCTTACTGTATGTTCCATGATCCATGAAATAGAAAATCATTTCTTGGCCTTCAGGAGGCAAACGGTGTACTTCATCTAAAAACAGCATGCCATTATCGGCTTCTTGAATTAGACCATCTTTATCCTCATTAGCCCCTGTAAACGCGCCCTTAACATATCCAAAGAGGTGTGACATTAGGAGTTCTGGATTATGCGAATAGTCCGCACAATTAAACGTAATTAATTCATCCGTTTTTTGGATAAGTTGTTGGTTCTTGGCAAACTGAAACATCGCATTAGCAAAGTAAGTTTTACCAGATCCAGTTGGTCCAATTATTAAAGTGTTCAAACCGCGAGGTGGGTACAAAATTGCAGCCTTTGCCTGTTCAATTTGATTGTGCATACTTGAGCTATTTCCGATCATATGTTCAAAGACATCACTAATCTCCGTTGTGGGCTGCTCGCTATTTAAATTCGTCTCTAAACCACTATGAATGCGTCTTTTTCCTGCCATCAAAGGAGATGAATTGACTTTCTTTTCATGGCCATTTTCTTCGATTAAACGACAATAACGAACCGGACGGCCACTCAATTTACATAGTTTATCCTCTCGAACCAACTGATTTAGTTCTTTACTAACGTTAGAACGAATTAAATCTAACGCATCGGCTACTTCAGCAGTTGTTAAAGCTGCGCCGTCGGTCAACTGTGCAACAGTACTTGTTGTGGTTTTTTCAATTACAAATTGGTATATACGATCTTTTCTCTTCATTTACTGTTCCTCAATTTTGATACGCTTCTGATACACTTAATTAATACAGTACAGTTTAACACACTGTTTCAATTAATACAGCGATTTCATTCTTAGTTATTTTTCGATACAATACTTGCTTAATGCCGCTAAATACAGTAATTGTCGATTACATACAAAAAGTAACCACTCAGCAACTAGAATGACCCAAATTTACATTTATTATTCTCTACAGATTTAGAATCTGGTAAAAACGGCGCAAAAAAAGACTGAGAAAATTTAATTTCTCAATCCTTTTCTTTTTTAGGATGCACCCAAGAAGATTCGAACTTCCACCGGGAAAACTCCCGACAAGATCCTTAATCTTGCGCGTCTGCCAATTCCGCCATGGGTGCAAAACTATTACCTAACTATATTAGCAAAAATCGGCAATAGTTACAACCTTTTTCAATAAAATTCATGTTAACTCGCTTGCACAAGCTGCAATCTACCGCCACATTTGCCACATCGATATTTTTTTAAATCAATATGTCGTTGGCGTAAATATTTAAACCCACATTTCTGACACGTATACATTAAATGCCGCTTAGTTTGCTGTCTTACAGGTCCTGCCGGTGCAAAACGCGATCCATGTACCCGTGCTAACAAAATTTTAAAATCTGAATCTCGGTGTTGATATCCTTGATGCAATAAATGTAAATGATAGTGGCACAATTCATGTTTAATAATGCCAATTAAAGTTGGTAAATCATGTTCCGATAACATTCGCGGATTAATATCAATATTATGTGTTTGTAATTGGTAGCGACCACCAGTAGTTCTCAACCGCGAGTTAAAAAAAGCGCGGTGTTTAAATTCACGATGAAAATCGTTTCTTGAAATTTGTTCTACTAACGTTTGTAAGTCATTATCTGTCATTGAGCCGCTGTTTCAGTTGGATCTAACATGGTTAACTGAATGCGATGACGATCTAAATCAACACTTTCAACCCAAACCGTGACAACATCACCAACTGAAACAACTTCACCTGGATTCTTGATAAATTTCTTAGTTAGCTTAGAAACATGCACTAATCCATCCTGTTTAACACCAATATCGACGAAGGCCCCAAAATCCACAACGTTACGCACAGTTCCTTGAAGCTTCATGCCACTCTTTAAATCTTCAAGAGTCAAAACATCACTTCTAAGCAATGGTGCTGGCATTCCATCCCGTAAATCACGCCCTGGTTTCTCTAATCCGGCAATGATATCCTTCAAAGTTTCAACACCAATTTCTAACTCTTGTGCTGTTTCAGTAAGATTCAGTGGTTTAAAAGCCGCTGTCGCTTCAGGTGTGCCAATTTGAGCCATCTTTAAACCAGTCTTAGTTAATAATTTTTTGGCCGCCTTATAGCTTTCAGGATGAATGTCCGTATTATCAAGCACATTTTTCCCTTGCACAATTCGTAAAAAACCAACAGATTGTTCATACGCCTTAGGTCCTAAGCGAGGTACTTTTTTCAATTGATTTCGTGCTTCATAACTTCCATTTTCATCTCGCCAGTTCACAATATTTTGTGCCGTGGTTTTTGTTAAACCAGAAATGTGTTCTAGCAACTGAGGACTAGCCGTATTCAAATTAACCCCAACTTGGTTCACAGCAGTTTCAATTACTGTATCGAGTTGACTGGTTAATTCTTTTTGAGGAACATCATGTTGATATTGGCCCACACCAACAGCCTTAGGATCGATTTTGATTAATTCAGCCAGCGGATCCTGCAAACGACGGCCGATACTAATGGCACTTCGTTCTTCAACATGTAGTTCAGGAAAAGCATCTCGAGCCGCTTTACTAGCAGAATAAACCGACGCACCTGCTTCATTTACAATCACATAGTAAATTTTGCGTTCAATCGTTTTTAAAACTGTTGAAACAAATTCTTCAGACTCACGACTGGCAGTTCCGTTTCCAATGGCAATCATTTCAACTTGATACTCTTCTAAAAATTGTTTAAATTCACCAGCTGCCGCTTTTCGTTTGGTCTCAGAAGCTGGTTTGTGTGGATAAATAACTTTTTTTGCTAAGAATTTCCCGTTAGGATCCATAATTGCCAACTTACAACCGGTTCGATAGGCAGGATCAAATCCCAAAACAACTTTTCCTTTGATTGGAGCTTGCATGAGCAGGTGATACAAATTTTCTCCAAAAACATTGATTGCTTGTGTATTAGCTTCTTCACTAAGTTCACTGCGTAATTCCCGTTCAATTGCAGGACCGATAAAACGTTTATACGCATCTTCATAAGCAGCCTGTAAAATGGCTACTGCTGGTCCCTCATGGCCACCGATGATCCGAAAATGTAAATAACGCATTATAGCATCGTCATCTACTTGAATTTGGGCTTTTAAAACCCCTTCTTTTTCACCACGATTAATCGCTAAGACTCGATGTGACACCATGTTAGCCAATGATTCATCAAAGTCATAATAGAGTTGATAAACGCCTTGCTCATCTTTTTGTTTTCCCTTAGTTTTTACTTGTGATTCAAAACGGCCATTTTTTCGGGTATAATTACGAATCCAATCTCTGAATCCAGCACTATCACCAAATGCTTCTGCAAGAATTTCATGTGCACCTGCCAGCACATCTTCAACTGTGGTTACTTTTTTATCAGGATCAATAAATTCATTGGCTTTAGCAGTCAACTCACCTTGTGGGAAGGTCATTAACCAAAATGCAAACGGCTCTAAACCTTGCTCTTTAGCAATTGTGGCTTTCGTTCGACGTTTTTGTTTGTATGGTAAATATAAATCCTCAACCGTTTGAAGTTTATCAGCGGCTTTAATTTGCTTCTCTAAAGCTGGTGTCAATTTTTCCTGTTCAGAAATTAGTTTTAAAACATCGTCACGGCGCTTTTCTAAGCTCTCTGCTTTATTATAGCTGGTCTGAATTTCACGAATTTGAACTTCATCTAAGCTTCCCGTTCGTTCTTTTCGATACCGTGCAATAAAGGGTACCGTATCGCCCTCACCTAACAAACTCAATACTGCATGAATCTGTTTTGGCCGCATGTCTGACAGCTGTTGTTCTACAATTTTTACAATTCGATCTTCCAAAAAAATTCACTCCAAACTAAACATTAAATCCCAATAACACATAGTTACCAGTATAGCATACGTGATTATTTGTCCGTGGCGAACATCTTTTTTTACCACACATATTCTAAAAATATCTCTGTTAGTTAATTTTTTTCACAAAAAAACTAGGAAAATTTCTTCCTAGTTTTAATTTTGTGTTTTAACCCATTAACAGGGACATGATCCGATCAAAAGCCTTTGAAACAGCATCCATATCCTTATCTTGCGCCTGTTCAGCCTTACTAAATTGGTCAGAATTAATCTGACGTTTTTGTTCATCAATACTAGTCAGCATTAATTCACAGTCGGCCGCATACGTTTGGTAAGCACTTACCAATTGCTTATGACGTCCCAATATCTGTACTGGCGGTTTAGCTCTTTTCAAAGTTTCTGTATTTTGCTGATACAGATCAACGGCTTTTTTAAAAATCGTGACAATCTCGTGCAAATCATGTTCGCTAAAAGATTCAGCACCTTTCAAAGCCAACGTCTTTTTAAAATCTTGAAAATGAGGATCAACCTCATCGCCCATCTGTTCAGACGATTCCATCACTCGACTGAGTAAATTGGCATAACCTTGTGGATTACTTTTACGCATTTAAAATCTCTCCATTCTTACTGATTAACGAGCTGCGAAACGACGCTGGAACCATTTGACAATCTCGACTAAGATCACAATTGATATAGAAGCGCCACCCACAATTGCCCATTGATGAAGATCAAGATGACTCACATGGAAAATATCATTTAATCCTGGCACCACAATTGTCGCAGCTAACAGTATAAACGATACCACAATTGACCAATTAAAGAATTTATTTTTCAAAGTTGTGGCACTAAAGATCGAACCGTGAATTGATTTTGAGTTAAATGCATGGAAAAGTTGAATCAGTCCTAAGGTTGCAAATGCCATTGTTAGCGCATCTGCATGGACTTGAGCATATGAAGCATGTACTGGGAACCAAATTGCAATTCCATAAACGGCTAACGTAATTAATCCTTCTAATAGCCCCTGATAAACGACGTTACCTGCGACACCACCGGACAAGAAATTGCTTTCCCGACCACGCGGTTTTTGTTTCATCACATTTTTTTCAGCTGGTTCCAGTCCTAAAGCAATGGCTGGGAAAGTATCGGTAACTAAATTAATCCATAAAATGTGAACTGGTGCTAAAATTTGCCAACCCATCATTGTCATGACAAACAAGGTTAAAACTTCACCCAAATTAGCCGATAACAAATACTGAATTGCTTTTTGAATATTGGCAAATACTTTCCGTCCCTCTTCAACTGCAACAACAATTGTTGAAAAGTTATCATCTGCCAAGATCATATCACTAGCTCCCTTTGAAACTTCGGTCCCTGTGATTCCCATGGCGACACCAATATCTGCTTGTTTCAGTGAAGGTGCATCATTAACGCCATCTCCTGTCATGGCAACTACTTTACCTTGCTTTTGCCATGCATTCACAATGCGCACTTTGTGTTCTGGAGCAACTCGTGCATAAACTGAATATTGTTTTACTTTTTTGGCAAAAGTCTTATCATCCATCTCATCCAATTCTGTACCAGAGATTACGGCTTGATCGTCGTTTTCACCAATAATTCCTAACCGTTTTGCAATGGCAGACGCAGTATCCCGATGGTCGCCCGTAATCATAAGAGGACGAATTCCTGCTTGTTTAGCTTCCACAACTGCTTGCGCAACTTCTGGACGTTCTGGATCAATCATGCCAATCAACCCAGCAAAAATTAATTCTTGTTCCACAATCTCAGAAGACAATGTTTTAGGAATTTCATCCACAATTTGGTAGGCAAAACCCAATACACGAATTGCTTGGGTGGCCAACTCATGATTTGTTTCCAAAATAAGTTTGCGTTCAGTATCATCCATTGGTTTAACATCATTTTCAATTTCAAACAATGTTGTCCGCTGTAAGAGTTCATCGGGCGCACCTTTTACCGTTTGAATGTATCGACCATCTGGCAACTGATTGTACGTTGACATCAATTTTCGTTCAGAATCAAACGGCACCTCTGCCACCCGTTTTTCGGATTGAATTAGCTTATCTACGTCTTCGTGCTTATTCAAATTAAATTGAACTAACGCTGTTTCTGTTGGATCACCAATCAAGCCCTCTTTTGTTTGTTTGGTATCATTGTTCAAAATCATCAACTCAAATAAGTGATTGTATGGATAATCCTTCAATTGCACATTTTGGGCATCGTGTAGTTGATTATTCACAAAAACTTTTTCAACTGTCATCTTGTTTTGTGTCAATGTTCCGGTCTTATCAGAGGCAATAATTTGAGTACCACCCAAAGTTTCAACTGCTGGTAATTTACGAATAATGGCGTGTCGTTTTGCCATTCTTTGCGTTCCTAATGCAAGTGTAATTGTCACAATAGCAGGTAATCCTTCTGGAATGGCCGCTACCGCTAAGGAAATAGCCGTCAGTAACATATTAATTAAACTTTCGTTACCACGAATCATTCCAACCACAAACACAATCGCGGCAATCACTAAAATTAAGCCTGTTAACACTTTACTCAGCTGCGCCAAATTTTGTTGCAGTGGCGTTGTTGTTTCTTCAGCGTTATTAATCATGTTGGCAATTTGCCCAACCTCTGTCCGCATTCCGGTACCAACAACCACACCACTACCACGACCATATGTGACATTACTGTTCATAAATGCCATATTAGTTTGATCACCAATTGGTAATTTTTTATCGTTCAGTATGGCAATTTGTTTTTCCACCGGAACAGATTCACCAGTCAAGGCCGCTTCTTCTACCTTTAAACCAGCAGATTCGATCAGACGCAAATCAGCCGGAATAATATCACCAGCTTCAAGCAAAACAATGTCACCCGGGACAACATCTTCGCTCTTAATGGTTTCGACTTTGCCATTCCGTTTAACATGAGCCTGTGGTGCAGAAAGTTCTTTTAAGGCAGCAATGGCTTCTTCTGCCTTGGTTTCTTGAAAAACACCAAAGATAGCATTAAGAACAACCACCAACAAGATGATGATTGCATCCACGCCCTCACCCACAAACACCGAAATAATTGCAGCTGCAATTAAAACAATAATCATCAAATCTTTAAACTGAGCAATAAACTTTTGCAATAAAGTAGTATTCTTTTTTGTTTCCAACTGATTAGGACCATGTTTGGTTAAGCTTTCTTGAACCTGGGCATCCGTTAGCCCTTCAGGAGAGCTGCCTTGAGCTTTCAGCACATCTTCCACGCTTTGGTTATAATACTTTACTTTTGTAGCTTTCATGTGTTCCTCCTTATTATTCTGACATGCAAGAGTTCTTTTAAAAAAGAGACTCGTGCATGTTCACACTAAAATGCGAACATCCACGAGTCTCACTTTTTCAGGCAATACCAGATTTTTTCTTGTTGACGACATTGCCGCAGAAATAACTGCTAGTTACTCCCTCATGTTTGATTGTTAATTTATTATAACTATAAGTAAACCTAATAGCAAGTACTTTTATTTTTAATTTATCAGCTACTAGAATTGATCGTAAACTGTATACGGTAAATGACGCTTATGGGCCGTCTTTTTATACCAGTTTTCAATTTTTTCAGCAGCTTGCGAGTCAATTTCGTGACCCTCTAAGTAATTATCAATGTCATCGTAGGTCACACCCAAAGCAACCTCATCTGGCAAAGCCGGTCGATTATCTTCCAAATCAGCTGTAGGTACCTTTTCATATAAATGTTTAGGCGCATTTAATTTTGCCAAAAGTGCCTTACCTTGTCGTTTATCTAACCGCCAAATTGGCGTTACGTCGGCCCCACCATCACCAAACTTAGTATAAAAACCAGTGACCGACTCTGCTGCGTGATCCGTTCCTAAGACAATGCCACTGTTGGCACCCGCAATGCCATATTGCGCAATCATTCGTTCACGAGCTTTGATATTGCCTTTGTTAAAGTCACTAATGTTTAAATCATTAGCTTCAAGTGCCTGTACCATTGCATCTGCGGCCGGTTTAATATCAACTCGTTTTACCTGATCAGCCTGCATATATTCAATTGCGGCCATGGCATCTGATTCATCGGCCTGTACGCCATATGGCAAACGAACGGCGATAAATTGGTAAGATTGGTCGCCACTTTCTTCACGCATCTCGGTAATTGCCATCTGAGCTAATTTTCCAGTTAACGTAGAGTCCTGTCCACCAGAAATTCCTAAAACTAAACTTTTAATGAAGCTATTTTTCTTTAAATAAGCTTTTAAAAAATCTACACTTCGTCGAATTTCAGTTTCTGGGTCAATTTGTGGGGTAACTTTTAAATCCGCAATAATTTTTTGTTGTAGCTCTCGCATCTCTGCTCATCTCTCTTATTCCTTAAATTTTAACGAACTCACATACTTTCGAACACCATTAATGCTGTTCATTTTATGATCATAACATTTTTCAGATAAATCAACCGGATAATCTTGTGGATTTAAATCACGTTTATATTCATCCCATAACGAATCAAGCATTTCTCGCGAGTAAGCCTTAACTTCTTTAAGTTCTGGTAATTTATAAATAAGTTCACCATTTTTAAAGATATCATGTAACAATGGTCGCGCGTTGAAATCACTGACCGTTTTATTAATGTACGTATAGTTTGGATGAAACATATAAATAGAAGGTTGTTTTTGTGGATCTTCATCCCACAAGGTAACATAATCTCCTTCTGATTTACCATCGGCATTCTTAGAAATTCGCCAAACTTGTTTTTTGCCGGGAGTTGAAACTTTTTCAACATTGTTGGAAAGTTTGATGGTATCCACCATTTTGCCATCTTCGCCTTCAATTGAAACCATCTTATAAACCGCACCCAAGGCTGGCTGGTCATAGGCCGTAATCAATTTAGTGCCCACGCCCCAAACATCAATTTTGGCTCCCTGCATTTTTAAGTTTTGAATTGTTTTTTCATCTAAATCGTTAGAAGCATAAACTTTTGCATTTGGAAATCCAGCTTCATCCAATTGTTCACGAACTCGTTTAGATAAGTAGGCCATGTCACCACTATCGATTCGAACTCCCAAGAAGTTGTTCTTGTCACCCATTTCTTTGGCCACGCGAATAGCATTAGGGACACCGCTCTTAAGCGTATCGTACGTATCTACCAAAAAGACACAATCATGGTGCGTTTGCGCATAAGCTTTAAAAGCATCATAATCGTTACGATAGTACTGAACCAGTGCATGCGCATGTGTGCCACTAATTGGGATTCCAAAAATCTTGCCCGCACGGACATTACTTGTCGCATCAAAGCCACCAATGTATGCTGCACGGGTTCCCCAGATTGCGGCATCCATTTCCTGAGCACGCCGGGTACCAAACTCTAGTAAAGCATCATTGCCGACCACTGATTTAATTCGTGAAGCTTTAGTGGCAATTAAAGTTTGATAGTTCACAACATTTAAAATAGCTGTTTCCACCAATTGACAATCTGCTAAGGGGCCTTCAACCTGCATAATGGGTTCACCGTTAAATACTAAGTCACCCTCAACAGCAGAACGAATTGTGCCAGAAAATTTGAAATTACGTAAATATTCCAAAAAGTCATCTGGATAATTTTCTGATTCTTTCAAATAAGTCAGATCTGAGTCGGTAAAGTGTAATTGTTGAACATACTTCACCACTCGTTCCAATCCAGCAAAAATTGCGTAACCATTTTTAAATGGCATATCCCGAAAGAAAACTTCAAAAACCGCATTCTTATTGTAAATTCCTTGTTCC
Organism: Pediococcus ethanolidurans; assembly: GCF_001437405.1. Taxonomy (GTDB): domain Bacteria; phylum Bacillota; class Bacilli; order Lactobacillales; family Lactobacillaceae; genus Pediococcus; species Pediococcus ethanolidurans. The sequence goes on along the minus strand of NZ_JQBY01000007.1, from coordinate 11,985 downwards.
CAATAAGTTTGAATCATGTTAATTTGATAAGCATCCGTATGTAACGTTAAACTGTCATCCGGATATTTTTTAGTCATGACGAGTGTACTCCTCAGTTAGTTAGTGTTTTAATAATATTAACAATAGTTGCACCTATTTTATCATTTTTTCCGTGGTGCGTCATTTTCCATAATCGAAAGGATTGATTTTACTATGAACGACCCGTTTTCTAGCGTGAAAATTATGGGCATTCCGTTTGCCAATACAACTCGCAAGCAGTTCGTCGAACAACTTCAGACACGTGTTAAGAATCACCAAAATACTTTTGTTGTAACTGCTAATCCTGAAATTGTCATGTACGCTAGAACTGATAACTCATATCGCGAAACCATTCTCAAAGCCGACTATATTTCTCCTGATGGCATTGGTATTATCAAGGCCGCTAATTCATTAAAAACACCGTTATCAGAACGAATAGCCGGTTATGATATTTTTACAGAATTAGTTGAATGGGCGAACAAAACTCACCAAAAAGTCTATTTTTTAGGTGCCAAGTCAGCGGTCATCAGTGCTTTGAAGTCCAAATTAAGTACTAGTTTTCCTAACATTCAACTTGTTGGTGCCCATGATGGCTACTTTAAAGATGAGGCCGTAATTGCCGCTGATATTGAACATCAGCAACCAGATATTGTGTTTGTTGCCACTGGTTTTCCTAGACAGGAAAAATTTATTGCGCAACACCGCCATCTCTCAAATGGTTTATGGATGGGTGTGGGTGGTAGTTTTGATGTTTTTGTTGGCAACGTGAAACGCGCGCCAAAATTTTGGCAAACTCATCATCTAGAATGGTTTTACCGTTTATTGACCGATCCGAGGCGCTTGAAACGGCAAATGATCATTCCTCAATTCATGTGGGAAATTCATAAACTCAAAAATAAATAAAAATTGTTTCAAAAAAATAGTTTGCCCTTTTCATTTTGAAAATTGACAAACTATTTTTATATAGGCACTTATTTCTTCTGGTTTACCGATTTAAGTAAAATTCAAATCGTTCACCCACATATTGTGTCCGAACATACTCGAAAGGTTGTCCATCCTGCAGATACGAAACCTGACGTAACCGCAAGATCGCTTCACCTCGTTTTACAGACAGATATTCCGCTATTTTTTCAGAAGCCAACATTGCTGAAACTGTTTGTGTCGCTTTTCCGGGTACCAAACCAGCCTTTTTCTCTAATGTTCCATAAAGTGAACTCGTTACCTCGGCCTTACTGAAATCTTTAACCAATTTTTCGGGTACCGTGGCAGTTTCAAAACAAATGGGCACATTGTCAGCATAGCGGATCCGTTCCATTCGTAAGACTAATTCGCCATCACCCAAATGTAACTTTTCACTTTCACTCATAGAAGGTTGCCCAGCATGATACGAAATGGTTTTGCTAGAAGGTTTTTTCCCTTGTGCAATCATCAGTTCAGTAAAACTTGTCACACCTGACATTTTTTCTTGAACTTTTTGATTAGCTACAAAGGTCCCTGAGCCAACGCGCCGCTCTAAAATACCCTCATCAACTAATGTTTGAATCGCCTGTCTAAGTGTCATTCGACTCACATTAAATTGCTCGGCTAATTCTCGTTCTGCTGGAATACGGTCACCAATTGCCCACTTACCAGCCTCGATTGATTTTTTTATTTCATTGTGGATTTGAATATAAATGGGGGATCCCATAATTCCACCTCCTATAAGGACTCTAATGTGTTAATTATCATTAAAATGATCACTACAAAAATTAGTCTTTTGAATTTGAGAACTCACGACCATAGCTGTAAGTTGCCAACTTATTCAAATTATCATCAAACAAGTTTAAATCAGCATCCTTACCTACTTCAAGAGTTCCTTTACTATCAAGACCAAATTCAGTTGCTTGGTTGACAGAACTCATTTGAACAGCCTCTTCTATTCCGCATCCCATGAACTTCATGGCGTTTTTAAAGGCATCTGTATATTCCAAAACAGAACCAGCCAAAGTACCATCAGCTAGTCGAGCTTGCTTGTCTTTAACGTAAACTTTTTGACCACCAAGTTCGCTTTCGCCTTCTGGCATCCCTTTAGAACGCATTGAATCTGTAACCAATTCAATTCTTTCTGGACCTTTAACTTCATAAGCAAGACGTAACATATCTGGCACAATATGGAAACCATCGCAAATTAATTCCGCATAAATGTTATCTTCCAACATAACATGACCAGTAACTCCTGGTTCACGGTGCTTCCATTCGCGTTGGGCATTGTATAAATGAGTACCATGGCTAACTTTACTGTTTAATAAATCAGCACGTTTCGCATTACTATGACCAACCGATGGCACGATGCCATGAGCTAAACAGTATGCTTCAAACTCGTCTGCACCTTTGTCTTCAGGAGCCATGGTAATTAATTTAACCAATCCGTTAGCTGATTTGTTCCATTGCTCTAACAAATGCACATCTGGATCTTTGATATATTGTTCAGGTTGAGCGCCTTTAAAGGTAGCTGAGATAAATGGACCTTCCAAATGGACACCCTTGATTACTGGGTTAACTGCAGCAGCCTTGGCAACTCCCTTCATCGCATGATCAATGTTTTCATTTGATTGGGTCATTGTGGTACAGAAGTAAGTTGTAATTCCTTCTGTACGTGTCATTTTAGTGACCATCTCATTAATCTGATCAGCGTCACCATCCATGGCATCAAATCCGTATCCACCATGACTATGAACATCAATGAATCCTGGTGTAATGATTGTTTCTGCTGCAAAATGAATGTCATCATCTGGCAATGGACGGAACTCACTCATTGGACCAACAGCCTCAATTTGTTTGTTAAAACGAATGAAGCCATCATCAATTTTTTCTAATCCAGTATAAATTGTGGCGTGTTTCAATACAGTACTCATTATCTAAAAATCCCCCTCAGTTTTGTTTAAGTTCATTATAATCGGTATAGACCACAACTGCAAGTGGAATCTGTCATTCTCCTTTTTCTTTCGCAATTGTCGCGTCAATGCCCTTAACAATCGATGTCATAAAACCGGCCTCTTCCATGGCTAAGAAACCGGCTACCGTCGTGCCACCTGGAGAAGAAACCTTATCAATCAATGCTGCTGGATTCTCATCCGCTTCAAGTACCATCTTGGCACTGCCGTTCACAACTTGAGCCGCGATTTTGGTTGCATCTGACTTGGTCAACCCATATTTAACGCCTGCTCTAGACAAGGCATCAATGAAAAAGTAGGCGTATGCGGGCGCACTACCGGCAATTGCTCCAAAAACTGTAAAATCTTTTTCTGAAATAGCCATCACTTGACCAACCAGTTCAAAAAGTTTTTTACCACTATTAAACGGTGAATTTGTTAGTTCACCACTGGCAGCCAACGCCGTCATTCCTTCACCAATTTCAACATTCACATTTGGCATAACGCGCATGACTGGCCAATTGCCAATAATAGCTTGCATTTGAGCCACACTTAGTCCTGAAACTACTGAAGCCAGTAATTTTCCATCACTATTCAGTTCTAATTTAATATCACTTAATACTTGTTTGGCAATGTCAGGTTTGACAGCTAACACAATGACATCCGCATTTTTGGCCACAGCTTGATTACTGTCTTCCAAAGTCAACTTGTTTTGCGCTGCAAATTTCTCGTAATGGTTTAGATGACCACTGTGAACCAAAATGTCAGTACTTACAAAATTTGCTTTAAGCATGCCAGTAATGATGGCTCGAGCCATATTGCCAACCCCAATAAATCCAACTTTCATTTTTATACACTCACTTTCACTTTTAATACCCTTATTTTATCATTATTCCGATTTATTATTTGTTTTCGTTGTATAACTGATTATTTATCGCTAAAATCAAATTAACCACTGATTTGTGGTGTTTTTTAAAGTTAATTTAATCTGACTCATTTATAGTCAAAAACAGAAAGTTAGATAAAACGAAAAGAGGAGATGGACGTATGTGTGGATTCGCAGGATGTTTGAACGACATATCAAAGATTGACGGTCAAACTGAAAACAATACGGTTCATGAAATGACAAACATGTTGGTTCACCGCGGACCAGACGATAGTGGCTACTTCGAAGATGACCACATCACTATGGGATTTCGTAGGTTAAGTATCATTGATTTGGATGGCGGTCATCAACCATTATCTTATGATAACGAACGTTATTGGTTAACTTTTAATGGTGAAATTTATAACTTTGTTGAATTGCGTAACGATTTGATTAAAGAAGGTTACACCTTCAAAACAGAATCGGATTCAGAAGTTATTTTGGCCTTATATGCCAAGTATCATGCAGACGTTACCAAGTACTTACGTGGGATGTTTGCCTTTGTCATTTGGGATAAGAAGGAACAAACATTTTTTGCAGCTCGTGATCAATTTGGGATCAAGCCATTTTACTACGCCATCCAAAATGATCAGTTGTTCTACGCTTCAGAAAGTAAAGCCATTTACAAAATCCTAGCGCACAAAACTTTGGATCAAGATGCCCTGCAAGATTACATGACCTTTCAGTTTGTTCCGGAACCGGAAACGTTAACTAAAGAAATTAAAATTCTATCTCCTGGTTGTACATTAACTAAACAAATTGGCAAAACACCATTGATTAATCGCTATTATCATCGTGAATTTCATCCTACAAACGAATCTGAAGCAGTTTACACCAAAAAGATTCGTGAGGTTTTACAAGATTCTGTCAAGATGCATATGCGGTCTGACGTTCCCGTTGGTTCATTCTTATCGGGCGGAATTGATTCGTCAATCATCGTCGCAATGGCCAAAAACTTAAACCCCCATCTAGAGACAATTTCAGTCGGGTTTGAACGTGAAGGCTACAGCGAATTAGATGTCGCTCAAGAAACAGCTGATAAATTAGGAGTTAAAAATTACAGCAGCTTGATTACACCGGAAGCATTTATGGAGGCCTTTCCTAAGTTTGTTTGGAGTATGGACGATCCATTAGCTGATCCGGCCGCTGTGCCACAATATTTCCTAGCTAAAGAGGCCGTCAAACACGTCAAGGTTGCACTTACCGGTGAAGGTGCGGATGAATTATTCGGTGGTTACACCATTTATCATGAACCTGAATCACTAAAACTCTTTAATTATACTCGACCAATAAATGGCGCTTTGAACTACATTGCTCAATTAATTCCTAAGGGTGTTAAAGGACGATCCTTTCTTTTACGAGGAACCGTCCCAATGGAGAAGCGATATGTAGGAAATGCCTTTATCTTTAACGAAAAAGAAAAACGTGCTTTCTTTAAAAATTACAACACTAATCATCCTTTTCAGAAAATTACCAAACCCTTTTACGATGAATCTGCACAATACGACCCGATTACAAGAATGCAGTTCATTGATATGCACACTTGGCTAAATGGTGATCTATTACACAATGCGGATCGCACAACCATGGCACACAGTTTGGAGTTACGAACCCCCTTTGTTGATCGTGAAGTTTTCAAAGTTGCTGCTAGTATTCCTGCCGATTTGCGCATTAGCCATGGCACAACGAAATATATTTTACGCAAGGCTGTTGAAGGAATTGTGCCCGATCATGTTCTACATCGTAAAAAACTTGGTTTCCCAGTTCCTATTCGTTTTTGGCTTAAAAATGAAATGTATGACTGGGCGCGCACGATTATTCAGGAATCTCAAACTGAACAATATTTTGATAAAAATTACTTTTTAAAACTATTAGATGATCATCGAGATGGTGTTGCTGACAATTCTCGAAAATTATGGACAATCCTTACCTTTATGATGTGGCACAAAATTTATGTTGAAGAATTCGAACCAAAGAAACAGTAGAGAGCTGGTATAGACTAAATGGAAATTGTTATTCAAAAATTCGGTGGCACTTCTGTCAAGGATTCAACCGCCAGAAAACAGGCTCTAGTTCATGTCAAATATTCAATTGAACAGGGTAAAAAAGTTGTGGTTGTGGTCTCGGCCTTTCGTGAACCCGGTGCATCCTATACAACGGATGGTCTTTTAAACCTGGTTCATAATGATCAGTCCAAACTATCCACTCGCGAACTTGATATGTTAGTTTCTGTTGGTGAAATCGTATCCGCCACTGTATTTACAGAAGAAGCTCGTGAGGCCGGGTTAAATGCAATCGCATTGACTGGCCGTGAAGCTGGCATTGTTACCGATGATGAATTTCAAAATGCCAAAATATTAAATGTTGATCCTACTCCCATTAAAAAAGCTTTCAAAACTGTTGACGTTGTTGTAGTCGCCGGATTTCAAGGTGCAACAAAAGATGGCGAAATCACCACCATTGGTCGCGGAGGCTCCGATGTTTCCGCAGCGATCCTTGGCATAGCGCTAAAAGCAAAGCAAGTCGATATTTTTACCGATGTTGCGGGTATTATGACCGCCGACCCTCGGCTAGTAAAAAAAGCACGTTGCATTAAAACCATTAGTTATGACGAACTTGCAAATTTGGCTCATAACGGTGCGCGCGTTATTCATCCTCGTGCAGTAGAAATTGCAAAACAGGCAAATCTATCAATGCGAATTCGTGCAACCTATCAACAACCTGAGGATTTAGGAACGTTAGTTGGTGAAGAAACACCTACGATTTCACATTATCGTACGGTGACTGGTCTTACTAGTCAAACAGATTTAACTCAGTTTTCTGTTACGACAACCGTTTTAACTTCGGGACAAATTTTTCAGCTTATGGCTACTCAAAAGCTAAGCATTGATTTTATTAATATCACTCCCAATTCGGTAGTCTTTAACCTACCGCAGAGTTGCACAGAACTTGCTGAAAAAACTTTAACCAATGCTGGAGCTAAATATCAAACTGTTTCAAATTGTGCAAAAGTAGCAATTGTTGGAGCTGGAATTACCGGTACACCCGGAATCACGGCCCGAATTGTGAATACTTTAACTAAACGACACATTGATATTTTACAGTCTGCTGACAGTTATACGACCATTTGGATTCTGATTAAAAAAACTGATTTAACGGCCGCTTTAAATGGTCTTCATGATGAATTTTTACGGAATCATCAATTCACGGTCGCACAATAAATAGACAAGCAAGTGTAGAAATAAAAGGAGTGGTTTTAATGAAAGTTAGCAAATTAATTAATAGTTTAAAATTCAAACAAGTACAACCTGCTGTTACTACCGATTTTGAAGTAACCATGTTGACACAGGATACCCGTGAAATCCAACCGGGTGCCATGTTTATTGCTGTGGCCGGTTACCATGTTGATGGGCATACACTGGTTAAACAAGCTGTCGAAAAAGGTGCCAAGATTATCGTGGCCCAGAAAAAAATTGACGTTACAGTTCCTGTTATTTATGTGCAAAATACAGAACGAGCCATGGCAATTCTAGCCGATGTCTTTTATGAAGCTCCCAGTCAAAAAATGCACATGATCGGTGTCACTGGGACAAATGGAAAAACAACCGTCACTCATTTAATTGATCAAATTTATCGTGATCAAGACCAGGCCACCGGTTTAATGGGTACTATGTATCGTCGCATCAATGACCAAACATTTCCAACTGCCAACACGACTCCGGACGCAATTACCACTCAAAAAACGCTAGCTCAAATGCGTGATGCCGGTGTTAAAACAGTTTCAATGGAGGTTTCTTCTATTGCTTTAGTTTTGGGACGTGTCTGGGGCATTGATTATGATGTGGCTGTTTTTACTAACTTAACTCGAGATCACCTAGACTTTCATAAGACGATGGCAAATTACACACAAGCAAAAAGTATGTTATTTGCTCAACTTGGTAATAAATATAATTTAGACGGCACAACTAAAGTAGCCGTTTTGAACACCGATGATCCAGTTGGCCGTGAGTTTGAACAGTTTACAGCTGCTCATGTGCTCACCTATGGGTTAAATGCTGATGCGATGATTAGAGCTCAAAATATTGAAATCTATAGTCATGGTACTGAATTTGATTTATCTGTGTTTGGTCAGCTTACGCACATCACCACAAAACTCATTGGCCAGTTTAACGTCTACAATTTACTGGCCGCTTTTGCAGCCGCCTATGCTGGTGGGCTACCAGAAGCACAAATCATTGCATCATTGGAAAAGGTCACTGGCGTTAAGGGCCGTTTCCAATCGATTCCATCGCACACTGGCGTAAGGGTGATTGTGGATTATTCACACACACCAGACAGTTTACTGAATGCCTTAAAAACAATTCAAACTTTTGCTAAAAAAGACATTTACTGTGTGATTGGTTGCGGTGGTGATCGTGATAATGGTAAACGTCCCAAAATGGCTAAAATAGCCGTTGATTACAGCACCAAACCCATTTTTACTTCCGATAATCCACGTACTGAAGATTCACAAGAAATTTTAAATGACATGCTTGCTGGGGTTCCCAATGCCACCCCCCAAGTTTACGTTGATCGTCGTGAAGCAATTAATAAAGCTGTTGAGTCGGCTAAGTCTGGCGACGTAATCTTGATTGCTGGTAAAGGTCACGAAGATTATCAAATTATTGGACAAACAAAGCACCATTTTGATGATTGTGAAGAAGCAGCAAAGGCCCTTGCACTGAAACCAGTGGCAGATTAATGCTACTTGTCAAAATAAATAGAGTACTGATCGTGAATTTGAAAATCTTTCATGATTAGCACTCTTTTTTAATTGAAGAAATAATTAATTCCACCAGATACTAATCTCTAAAGCATCCACATCACAAAGGCTTTAATGGTTCAAAACGACCTTTTCCTAATACAGCATCTACCAACAACGCAACTAAGAACCCAGCAGCTAGCACTAAGACACCTTTTTCGCATCAAATTAGCAAAACATTGTTTCGGTTACAATGCTGTTTGGTATATTTAATTCTTCAACAGGAATTTGATGAAAAGCCAATAAAAAAAACTGTTATACAACAATTAAATGTTGTACAACAGTTTTTTTATTAATATTGGGCTAGATGGGATCGAACCATCGCATCTCGGGATCAAAACCCGATGCCTTACCGCTTGGCTATAGCCCATTCATAAAAATGGAAGGGAGTGGATTCGAACCACCGAACCCGAAGGAGCGGATTTACAGTCCGCCGCGTTTAGCCAGACTTCGCTACCCTTCCCTTTTGAATTGCCTTAATTTCTTAACGCATCCGACTAAAATATAATACCGAAAATTTGAACAAATATCAAGGGGTTTTAGCAAATTTTCTTAAATTTCTTTTTTCAAACCACCAAGAAAGCCAGTCGTGATCGCCATTCAGCCATAAAATTATCTTTTTGCCATTCATTGATTCGTTTGGTGTGATACCCAACTGATTGATTGTAATAAGTGGTTTGTTCAAAAAGTTGTGCTTGCGGGTAAATATGCATATGACCAAATAGGACACGTGCTACTTTATAATTTTCAAGCAGTTTTCCTAGTTTGGGACTTCCCATATAAGCGTTAGCCATATTCCACAAATTTCCTTGTGGTGCATAGCGAATATAATCCTGGCGTGGAACAAAATGAGTGAAGTACAGAACGTGTTTACGCGCCTTCTGAGCACTTTTAAGTTGTTGAGTAGTCTCATCTAAAACAAGTGCCATTCGTTCAGCATCGGACATTGGCTGCTGAATAACGCCATCTATCCAGTAAGCACGTTTCCAAGTTGCAAAGTTATCCACTGTTTTCCCTTTAACATTAGTTGCAAAACTATAATCATACCAACCGTTATTACCAATAATTCGCCAATCGGTTCCTGGCAAATCTAAATACTGGTTATGTAGATAGCCAGTTCCAATATTGCTCTCTAGTTCTTCAAATGTAACGCCATGTACCATGTCATGATTTCCAGCAATAAATTTCACTACTGTTTGAGCACCTAATTCATTTTGTAAATTCTGTACATAAGTAAGACTTTTCTCAAAATCATTAAATAAATCACCAGCAATTAAATATAAAGAAACATTCTGATTTGCCAAAAATTCCGCCTGCTGCTTTAATGTTTCAGTGACATCTAGTCGATTCACATCAAAATGATTATCACTCGTCATGGCAATTTTCATAATTTACCTTCTTTTTAATTTTCGTAGGTTTTAATTCTACCTTAATTACTCAAAATTGTCTTTCAAACTGTATTAAAAAAGACCAGTTTTAAAAAACTGATCTAAAAAATCTTTATTTAGTTGATACCTGCCATCTTAGAAGAAATCCATTTGGACATCAAGAGCAATAGCAAGCCGAAAACAATGCTGACCGCACCAACAATCAAGAAGTAAGGAACTTCTGTTGCATTGGTATAAAAACGAACAATCTGTGCGTTGATCGCCTGGCCAGCAGCATCTGCTAAGAACCACATACTCATCATCTGAGAACTGAAAGCTTTGGGAGCTAATTTTGTGGTAACAGAAAGGCCAATAGGAGAAATTAACATCTCACCTACTTCAACAATAGCCCAGCTTCCCACTAACCACAATGGATTAACTTTTCCAGCTGTTCCAAATAAAATACCGGGTAAAGCAATAAACAAATATGAAATTCCGGCAAACGCCAAACCATATGCAAATTTGTGTGGAGAAGTAGGTTGCTTGTTTCCCATCTTAATCCACATCCAAGCAAAGAATGGTGTATATAGCATAATAAATAATGGATTCAAAGACTGAAACTGAGAAGCAGCCAATGTAATTGGTCCTAAATGCAATTGTGTTCGCTGTGCCGCATATAAAGCAAGAACAACTGATCCTTGCTCTTCAATTGCCCAGAAAATAACGGCGGCAATGAACAATGGGACGTAAGCCCAAAGGCGAGATCGTTCTATTTTCGTAACTTTATTACTTGAGAACATTAACACGAAATAAATGATTGGTGTTGCCACCGCAACCAGACTTAGAAGTAACACAACGTTATCGATCGTCATGGCATTTGCAAGTTTCATAACGCCGAGAATTAATGCAAATATTACAACACCAACAGTAACTTGCCAACCAAGCTTATGTGCATCTTCAGGTTCAAGCGGATCGGAAGGATATAAACTATCCTTACTCAAATATTTCTTTCCGCCCAAATAATATTGAAGAAGACCAAAGAACATTCCAATAGCTGCCAGTGAGAAGCCAACGTGAAAGTTTATATGGGCACCAACCCAACCAACGAGTAACGGCGCAATTAAAGCACCCAAGTTAATTCCGAAAACAAAAATACTAAAGCCAGAATCACGGCGAATATCTTCTTCTGTATATAAGCCCCCAACCATTTCAGAAACATTTGGTTTTAGTAACCCAGTTCCCACAACAATCAGAGCAATTGAAATAAACAGCGCTGGAGCACCAAATGGCAATGCTAGGGCAATATGACCTAACATAATGAAAACGCCACCCCAAAATACTGTTTTTCTTGGTCCCAATATACGGTCACTGACAAATCCGCCAATTACACTAGTTAGATAAACCAGTGAACCATAGATGGACATCACAGAGGCAGAAGTAGTTTGGCTAAAGCCAAGTCCACCCTTTGATACCGCATAATACATATAAAACAGCAGAATGGCACGCATACCATAGTAGCTGAAACGTTCCCACATCTCCGTAAAGAACAATGTCGATAATCCTCGTGGTTGCCCAAAGAAGGACTTGTCATTGCTTACATCGCTTTGGTTATTCAATTTATTTCTTCCTCCAAACATCTCTTGGTAATAAAATGTGCATTATTTTTAGTAGTGAAGCTTCCCAAATACTCCTAAAAATAACAAAAGACACCATAAGCGGTGTCTTTCTCAATGCCGGCTAGGCGACTTGAACACCCGACCCTCGGTTTACGATACCGATGCTCTACCAACTGAGCTAAGCCGGCAGGTATAGAAAAAGATGCTAACTTTCAATTGAGAAGGTTAACATCTATCACTACTCCGGCAGGCGGACTCGAACCGTCGACAACCTGATTAACAGTCAGGGGCTCTACCAACTGAGCTATGCCGGAATATTCGCATGGCAACGTCCTACCCTCGCAGG
>NZ_JQBY01000066.1 GCF_001437405.1 Pediococcus ethanolidurans | reverse complement strand
TACTAAATAAAATAGAAATTGGTCTAGGAAGCTGATCTAAAAGCTTTACTGAATGCTTTAGCACTCAGGTAGTGCAGGATCTTACGGGGCTTGTCGTTGATGGCATTTTGGATTTGAGCAATTTGGGTTTCAGTAAACTGCTTCAATGATTTCCCTTTAGGAATATACTCCCGAATCAACCCGTTGGCATTCTCATTACTACCACGTTCCCAAGGCGAGAACGGATGTGCAAAGTAAATTTTAGTACCCTTAACTTGTGCAAGTTTTGAAAATTCACTGCCATTATCAAAAGTGATAGATTTAAACCAA
>NZ_JQBY01000065.1 GCF_001437405.1 Pediococcus ethanolidurans | reverse complement strand
TTACACGCCAGATACACCAGGTGGGGATAAGGATCCCGAAGGGACACAAACCCAATACTTGCATGGTGTGATTACTGAAGCCATTGATTATAGTGGTGCCTCAAAGGCACCAGATGATCAACCAACCTACAAACAAGTGACAGTTTATCGAACTGCATCCGTAAATGATGACGGAGAAGTTGAATACACTGCCTGGACGACAGATGAATCTGGTAAGGGAACGGCAGTTACCCTTCCAGGAATTGATACTACTGATGAAACGTTAGTACCAGTAATATCAGGGTATACAGTAGCCGTTACAAATAATGACGATTACACCGCCGCAGATTTTGGTGTGAATGGCACGGTTGCCGGAACGGTTAATGATACGAATACGACCTACACGGTTACGCGAGATGTCACATACAC
>NZ_JQBY01000064.1 GCF_001437405.1 Pediococcus ethanolidurans | reverse complement strand
TTGTCGACGGTTCGAGTCCGCCTGCCGGAGTTAATGATATGGAGAGTTGTCCGAGCTGGCCGAAGGAGCATGACTGGAAATCATGTAGACGGATTTATCCGTCTCAAGGGTTCGAATCCCTTACTCTCCGTTGTAATTAAGTATGACCCGTTGGTCAAGTGGTTTAAGACACTGCCCTTTCACGGCAGTAACATGGGTTCGAATCCCGTACGGGTCATTTTTATGGAGGGTTAGCTCAGTTGGGAGAGCGTCTGCCTTACAAGCAGAGGGTCACAGGTTCGAGCCCTGTACTCTCCATTTAAAATTATGGTTCCATGGTCTAGTTGGTTTAGGACGCCTGCCTGTCACGCAGGAGATCACGAGTTCGAGTCTCGTTGGAACCGTTAAAATAAAATAGCCTTTTATTTTATATCATTTGTTTATGGCGCAGTAGCTCAGTTGGTAGAGCAACGGATTGAAG
>NZ_JQBY01000063.1 GCF_001437405.1 Pediococcus ethanolidurans | reverse complement strand
CTTATCCCCACCTGGTGTATCTGGCGTGTAATCATTGGCACTGTAGTTTACTGAACGCGTAACCGTAAAGTCATTCGTGGCTTCATTATTATCGGTATCAGTTAATTCACTTGATGTCGCTGTAACGGCGTCATTACTATCTGCGTCAATGGTTGCGGTAAAGCCGCTCACATCTGGTACAGCCTTAATATCCGTCGCACTAATTGGTGCGACTAAGCTTTCACCCTCGGTGACTTGGCCCTCTTCATTAGTGGTCCATGACCCATACGTTAAGGTGCCATCTTCATTAACTGTAACCGTTCGGTAGACGTTAACCGTCTTAAAGCCAGTCTTATTTGCTGGTGTTTTAACTCCGGCACCACTGTAATCGATGGCTTCCGTTATGGTCCCCGTCAAGTACTCTTTTTGAGTCCCTTCCGGATCAGTACCTGGTTCACCTGGATTACCTGGCGTAATTGTCTTTCCAGTGTATGTGACATCTCGCGTAACCGTGTAGG
>NZ_JQBY01000062.1 GCF_001437405.1 Pediococcus ethanolidurans | reverse complement strand
GCCCGATTTACAATTCAAGTGCAACACCTGATCAACTAGACCAAAAATAGACAAAATAGGCCATGGAGACCTAAACTTAAAGTGACTAAACTCAAGAAAGGAGTCTCCATGACCCAAACCAAGAATAGCACTATGTCCGGTTATCAACAACTACAACCTGAAGAAAGAGGCATGATTCAAACCTTAAGTCGCCAAAATGTTACTGTTCGTGAAATTGCTAGAGAGCTTCACAGAAGCCCTAGTACGATTAGCCGTGAGTTACATCGCGGCACGGTTAAACAACGTGATACTAACTACTTATTCTTCACTAACTACTATGCTGATGCTGGACAAGCTGTCTATGAAAAGCATCGTTCACACTGTCATTCAAAAGGCTTATTAAAGCCGTGTAAATACTTTTTTAATCTCTTAACCAAGACGCTAAAAAAGCACTTTAGATCAGCTGGTGTCGATGGATTCGTCCACCAATTTCAAGCCGACTATCCGCAATTCAAATGTCCTTCGGTTCCCACCGTTTATCGTTATATTGATCAAGGCCTGTTGAACCTTCGAAATAGTGATTTGCCCAAAAA
>NZ_JQBY01000061.1 GCF_001437405.1 Pediococcus ethanolidurans | reverse complement strand
AAAACGCTTTGTGTTCTTCACAAGTATCATAAAGCTCCGGCGTGGCAAAGCCACTATCTCCACGGACCAGGATTTCAGTACAAGGTAGACTATTTTGATAATGCTGTAATAGAGGCTCTAAAAATGAGTGAATTTCCTTACTGGTGTAAACATTACCTGGTCGCAATTGGGCCGCTAAAAAAGCTTCATTTTGGCCATCAAAGGCAACCAATGGATGAAAGCCGTTCGTTTGATAATGAGCGTTGAAATCACTACTTTCTTGATTACCGAAGGTATCAGAATGGGTCGAATCAACATCAATGATTAGTTCCGTTTGATTGGTAGTCAGGCGTCCTCGGTCAAGCAGAGTCTGGTTTAACACTTGTAAAGAAGTGATAGTCGTTTCATCACAGCGTTGCCAAAACCGCGAAATAGAAGCCTGTGAAGCTATAGCAGGCTTATCAAGTAGCAATTTAAAAATAGGATCAAAACGCAAACTGGTAGCAACCTGATCGGTGGCATAGCCAGCAATCTTCTGTAGTAATAGCTGTTCCATTAGACTAACATTACTGTGTTGGTAATAGCGTCGTTGATCTTTAAATGAAACTAATTTTTGAGCAAGGTCTGCGAAATCAAGTTTGTGTATGACCTCTTTGATGAGTACTAAACCCGCATCACTTGAAAGTTCACCACCAGTGTGAGAAATATGTA
>NZ_JQBY01000060.1 GCF_001437405.1 Pediococcus ethanolidurans | reverse complement strand
TAAAAAAACAGCCCTTGCGAGGGCTGTTTTTGAATGGGTTTGAATTTCAACAAGGAAATCGCATGTCGTTAAGTCAAAAATGATGTACGAATTAAAATTTGCGTGCTTCAAATAAACTCACAAAGAGTTATTTTGAAAATTTTGATTAATTTAGAGCGATTCGATAGCTACCAATGTAATTGTTGAATCTTGGCCAATACCTGATAGAACAATTTTTGATAAACATGTGAACTACTTAATTTTAAGTACAGTTTTCGACCACTTCGAACTAACTTTCCCGCAATTTTGAACAACCAAAGACGAAGCGTTCCAACACGCACACTGGCATGTTGCGGCGGTAAGGATAGTTGTTTGAAGAGACTCACTAAATTATAAGCTAAGACACTCAGCATCATCCGCGCATGGTTTTCAATAAAACCTGTGCTGTTAGTTTTGTCGAAAAAGAAACCCTCCTTGGCCTCTTTAATATCATTTTCCATTTGACCACGGTGTTGGTATAATTCGAAGGCAGTTTCTGGCGTTAATTTGGTTAAGTTGGTAAGCACGTATTCATGATTAAAGAGTAATTCACCAGCTTCACGCGTTGATTTAATATAGATTTGGCGAGGCTGATCCCAAGAACCAGCCTGATATTTAGCTGAATAATAGTGAATCTCGGTTTGATCCCATTGTTGTTCATCGTCAATTTGTACATAGCCTTCAGCCAAATCACGCAATCGGCGGTTAGCTTTTAAACGGACTAGATAAAACGCTTTGTGTTCTTCACAAGTAT
>NZ_JQBY01000006.1 GCF_001437405.1 Pediococcus ethanolidurans | reverse complement strand
AATGCACTGATACAATAATTTTGATATCAGTATTACTGTTCATTATTTAATATCAAACGTTCTTAGTCCGGAGGCGATTGGTCTCAGGGGTGAAATTATCCTTAGCAATTCATTGCTTAGGATAAGGCCGAGTTTGAAGACAAGTGTTCTTCTTGGCTTCAAATCGTGCCCACCCCGTTCCAGACCAGGTGAGCCGCAGGACGGCAGTTAAACTATTTTTTGGAGTCTAAGTCGTTTAACAGCAGTTATTGAAGTGATTTTGATACTTTCAACCTTTAATTAAATTCTATTTTTCTTTGTTCACAATAATTACGTAAAGATTCATCTAAAATCAAATTATGACGATTTAACTGTTTGATGTTTTGAGCACCTTGCAAGGTTAATAAATCTGCTAATTGTGTTTGCCAAGTATTAATAAGTTGAACAGTTTGATCTTCACCCTCCTGGATGAGTTCGTGTAAAATTCTGCCAGCAACACCAATCATGTCAGCACCTAAGCAAAATCCTTTTAACATGTCTAGTGGATTACGGATACCTCCGCACGCCAAGATATGAAGTTTATCTTGAAGTTCCTGTGATTCTAAAAGTGATTCTACCGTACTAATTCCGTAGTTCTGAAGATAAGAGTAGCTTTTATCATGCCGACGTTCATTCTCGATTTTAGCAAAATTGGTACCCCCATGACCAGCGACGTTAATGGATTGCACACCAATTTCAGCTAGTTGTTTCATGGTTTGTTTAGTCATGCCAAAACCGACTTCTTTGACGATAACGGGAACTGACACAGTATGAACAATTTCTGAAATGTTAGTCAACCAATTAAATGAACGATCTCCTTCAGGCATTATAATTTCTTGAGCTGCATTGAGATGAATTTCTAATAAGTTAGCATCAATCATATCAATGGCTTTTTGCGCATCTGCAGCAGAATGACTTGCCCCAATGTTAGCTAAAATAATGCCAGAAGAATTGATTTTGCGAACAATCGAAAAGGTGGTCTGGAGATCGGGTCGTTTCAAGGCAACGCTTTGTGAACCAACTGCCATTGGCAAATGAGTTGTCTTGGCAATTCGGGCTAAGCTGGCATTGAGTTTGCCTGTATAAGAACTACCACCAGTCATTGCTTCAATATAAAAAGGGTAATCTGTTACGATTCCCCCAAGTTGGCTGTTTAAATTAATTTGGTCTTGGTTTATTTCGGGAAGATTATTCGGAAGTAAGCGTAGATTCTGAAATCCAGCGCTCGCCTGTGGCTGATAAAAATGTTCTGCCAGTGAAACATGTTCATCTTTTCGATGCGATTGAATATCTTTCATAGCGTGTTCTCCTTAAAGTTCAGTGACGTTGTGAACATTAAACTTTAGTTGTCTAATTCCCTTATCTTTCCAAGTTTTGAGTAGGGTATCGATAGAACGGTTTTTATTGATCAAAACGATGCCACAATCACCACCGCCGGCACCAGAACTTTTAGCAGCACCGCCGGCCATCTCAGCATCCTTAATCATTTCTTTTAAAATAGGTGTTTCAATTAAAACCTGGCTGAAATCAGCTAATTTTTTTAGAATTGTGCGATTTACCCGTAGTTGATGTTGAATCACCGTAATTGATTGATCGTGAAAGCCTCGAATCATTTCTTTTAGACAAGCCTTACTTTCTTCTAGAAAAACTTGATATTCACGTTGATCTCTTACTTTTCCCATAGCTACCTTATCAACTAAATGGGAAGTCGAAGCGGGTGAACCAGTCCAACCAATCATTAACTCGAGATCCTCAGGAGGTGTCAATAGTTCAACGTCTAGTCCAGGCCAGGGCATCTCTAAAAGGTCCATTAAAGAGGTTTGTCGGCGCTGAGCAAAGAGCCAATCACGATTGAAGGAATGATAAGCAATCCAACCACCGTAGACACTAGCAGCAATATCACCCAGTGATCCGTTACCTTGAACATCAAAGTGAGCAATCGCGGCTAGTTTGAATAAACTGTCTTTGGTTAGAGGTAAGTGATAAAACTTAGCTAATGCTTTGATGGTGGCAACGGTGACGGCAGCTGAACTACCTAAACCGTATTTTTTACCGTCAGCACTGTCTAAATCACTATTTATATATAAGTTATAAAGTCCTAATTCTTTATGGAGATTACTTGCATACTCTTCAGTTAAATTAATTGCAGAAAGAATGTAATGAAATGGATTATCACGATTATCAAAAACCATTTTAGAGCCTTGTCGGCGCCAAGAAATAGAGTTTTCGTGATATTGTTCAGAAACAATTCGCCCCACATTTTCAGTTTTTTCAATGGAAGCGGAAACAAATTGATTTAACGCCACAATAATGGCAGGATAACCTGACTCAACAACCGCATATTCTCCTGCAATATAGAGTTTTCCAGGTGCTTTCACCGTAATCAATGGATCATGTCCCTTCAAAATTTGAATTAATATTTATAGGTACTTAATACCGGGTCCGGGTTTGCAAACTAATAACTGATTGCGATTGATGATTGTTGCAAGTTTATCCATAATCAATTCGTTGTTAGATGATGCACAAATTATCTTTACATTAGGCCCCGCGTCTACAGTACTATAACATTCTACACCTAGTTTACGGATGTTGCGAACAGCATCAAGAATTGCAAGCGTTTGAGGTTGAAAATAAGTAAAATTGGGAACGGCACCAAACGTTGTCGCGTGCATTCGCATCGCATTGTTTTCCGCAATTGTTCCCAAATTTGCTAAGTTTTTGTTAAGGATTGCTGTTTTCATTGGTTCTACGTCTGCTTGGGCACTTTTAACCCAAGCAGGGAAGAAAGGAGAGGTTTTCACAACAGCTTGCATTCCCATTGTACTGCTGACTTTCTTTTTCTTCGTGTCCACAAGAGCCGTAATTAAATTAATATCCCAATCTACAGCAGACTGAATACTTTGAGCATGTGAACTTTGGCTATCATGACCAGCATGCCACTGAACGAACCCCCCAAAAATTGAGCGGGAAGCTGACCCAGATCCATGCCGAGCTAGAATAGAAAGCTCTTTGTCGGAAAGATCTAGTCCGGCAGCTTTAGAACCTGCGGCAGCCAATGCTGCAAAAGCAGACGCTGAGGAAGCAAGCCCGGCGGTTGTTGGGACATGATTAGTTGAATGAACTGAAGCATTTTCTTGGATACCACTTTGTTCACGAATTAAGTTCAAAACACGTTTAGCACGTTTTAAGCCGGAACCGGTTAGCGGCTGATCATCTACCAAAATTTCATCATCAGTTAACGAAGAAACAAAATCTACGGTTGTATCTGTATAGAAATGATCTAACGTTAAAGAAATACTGTCATTGTAAGGCAAAATAAGTTCTGTGTTTTTTTTCCCCCAATATTTTAATAATGCAATATTAGTGTGTGCCCTAGCTGTGGTCATTTTTTTCTCCTTTATGATATCCAGTGGCAAGTGGTTCAATCCAAGTATGAATGGCACCATGTTGTTCCAAGATTGTTGCGATTTGTTTTGCAGAAGGTTTGCTAGACGTTAAGGTGATTAAGCAACCACCCATTCCGCCACCAGTGAGTTTAGCTCCTAAAGCGCCATTTTTAAGTGCTAGAGTTGCAAATTGATCTAAGATTGGATGACTGACTCCCAATTTAGATAAAATTGTTTGCGAATCATTCATTAAAAAACCTAACTTTTGTGAATCACCATTTGCTAGGCAGCTACGAGCTTGTTTAGCAATTTTTCCTAGCATTTCAATGTCTTCTTCAGCATGGTGATCACCTGCTAGCTTTGATTTAACGTGCTGAACGGCTAAACCCGTTTGTCCCATGATACCAGTGTCCACAATAACTAAGAAGGCGTTTTGTTTAATCGGAATAGCCTGTGGCCGACGACCTTTAACAAACCAGATTGGTGTTTTTGAACTAACCGTAGCCGCATCTAAACCGCTAGGATTGCCGTGAATATATTGTTCTGAAACGTCTGCAAGTCGAAGTAGTTCAGCATGTGATAAGGATTGGTGAAAAAAATGGAAAAATGCACGTACTATTGCGATAGCTGTTGCAGCAGAAGAACCCATACCACGCTCTGCCGGAATTTCACTCGTAACCTGTAAGGTAAATGGTGTTTTTTCTTGATGTAATTCGACTAAAATGGTGTTTATTAATAATTGAATTCCAGTTTGACTGTCCGGCATTTCCGATAAAGCACCTGTAAAATATTTACTAGCAACATGTTGCCCGGTATCAGCACCCTTAATAGAAACAATTGTTTTTATCTTTGAAATAGGTAAACAAATTGCTGGTTGTCCATAAACAACACTATGTTCACCAAAAAAGATGATTTTAGCATGACTTTGTCCAGTCGCAGATTTTCGCAAACTATTCGCTCTCTTTCAAAAAATTACAAATCAGTTTAGAAGTAAATGGTATTTTGTTTTTAGTTTACTCACTTTAGACTAGTGAAACTACAAACAAACATCCATTTTAACATATTTTTAAATTTATCAAGGCGAGTTAACTGATGTCTTGAAAATATAAATAACTGAAAACGAAAAGTGTGAAATTAGGTGTCCTAAGTTTAATTTCTAGTAACAGAAGCTAGTAAGCATTTATGCGCTGGCTCTAATGTAGTATCATTAGAAATATGGAACACACATCTTATGAGTTAACTGGTGAGAAAATGGATTCTAATACAACCTATGCAGTGGTAGATATTGAAACCACTGGAACTAATTTGAATGCGAATGAACGAGTTATTCAAATTAGCTGTGTTTTTGTTAAAAAGCACAAAATTATTAATACTTTCGTAACGGATATTAATCCCGAAATGAGCATTCCAAATGCCATTCAACAACTAACGGGAATTACAAACCAACGTGTTCGTAAGGCACCGTTATTTGATGATATTGCACCAACTTTGTTTGGGCTTCTTTCGAATACCGTTTTTGTTGCTCACAACGTCAATTTTGATTTTCCATTTTTGAATTATGAGTTTGAACGAGTAGGGTATCCAACATTGTCAATAAAAGCTGTTGATACAGTCACATTGAGTCAAATTTTGTTGCCTAGCGTAAATGGTTATCGTTTGCGCGACTTGTCCCGTTACTTTGGTATCAAACATGAGCATCCACACTCAGCAGACAGTGATGCTTTTGCTACAGCTAAGTTATTTATTATGTTGATGAAACGTTTGGCAGAGCTACCACTATTAACGTTGAAACAGTTAACCGCTCTTTCCGGAAGTTTACCACGGCAAACTGCGGAACTGATTCAGGGTGCATTTGAACGAAAACAGAAAAATCCGGGACCCTTACCGGATTACTTAATGATTAAAGAAAATATTGTTTTGCGAGTCCAACGAACCAAAATCAATGACGCGACAACGGAACAGTTGGGTCATTATCCGCAATCTAAAAAAGCAAAATTAGCACTTTTTCAGGGTGATTTAGGGTGGCGAAGTGCACAATCTCGCATCATGAACGCAATTTATGCCAACTATAAAGCTGCTGATTCGAAGGCACTAGTTATTGAGGCACCTACGGGAATTGGTAAGACGATTGCTTATTTACTGCCGTTTGCCTATTTGGCTATTCAAAATCAACTGCCGGTTGTGATTAGTTCAACGACAACTTTATTGCAATCACAGTTAATGGAAAAAGCAATTCCGATTTTAAGTAAAATTTTAAAAGTTTCTATGAATGCAACATTGGTGAAGGGAAGCAATCATTATATTGATTTAGCGAAGTTTTCACAACAGCTGAATGAAAGGGATCCTGCAAACCAAAGTAGGTTGATTAAAATGAAATTGCTTGTTTGGCTAACTTACACAAAGACAGGCGATTTGGATGAACTTCACATTAATAATCATAAAATTCCATTGCTGAATGAAATTCGGCATCAAGGAATTGCGAGTTTAGATAAAAACAATCCTTTTTATGAATTAGATTTTTATCAACGTGTTATTCGTAAAGCACATATTTCTCAAATTGTGGTTACCAATCATGCTTTTCTTTCCCATCATGCAGATTTACTTGGAAATAAACAACATAAACCATATTTGGTTATTGATGAAGCCCAACGATTTGTAAATACAGTTTTGCAAGAAAATCGAATGACTTTTGATATTAATCATTTAATGAGTATGGCACACAGTGAGGTTAGTCACCTTAAAATGAATGAGGGAATCAACCGTTCACAAATCATTCAAAGTGATCCGATGGGCAGCTTCCATGTTTATCAAATGGCTGAGGATCTGGAAACCATTAATCAACTAATTTCCAATCTTCAAGAACAGCTATTTAAACGCTTTTTAAGTCATCAAATGCCTGTAGAAACGAATCATCTTCCGTTTCAACATGTGATAACTTACGCTGAACTGCAAAGCTTCTACGAAACAAACCAAACAACGATTAAAAATCTACAGTCTAACTTTACCTCTGAGATTCTAGCTTTTGAAGCGTTGAATAGAATAATCAATAAACAGCAACAAAATTTGATTGAGTCAGAAGTCCGCACTTGGATAAAATTAAATAACAGTCAATTAGAAGTGGAAACTCAAACACAAATTTTTCTAAAAATTTTCGGATCTTTTTTGAATCATGCAAGCTATGATAGAGATGCCGATTTCTATTGGGTCCAGGTGGGACCACAGCATGATGCAGGTAGTGTGAGTCTATCCCAAGGAGTTATTGAAAGTGCTAATTATATTAAAGAGCGAGTATATCCTTGGTTTCAAAAACCAACCTTAATTGGGGCGACTTTATTTTCCAATAGTCGTTCAAAATACTTTTTAAATCAGGTTGGTTTGATCAGTGATGCCACAACGGTAAAGAAATACAGTAGTCCGTATGATTTTGCTGAAAATGCACTTTTACAAGTGGTCAATGATGGACCGATGATTAATGAGATTGGATCAGAAGAATACGCACAATTTTTAACGACCGCAATTTATCAATTGGCTAAGGTAACCCCAGGAAAGATTTTAGTGTTGTTTAATTCCTTGACAACTATTAAAGATGTTTTCGAACTTGTTCAAAAAACTGATTTAGGGCGAAAACGGCGCATTCTTGCACAAGGTGTGAATGGTACAAAATCCAAATTAACTCGGGAATTTTTATCTAGTTCTACTGGTATTTTATTTGGTGCCGCAAGCTTTTGGGAGGGCATGGATCTTTCGAATGGTCAACTAGATTTATTGATTGTGACACGTCTGCCATTTGATTCACCAGATGAAATCTTTACAAAGGCAGAAACCAAACTTCAAAAGCAAGCACATAAAAATCCATTTATGACTGCACTTTTACCACGAAGCATTCTTAGATTAAAACAAGGAATAGGAAGATTAATTCGTTCTGACAGTGATTATGGTGCGGCGGTTATTCTGGATCGACGTATTCTTGATAAAAGTTATGGAAAGACGATGCTGCACAGTTTACCAAAAGGAATGCCAATACAAAAATTACCTCTAAACCAAACAAATGACGAACTTGATAAATTCTTTAGAAAGCATTATTAACCTGGATTGAATTTGTTTGCTATAATGATGAAGTCTGGATTTTAAAAGAAAGAGAGCTGTAAAATTGAAACGTTCTAGAAAACATAATAGTCATTGGTTTCTAATATTTATTGCGGCGGTTATTATTTTAGTTGGTGGGACATCTATTGTGTATCATGAAGTCCGTAAACCGGTTGATTCCGCTAAAAGTCAATCCATCAAGATTGCAAAAAAGTATGCTCATTTGAAAACAGAAACTAATTTTTCTTGGGCAAATTCAGAACAGACTTTTTACACAGTGACTGGGGTAACAAAACAAAATGTTCCGGTTTATGTCATTATTTCTAATAATGGTAAAAAAGTGCGAATTTTTAAACAGTCTGCAGGCATTGACCGTAACGACGCATTAAAAAAGATTTGGAATAATTATAATCCCAAAAAAGTAACCACAATTTCAATGGGGATGTATAAGACTAAACCAGTTTGGGAGGTCGGATATATGAATGCCTCTGGACAATTATGTCTGAAAACTTTAAACTTTAAAAATGGTACGGTTGTTCGATCAGTGAATAACATTTAAAAATTAACTCGAGGAGGGCATTTAGTTTGGAACAAATAAGTATCGTAGATTCCAAAGATCATGTTGACGAACGTGTGAAAATTGGCGTTTGGTTAACAGATAAACGATCAAGTGGAAAAATTAGTTTTTTACAGTTACGGGATGGAACAGCCTTTTTTCAAGGGGTTGTCGTAAAGAGTGTTGTTGGAGAAGAAATTTTTGAAATTGCCAAAAAACTCCGCCAAGAGACTAGTATGTGGATCACAGGAACTATTCATCAAGATGATCGCTCTCATTTTGGTTATGAGATTGAAGTAGACAACATCGAAGTCATAGGTGAAAGCAACGATTATCCGATTACGCCAAAGGAACATGGTATTGATTTCTTGTTAGATCATCGTCACCTATGGTTGCGGTCTTCACGGCCACATGCAATTATGGAAATTCGTAATGAAGTAATTCGAGCTACCTATGAATTCTTCAATAACGAAGGTTTCATTAAACTTGATGCACCGATTTTAACGGGTAGTGCACCAGAAGGAACTACAGAGCTTTTTAAGACCAAATACTTTGACCGTGAAGCCTATCTGTCTCAAAGTGGACAACTCTACGAAGAAGCCGGCGCAATGGCTTTTGACAAAGTGTTCTCATTTGGACCGACATTTCGAGCAGAAAAATCAAAAACTCGCCGTCATTTGATTGAGTTTTGGATGATTGAGCCTGAAATGGCCTTTATGCATCAGGAACAAAGTCTTGAGGTTCAAGAGAAGTATGTGGCATTTTTAGTACAAAACGTAATTGACAATTGTGCCTATGAATTAAACATCTTAGGCCGTGATATTGATGTTTTGAAAAAATATACGAAGTTACCATATGCGCGTATTACTTATGATAAAGCGATTGAAATGTTACAAGCATCTGGAAAGTTTTCGGATTTACAATGGGGCGTTGATTTTGGCTCACCAGAAGAAACTTTTTTGGCAGATCAATTTGAACAACCGGTATTTGTAATGAACTATCCAAAGGCAATTAAGGCTTTCTACATGAAGCCACATCCAACTAGAGATGATCTTGTTATTTGTGCAGATCTTTTAGCACCAGAAGGCTATGGCGAAATTATTGGCGGATCTGAGCGTGCCACCAATTATGATTATTTGGTCAGCCAGATAAAGAAAGCTGGACAAGACCCTAAGAACTATGATTGGTATTTAGATTTGCGTAAATATGGTTCAGTTCCACATTCTGGCTTTGGTTTAGGATTAGAACGAACGTTAACTTGGATAACTGGTGAGGATCATGTACGTGAAACAATTCCATTTCCAAGATTGCTTCATCGTCTTTATCCATAATGAGGTATTAAGGAGGGGAAAGATTTGAATGAAGTGACAAGAAAATTTTTAAATGCCGGAAACACAGTTGTTTCGAATTATTTATTGAGCCATTTCCATCAACTGGGATTGACTAGTGATGAGTTAGTGATTTATTTAATTATTGAAAAGCAACGTGAACAAGGTGATCTTTTCCCAAGTTCAAAATTGATTTCGCGTGAGACAGGATTAGACGAATCAAAAGTTTATGAATTGTTGCATGAGTTAATTCAAAACAAATTTATGGAAATTAAAACTGTGAAGCATGCTGATGGAAAAAATTATGATCAATACAATTTTGATCTCTTATTTGATAAACTGTTACAGTCAGCCGATAATGAGACCGAAACCAAAAAACAGCAAACGCAAAAAAACGATCGTGAAACGGTGTTTAAACAAATTGAATCAGAATTTGGACGACCGCTTTCACCAATCGAATATGAAACGATCAATCAGTGGTTAACAGATGATCATTATGCTCCGGAAATGATTTCATTAGCCTTGAAAGAGGCAGTTTTGAGTCAAGCATACAGTTTAAGATATATGGATAGAATATTATTAAATTGGGAAAAACGAAATCTAACAACGGTTAATCAAGTTCAAAAAGAGGAAGAACGGCAACGAAATAATTCCTCAAGTGATCATAATTCTAATCAGAGAAATGTGAAAGCGGACCTTAACGGACCAAAGATTCCAATTTATAAAATTTCTGATCAAAATAGGTAGATGAAAAAAAGGTAAAGCTGAAAATAGTTTTGCCTTTTTTTATTACAAAAAAATCGTACGCATTTATTGGTCAGTTGACCAGCAAATACATACGAGTTTTTATATATTTAATTAGTTTTTACTACTTGATGAAGATTCTTTACTGGAAGAGCTGGCACTAGAACTACTTGCACTTGAGCTTGAACTGGAACTAGAACTTGAAGAACTCGAGCTCGAACTGGAACTATTATTTGAACTGCTATTATTACTATTACTATTATTGCTGCTCTTAGAAGAAGTATCACGACTGGTAGTTACAGTAGAGGAACTTGAACTTACCGAACTAGAAGTGCTGCTTGAGTTGTTTTGAGAGTAGTCATCACTGGTACCAGAATTACTGTAGCTAGAGTTAGCTTTGAAGAGCTCCTTTACACCATTAACAGTTTTTTCAGTAACACTTGACGGTTTAACCCAATTATCGTTTGTCACAGACGCTGAAAGATAACTCATCATACTCTTGTAAACTTCTTGTGCAATTAGCGTTTCTTGCTCACTTAAGAATCCGGAAGCTGTGTTTTGCTGATCATATCCTGTCCACACTGACATACTGTAATGACGGGTATAACCTGTAAACCACGAATCCATTGAAGCACTGCTTGGATAATTGCTGGCGATGTCAGCTGGATAGCCCGTTGTTCCTGTCTTACCAGCCTGGTAAAGGCCAGAAATATTAGCAGTTGATCCGGTACCGTTTGAGTCTGTTAAAACGCCCTTTAACATGTCAGTAATCATGTACGCAGTTGCTTTACTCATTGCACGTTTACCTTGACTACTGTAATTGTACGTTTTGCCACTTTGCGTCACGATTTTATGAACATAATAAGGTTTATAGTAAGTTCCGCCATTGGCAAAGGCCGAATAAGCAGCAGCTTCTTGAAGTGGTGAAATATACAAGCCAATTCCGTTTTGAAGATTATAAGTACCTTTTTGAGAAATACCCAGGTTGCTTAGGAAGGTTGTAGCCTTGGAAATTCCAACATCTTGTAAAGTTCTAACGGCCGGAATATTTCGTGACTGAACAAGAGCCTGGCGCATTGTCATTTTACCTTTATAAGCTTTATCAAAATCATAGAGTTTGGCACTTGATCCAGGATAAGTGAACGGTTCATCTTTGACAGTTCGACTAGTTGGCCAGTTTAAATATTGAATGGCGGGTCCATAATCCATCAATGGTTTAGCGGTGGATCCACTACTTCGATCAGTTTGAACGGCGCGGTTTAAACCAAAAGTGACATTGCCAGTTTGACGGCCACCAAGCATAGCAACTACTTTTCCATTGTTTGGATTTGTAATGGAAACGCCAAGCTGAAACTTGGAATCGGGATATTGCACATATGTGCTAGAATTACCAATTTTATAAAGTCGTTTTTGAGCTGCTAAATCTAAATTAGTGTAAATTTTCATTCCATCCGTGTAAGGATTGAAACCTTTTGATTCAACACTGCTGATAACTTGTTTTAAATATGAGTCAACGATTTTACTGTTAACAGTAGTCAGCCCATTTGAACTATGTTTTTTAACTAAACCTGTTGTTACACTTGTTTTTTCAGCAGCAGCAGCCTGTGCTTTAGTGATAACTTTGTTATTGACCATTGCCTGTAAAACAGTGTTACGTCGTGATAAAGCGTATTTAGGATATTTAGTAGGGTCATAGGAAGTTGGTGCCTGTGGCATACCGGCTAACAAAGCAATTTGACCAATATTTAATTTGGAAAGTGATTTTCCATAATAATATTTGGCAGCTGTTCCCATGCCGTAAACGCCATTACCCATATAGACCTTATTAATATAAAACTCAAGAATCTTATCTTTGGAGTATTTTTTGTCTACCTGTAAAGCAAGCCAAGCTTCTTGGGCCTTTACACGCAAGGTTCGATCTTTAGCTGAGGTTGAAAAAACAGAAAGTTTTACAAGTTGTTGTGTTAGCGTACTTGCTCCTTGAAGCCCCAGCGAGGATCCTGTAATGTTTGCAAACGTTGCTCCCACAATACGAACAGGATCAACACCGTTATTTTTATAGAAACGTTTATCTTCAATTGAGACAACTGCACTTTTGAGTGACTTAGGAATTTCATTTGCTTTAACGTAATCACGATCTTGTGCACCTAAGCGACTAATGACTTTACCGCTTTTATCGTAAACTACAGTTGCTTCATCGCTTGATAATTGCTTTTCTGAAATGCTTGGTGCATCTTTAGCATAGTACATAAATAATCCAGCACCACCAACAAAAGCTAAAATAAATAATGCCAGTATCCAGAGCAATATGCGCCTAAAAATTGATCGACGTCGATGTGGTGGTTGTGTGAGTTGTGAATGTTGGGTCCGATGTGGCTGATTATTACTTTGCATTATGTTCTCCTTCATGTTGCTTAATTAAGAGATTATCCACGGCATTTAGATAAGGAATAAGTGGATTTAGGTGATACTTAATTAAGTAACCATTTTCTTTTATATAACTAAGCGGTATGGACTTTCTACCACCTTTTTTTTGACGATCCCAAAAATAAAAAAGATTTGTAGCAGGGAGTAAAAAAATTTGATCAAGTTCTACGAATTTAATAATTGTAAAACAAATTCCTTTGGCGGCCAGACAGGCTTTCATATGGCGAATCTGATGATCGTGAAAATTATCAAGAGGGAAAGCTGTTTTTCGTTTAGTTTCCTTCGCATCAAAATCTAAATAGTAACCTTTATAAACGCCATTGTAATCAGTAGTTGAGGCCTGACGAAAATAGGCTTCCTTTATAACTGCCGCGCTACGTTTGGGATAATCTACTTTGACGATTTGAATTGGAGTTGGTTTTTTATGAACAACTGCTATTCCGTGAGAAAGATAATATTGGTTACTTTCGTTTAATTCGTCTTCTAGGGACATACCACGTTTTCCAAATTGAATTGGAGTGTGGGGTCGGATCTGTTTAGACGAAGCGTCAGCCACTTTATATTTCTTTCCTGATGGGTAATGAAAGTTCACTTGTGTATCACTTCCTATTTTCTATATTATACTATAGATGTAAAGTTAAAAACGATCTGAAACATATTTTTAAAATTTGGAGGAATCCATAATGAGTCGCGTTTGGATTACGGGATATAGAAGTTACGAATTAGAAATATTTAATGATAAAGACCCTAAGTTATTAATTATTAAAAATGTTATTAAACAAGCACTTAAAAATCGCCTTGAATCAGGAACCGATTGGCTAATTACGGGAGCTCAATTAGGAGTTGAACAATGGGCCACTGAAGCTGGCGTGCAATTAAAAAAGGAATATCCTGATTTTAAAATTGCGGTTATGTTACCCTTTACTGAATTTGGGCAACAGTGGAATGAAAATAATCAAGCGAAACTTTCCCAAATCTTAACAAAAGCAGACTTTACAGATAGTGTGAGTCATAATCCGTATCAAGCACCACAACAGTTAAAAACCTATCAACACTTTATGCTGGCGCATACTGATCAGGCAATTTTGCTATATGACCCAGAGCATCCCGGAAAAACAAAATATGATTACGAAGTTATTCAAAAATGGCGTGAAAATCATCCGTATCCGTTGGAGTTAATAGATTTTGAGGATCTGCAAGAAGCTGCAGAAGAATACACAGAAAATCAGAACAATAGTTTTAATTTGGATTAAAGTCTGATACAATGGAACACGTGTTACGCGGATATTACAATAATTATGTATGAGGTGTTAAATATGGATAACATAAATCTTACTCCAAAAGATATTTTGCAAAAAGAATTTAAACCTAAGATGCGTGGCTACGATCCAGCAGATGTTGATACCTATTTGGATTCAGTTATCAAGGATTATGAAACCTTTTCAAAAAACATTCAACAATTAAAGGATGAAAATGAAAGATTACTTGATAAGATTGACGAGTTAACAAAACAAGTTTCTGTAGGTAAAACTACTTCTAGTACACAGCCTGTCAATAGTGCAACCAACATGGATATTCTTAAACGACTTTCAAATTTGGAACGTCGGGTGTTCGGTTCACAGCTTGATAATGGCGAAAATGAATCACATCGAATTTAATTACACTTTGTAAATCTCGGGTAATTGCGGTCTACTTTTGTAGGCTGAGGAAAGTCCATGCCCGCACAAGCTGAGATGCTTGTAGTGTTCGTGCTCGGTGAAAAAATAAGCTGAGGTATCTCTTTTGAGATAACGGCGGAATACAGAACTAAGGTTTCGACTATGTTCTTATGTTCCCTAAGGTGCCACAGAAACGCAGCAATACGAGAAATTGTATTGATGGAACGCGGTAAACCCCACGAGCGGGCAACCCAAACATTGGTAGGGGCGCTTCACATCTGGAATTGAACTAAATGTGGGGGCAGGTGTTTCACCTGGAGATAGATGATTACCCAAATTTGAATTGAACCTGAGAATTCATTTTGGACAAAACATGGCTTATAGAGATTTACATTTCAGGAGACTAGGGTAGAAGTTCGCTTTTATCCTAGTTTTTTTTAGATTAAAAAACAAAGGTGAAATATATGCAAAAATTTGAATTAATGGCTACTTGTGCGAGTGGCATTGAGGCACTAGTAGGTAAGGAATTACGTGAACTTGGTTATGAAGTTCAAGTAGAAAACGGACGAGTTCGTTTTGAGGGAACCATTGAAGACATTTTGAAAACCAATCTTTGGCTCAGAACGGCAGATCGTATCAAAATAGTTGTTAGTGAATTTGAGGCTAAAACTTTTGATTCTCTTTTTGAACAAACAAAAAAAGTAGATTGGGATCAATTGTTACCAATTGATGCTAGTTTTCCGGTTGAGGGAAGATCTAGAAATTCCCAACTACATAGTGTTCCAGATGCGCAGGCAATTGTAAAAAAAGCAATTGTCAATCAACTTTCTGACACTTACCATCGTCGAACTCGTCTGCCTGAAACAGGAGCAGTCTATCCTATAGAAGTTGCCATTAATAAGGATCAAGTTCAACTCACTCTAGATACGACGGGAGACAGTTTATTCAAACGTGGGTATCGAATTGATAAGGGTGGTGCACCATTAAAGGAAAACATGGCAGCAGCTTTAGTATTATTAACAAGTTGGAAGCCAGATATGCCGTTTATTGACCCAGTATGTGGCTCGGGAACAATTCCAATTGAGGCTGCTTTGATTGGGCAAAACATTGCTCCAGGGTTTAATCGTAATTTTATTTGCGAAAAGTGGGATTGGGTTCCTGCAGAAGTGAGTGAAAAATTACGCGATGAAGCTGATGCTCAGGCTAACTATGACGTGGAACTTGATATAACTGGCTATGATATTGACCAAAATATGATTAATATTTCCAAGCGAAACGCACTTGAAGCCGGTTTGGGAGATGTGATTTCATTTAAACAAATGGCTGTTAAGGATTTTAAATCCGAAAAACTTAATGGCGTGATTGTTGCCAATCCTCCGTATGGACAACGTTTGAGTGATCAAGAAAGTGTCCGTAAGTTATATCACGAAATGGGCATGGTTTACAAACCATTAAAAACGTGGAGCAAGTATATTCTAACCAGTGATTTAGAATTTGAAAGATTCTATGGTAGTCAAGCTACCAAAAAACGTAAGCTTTATAATGGGGCACTAAGAACGGACTATTTCCAATATTGGGGTAAGCCGATTTGGCATCATGAAGGAAAGCGTGAAGTAAACTAGTATGAAAGAAATTGCAATTATTGGTGGAGGTATTGTGGGTGCAACTGCTGCATACCTATTGAGTAAAGATGAAAAAAATTCAGTTACTTTATATGATTCTGCAGATGGACAGGCAACTAAGGCAGCTGCTGGCATTATTTCACCGTGGTTGTCAAAACGACGCAATAAACAGTGGTATGCACTTGCTAAAGATGGGGCGACTTACATTGCCAAATTAGCAAAAGAAACCCACATGGATTCTAAAACCTATCTTCAGTCAGGTACCATTGTCACCAGAAAAGAAACCGCTGCGTTAAACGAATTGGAAGACTTAGCTAACAAACGAAAGCTAACCGCACCAGAAATGGGAACAATTCAGCGTGTAACTGCACAAGAAATTCAAAAACGATTACCACTTGTGACGGCTGACCTTCAAGGAATTTTTATTAGCGGTGGAGCACGAATTGATGGTAACCGTTTTGTGAAGCATCTTTTACGACTCAGTGAGCAAAATGGTGTTCAAATTATTAGGCAAAAAGCCGAACTGCTTAATAATCAAACGATTCAAGTTGGAAAAGATACTCGCCAATTTGATACAATCATTGTATGTGCTGGTGCTGGCATTAAGAAATTGCTGGCACCCCTAGGATATGAAGTACATGTACATCCACAAAAAGGACAATTAATTGAATTACAAGTACCTCACTACCAAGATGATGTGTTAGCACCAGTTTTAATGCCAGAAAGCGAAAAGGATTTTATGCCAATCGGTGCTGGCCGTTTGATTATTGGCGCAACTCATGAAAATGATGCTGGTTTTGATTTAAAATTTACTCAAGAAGCGCTTGAAGATCTTTTTGAGAGTGCTAAAAGAATTGATAATCGTTTATCGAAAGATGATTTAATTGCTACCAGAGTTGGTACACGTGCTTTTACGGATGACTTTTCACCGTTTTTCGGACAACTACCCAATGATCCCCGTATTTTAGTGGCATCTGGATTGGGTTCATCTGGTTTGACGACCGGCCCACTAATTGCTAATTTAATGGTTTCACTGCTAAGCACGACAAATGATTTTTCAAATTATCAAAAGAGAATTTCAACTTATTTTTCTTAAAAAGGATAGTGATGAATGATGCAGCCCTCAAAAACAAATTTTTATTATCAACCTGCTTTTTTAGCAAGTGTTTCGTCTTGGTCATGGACACTACTGGTTCTCATCATGGGAATTATTTTTTGGCTTGAAGTCACACATTTTAATTGGATTACAGCAGGCTTTTTTGTTGCATTTGTCATTATTTGTATCGTCCAATATTTGACTCGTTCGATTATGGTTCAAGGTAATCAATTAATTATCAATCGAACTTTACAAAAGAATTGGTTAACGATTAATATGATGGATATTCAGGCAACTAAAGCAACTAAATTTGGCATCCAGTTTGTTTATAATTCGGATCAACGATTCTTTTACCTTTCAAAAAAGGATCGTGAACAGTTATTACAAATCTTAAAAAATAATCATGCTGAAATTGCGGGGTAATTAAATGACAGATATTGAAATTGCACAAGATGTAAAAATGGATAAAATTGTAAAGATTGCTGAAAAGATTGGCCTTACAGAGGATGATATTGAACAATATGGGTCATATAAAGCCAAAATCAAATTGCCTTTACAGATAAAGAATTCAACTAAACGAAAACTGATTTTAGTTACTTCGATTAATCCTACTCCTGCTGGTGAGGGGAAATCGACAGTTACTGTAGGATTAGGTGACGCGTTTACTTTGCTACAAAAAAAAGCAATTATTGCACTTCGTGAGCCGTCCTTGGGACCTGTGATGGGAATGAAGGGTGGTGCCACTGGTGGTGGTTATGCGCAAGTTGTGCCTATGGAAGATATTAACTTGCATTTTACAGGGGACATGCACGCCTTGACGACCGCAAACAATACTTTAGCTGCTTTAATTGATAATCATATTCAGCAAGGGAACGCTCTTGGAATTGATCAACGAAGAATTGTTTGGAAACGAGCTTTAGATATAAATGATCGTGCACTTCGAAAAATTGTGATCGGATTAGGTGGTCCAGTTCAAGGTGTTCCACGTGAAGATGGGTTTGATATTACGGTTGCCAGCGAATTAATGGCCATTTTATGCCTTTCAGAAAACCTTCATGATTTAAAAGCAAGAATTAATCGAATTGTAATTGGATATACTCATGATCGCAGACCGGTAACGGTTAAGGACCTCAATGTTGGTGGAGCCATTGCAACTTTATTGAAAGATGCAATTAAACCTAATTTAGTTCAAACTCTCGCACATACTCCAGCCATTGTGCATGGTGGTCCTTTTGCTAACATTGCACATGGATGTAACAGTGTACTTGCCACCCAAACCGCTTTAAATTTGGCTGATTATACAATTACTGAGGCTGGATTTGGTGCCGATTTAGGTGCTGAAAAATTTCTTGATATCAAAACTCCGGTTTTAAAGAAAATGCCAGACACAATTGTGATTGTAGCCACTATTAAAGCAATGAAGCTTAATGGTGGACAAGCATTAGCAGATTTAGCGTCCGAAAATTTGAATGCTCTAAAAAAAGGTATTGCTAATCTTAAACATCATATTCGTAGTATGGCCCAGTATGGCGTCCCTGTAGTTGTTGCAATTAATCGTTTTACTCAGGATACAGAGCAAGAAATTAGCTATGTTCAAAAGGTTTGTGCTGAGATGGGAGTTCAGGCTTTGGATACCGATGTGTGGGCAAAAGGTGGTCAAGGTGCATTGGAACTGGCGCAAACTCTTATTAAAACGGTTGAACAACCTAAAAAATTTAAACCACTTTATGCATCAAATTCGGAGCTCACAGAAAAAATTCAAACAATTGTAACGAAGATTTATGGTGGTGCAAATGTTGAATACTCTAAAAAAGCAACTAATCAGCTTAAAAGGTTTAAAAAATTTGGTTGGGATAAACTTCCTGTTTGTATGGCAAAAACTCAGTATTCATTGTCAGACGATCCTAAACTATTAGGGGCTCCCACAGACTTTACTATTCACGTAAAATCTTTTGTGCCTAAATTGGGGGCGGGCTTTATTGTTGCGATGACAGGTAATATTTTAACAATGCCCGGTTTACCAAAACATCCAGCAGCACTAGATATTGATATCAGTGATGATGGTAAAATTAGCGGATTATTTTGATATGGAATGAGGTCTGAACATGTTATTTGCCATAGATTTTTTAATTATTTTAGCAGTAGTGCTACTAGACCAGTTTGTTAAATTTTGGATTGTGGCCAATATTGATATCAACACCGTTCATCAAGTCATTCCTGGACTTTTTTCGCTGACTAATATTCGAAATGACGGTGCAGCATGGAGTATTCTTGAAGGGAAGACAACTTTTTTTTATTTGATTACACTTGTTGCATTAGCAGTTTTAATCTATTTCTTGTATCGAACGAGGGGACATTGGCTTTATCAAATTAGCTTAAGTTTAATTATTGCTGGTGCTTTTGGAAACTTTATTGATCGACTCAGAATGAAATATGTTGTTGATATGTTTCAACTTGATTTTATAAATTTTCCGATTTTTAACGTTGCTGATTTTGCATTAACTATTGGCGTCATTGTACTTTTTATTGCCATTCTCAAGGAAGATCAATTGGAGGGTTAAAAATGTTAACGCATGAGCTTGTTATTCAGAACCAACATGGCAGAATTGATAAAGTGTTGGCAGATGCCTTTCCAGATTTAACACGTTCTCATATTCAAAATTTAATTAAAAAGAATCTTATTTTAGTTAATTCTGAAAAAATAAAGAATAAATACAATGTTCGTTCCGGAGATAAGATTGAAATTCAAGATGAGGATGTTCAACCGCTTGATTTGGAACCCGAAAATATTTCTTTGGACATTGTGTACGAAGATAAAGATGTTATTGTGGTGAATAAGCCACAAGGTATGGTGGTTCATCCGGCCGCAGGACACCCCAATCATACACTGGTAAATGCATTACTCTATCATAGCCCACTTTCAACTATTAATGGGACAACCAGACCAGGAATTGTTCATCGAATTGATAAGGATACTTCTGGTTTATTAATGGTAGCTAAAAACGATCACGCTCAGCAAAGCTTATCGGCACAGTTAAAAGCGAAAACCAATACAAGGTTATATATTGCATTAGTGCATGGTAATATTAAAGAAGATCGGGGTACGATTGATGCGCCAATCGGTCGATCACCAAAGGATCGAAAAAAACAGGCTATTGTTGCTGATGGACGGCCAGCCGTCACGCATTTTAAAGTACTTAAACGGTATGGTAAATATACACTTATTCAATGTAAGTTAGAGACGGGAAGAACACACCAAATTCGAGTTCATTTGAAATATATTGAACATCCGGTTGCTGGTGACCCCCTTTATGGGCCTCGAAAAACATTAAAAGGAAATGGGCAATTTCTTCATGCAAGTGTGTTAGGTTTTAAACAACCAACTACGGGAGAATATCTTGAATTTAAAGCGCCATTACCAGCTGTGTTTGAAAAGACACTCAAATGGCTTGACACTCAAACTGAACATGGTTAAAGTTAATTCGTGATAGCGCTTTTAACTGTTGAATATGGATATGGATTTGAAAGTTTTTTGCGAAGCAAATGTAAATTTGTTTCGCCTTTATTTTAGAAGGGAAGTTGATCATCTTGGAAAAAGAAATCATGGATACCATGGCAATGAAAAGAGCATTAACTCGAATTACATATGAAATTATTGAACGTAATCGTGGTGTAGAAGATTTAGTCATAATTGGGATTAAAACACGAGGTGTATTTTTAGCGCAACGGATTGCGGAACGATTGAAACAATTGGAAAATGTTGAGGTACCTGTTGGGGAACTGAATGTAACTGCTTACCGTGATGATGTTCATCAATTAGATAACGATTCAAAGCTTCCGGGAAAGCCGCATTTTGAATTTAGTTTAGAAGGAAAAAAAGTTATTCTGGTGGATGACGTATTATATACTGGACGCACAATTAGAGCTGCTATGGATGCAATTATGGATATTGGCCGTCCAAAACGTATTAATCTAGCAATTTTGGTGGATCGTGGTCATCGAGAACTGCCAATTCGAGCAGATTTTGTGGGTAAAAACATTCCTACTGCACAAAATGAAAAAATCGAAGTTTCAGTTTCGGAAATTGATGAAGAAGATTCTGTCAAAATTGTAAACGGCAAATAGTCAAATGAGGTGAGGACCGTGAGTGAGCGCTATTTGATTTTAGATGATGGCACGGTCTATCGTGGTCAAGCTTTTGGATCACCGGCAACTACTTTTGGAGAAGTTGTTTTCAATACAAGTGCTACTGGTTACCAACAAATTATCACGAATCAGATTTACCATAATCAAATTATTGTTTTTTCTCAACCGTCAATTGGTGGATATGGAATTGATCGAGCAAGTTATGAATCAATTGAGCCAACGTGTAAAGGTGTTATTGTTCGTGACGTGGCAGATGTGTCAACTAACCGTCAAAGAAGACTATCATTAGATGAGTTTTTAAAAATTCAAAACATTCCTGGAATTAGCGGCATTGATACACGCGCATTAATTCATAAGTTACGATCAAAAGGAACTGTGAAGGGCAGCATTGTTGATCCTGTTAAAGATTTGGCACATGCCTTTGATCAATTAAATGCCATTGTGTTGACTAATCAACAGGTTAGTCAGGTTTCAACACCAAAAGCTTATCCCAATCCTGGAACTGGATTAAATGTGGTCGTTGTTGATTTAGGATTAAAACATGGAATTTTGAGGCAGTTAAGTCAACGAAATTGTAACGTAACGGTTCTGCCATATTCTTGTACAGCGGAACAGATTTTCGACCTTGATCCAGACGGTGTCATTCTGTCGACTGGACCAGGTAGTCCAGCAGACTTACCGGAGTCTCTTACAAGTATGATTTCGGAAGTAGAACAAAGAATTCCTTTGTTTGCAATTGGATTAGGCCATGAATTATTTGCGATGGCAAACGGTGCTAAGGTTAAACCGCTTCAGTTTGAACATCATGGTGATAATCATCCAATCTTGTCAATTATTACGGATGAAATTTTTTATGCGTCTCAAGGACAGGGATACACAGTTGATCGAGATTCAATTGATCGCAATAAGATGCTGACTACGCATATTGATTTAGTTGATCAGTCGGTACAAGGATTAAGACATCGTGACTTTCCGGCTTTTAGTGTTCAATTCTTCCCAGATGGTGCACCAGGGCCACTGGAAAGTTCTGAATTGTTTGATGAATTCATTGAAATTATGACTACTCGAATGGAGCGGTAAAAATGGCACGAACAAAGTTGCAAAAAATATTAATTATTGGTTCCGGTCCAAATGAAATAGGTGTGGATACTGAACTTGAGACCGCGACTTTACAAACTATTCAAGTACTTCACGAGGCTGGTAAAGAGGTTACTTTTGTTAGTAACAATGCCAATTCAGTGGCAGGTGATTATTTGGATCCGAATCACTTTGTTATTAGTGATTTAGATGCTAATTCTTTAATTAATCTACTTCGAAATAACGATTTTGATGGCCTGATTCCAACGCTTGGTGGTACTCCGACTTTTCAACTGCTTCACCAACTTGATGAGGCAGGAATTTTTGAGCAATTAAATATTCGAATTTTAGGCGTTAGTCTTAAAACTATTGCTAATACTCAGAACCCAGAAGCATTAAATCGCATCTTACAGAATATTCACGAACCCTATATTCCAACCAATATTTTAAACGAGACTAATGAAGTTCTTAAATTTGTCCGTCGTATTGGGTATCCGGTAATTGTAAAACCTGTGGCAGCTATAAGTAACAATAACCGAGTGAGATGTGAAAATGAGCATCAATTAAAACAAATTCTGGCTTCGGCTTTTCGGATTTCAACTACGCATCAAGTTGCAGTGGAAAAAAGTATTGTTGGTTTTAAAGAAATTGAAATGACCGTTATAAGAGATAATGAAAATACTAGGATGCTAATTTGTGCAGCAGAAGACTTTAATCCGGTTGGCGTTCATGCGGGTGATTCTATTGTGTTTACACCAACGCAAACACTTACGGATCAAGAATTTCAAGCAATTCGTTCTTCTGCTTTACGAATTGCACAAGAATTTAAAATTCGTGGTATTTGCCATGTTCAATTTGCTTTAAATCAAAGTACAGGTAATTACTATGTGATTCGTGTTAATCCTTATTTTGATCGAACAACGGCTTTTGCAGCGCGTGCTACTGGTTATCCGGTTGCGCTTGTTTGTACGCAAATTAGTTTAGGGAAAAATCTAAGAAACATTACGATTCCTGGTCTAAGACAACATGATTCTTTAGCGTTAATTGAACCTACTCTAGATCATATCGCGGTTCGCTTTCCAACATTTTCGTTTGCTAGTTTTGCGAATGCCAATCAAGAATTAAATACCAGAATGAAGTCAACTGGGGCAGTTATTGCGTTCGGTAGAAGTACAGAGGAAGCTATTTTAAAGGCAATTCGGTCAGTTGATTCAACAACCACTTCAGAACAAGCAGCATTAGATGAGTCGCGACTAAATGAAGGGCAGCTTATAAATGTGTTGGTACATCCAACTGCCGGAGAGGTATTTTACTTACTAGAAGCCATTCGTCGAGGTTATCAAGTAGAAGAGCTAGCAGAACTAACTAAAATTGATGCTTTTTATTTTTATAAATTAATTCATATTGTGCAGATTGAAAAAAAGCTTCGTAAAAATTTGTTTGACGCTTCTGTTTTACGAAAAGCAAAGTTTTATGGGTATGGGGATTCACAAATTGCGCAATTGTGGAAATCTTCCGATGAAAAAGTTCGTAAATTTCGAGAGAAAAATCAAATTCGACCAACATTTAAGGGGATTGAACCTACTGCTGGTGAATTTCCTTACAATAATCGTAGTTATTACACAACCTATGAAACGGAAAATGAATCACAAATTAGTGAAAAACCGAAAGTATTTATTCTAGGGACTGCCAATAATCAGGTCGGCACTAATGCCGCTGCCGAGTATGTAACGGTTCATATGATTCAAACGTGTCGAGATTTAGGATTTGAAACAATTTTAATCAATAACAATCCAAATGCAATTTCAATTTTGCCCCGGTTAGCAGATAAATTATATATTGAACCACTAACTGTTGAGAATTGTTTGAATATTATTAATAGCGAACAACCAGATTATGTAGTTGCGCAAGGAAAGTGGCAAATTGTGAATGATCTGAGTGCAGCTGGTGTAAAAATTACGCAATTACCATTGTCACGGACTTCTAGAGCGGAAAACGTAGAATCCAATTATCTTGTCGTTGCAGAGAAAAATGGGGATAAACAACGTAATCTGGGTTGCTTTTATACTGCCACGGATGCGAGTCTTCATTTTCCATCAATGGCAAGCAAACAAATTGCTACTAAATTACAACATATCACACAAAGTGAAATTCGTAAGCAAGACGAAGGTATTTATTCAGTCATGTTTAAACAAGAGGGAAGTCACTTAATTGTAACAGGTACGATTCCATTAGCAGTGCAGGATATTCCCTTTATGACTTATGCGTTAAACTATGATTTAGTGGCGGATATGGTTAAACTGAGTTTGAATTATTCGGATTGTGAATCAAAACTAAAATTAACTAGTGCTGGTACGCAACTGAAATTAGAACATGTTTTTCCATATGAACAGTTACAAATTCCGCAACCACAAAATGCACCATTTTCATTAGCAATTGGGGCTAAAATTACTCGCACACAACAATAAATAAAATTAAACACGCAAAAATCCTGTAGACGACAACATTTGAGCTGATCTACAGGATTTTTAATCTAAATTAATCTTTTTTTAATTCATTTACCAGTTGCTCATCAGGATCAACAATTAACGTATTTTGACCTTCATAGATTACAAGCCCAGGTTTAGCACCGTTTGGTTTGTGAACACGTTTAACTGCTACATAATCGACTGGAACATGGGCTGATTGCTGTGCCTTTGAAAAGTAGGCCGCCAACGTTGCCGCTTCCGTAAGGGTTTGTTCCGAAGGGTTAGCGTCATGAATGATGACATGGGAACCGGGGATCTTCTGTGTGTGTAACCAAATATCAGTCTTTTTGGCAGTTTTTAAAGTTAAACGATCATTTTGAGTATCGTTTTTCCCAACAGAAATTTGAGTGCCATCAGATGCATAAAATGTTTCTGGTTTGCTTACTTGCGGTCGTTTTTGTTTTCTCTTCTTTTGATTGACTTTTAGGTAGCCCTCTTTTTCTAATTCTTCACGAATTTCATCTAAATCTTGCGGATTGGCAAGTTCGATTTGAGTCATGATATTGTCTAAATAGTTAATTTCCTCTTTGGTTTTTGTAAGTTGTTCTGAAACAAAGTGCACAGCATTTTTTGCCTTTTGATATTTTTTAAAATACTTTTGTGCATTTTGAGAGGGTGAAATTTGATTTGAAAGTGAAATTTTAATGTCACGATTATCATCATAAAAATTAGGAAGCGTAATTGTCGTCATGCCACGTTTAATTTTATTTAAATAAGTTGTTAGAATTTCGCCCTTAATCTTATAACCATCAGCTTGTTCAGAACTGGTCAGTGTTTGATTCAGTTTTTTAAGTTTAGTCCGATTTTTTTTCAAATCATTTTTAACGACATGGACTAAATTACCCGCTTTTTGAAGAACACGGTCATGCTGAGCTCTTGCCACATAAAAGGCATCAAGCAATTCACTCAAGGTAGAAAATGAGTGTTCTTTACCTTCTAAAGTTGCATACGGAAACGCAGTAAAACTTGATTTCTGTTTTTTCGTGATCATCACTGGTTGAGGCTGATCAAATTTTGCAAAAAATTCATTGAAAGCATTATTGTCATTGTGCTGATGAAGATAGTTTGCTAACTCTAAACTTGTATCTTTATTTAATCCCTGATAAATTCGGCGTAACTCATTTGCTAAAACCTCTTGATTAGGAAACTCTGTAAGTGCTTTTGCATATGCCTGACTTGTATCTGTAAAAGGATTGAGTTTGTTTTGGCTTGGTGGGGTGATATAGGTGGCACCTGGCAGCAACAAACGATAACGGTTTTGGTCTGCATTAATGTGTTTAATAGTATCTAAAATTACTTTTGTGGTGTTATTAAGCAAGACGATGTTACTTCTTCGACCCATAATTTCAACGGCCAACAGTAGCTCTTCTGTGTCACCCAATTCATTGCGTTTAGAAAACGAAAAATTGATAATTCGATCATTTTCAACTTGGTGAATATTGTTTAAAATAGCACCATCCAGGTATTTTCTTAACATCATCGCAAAGTTAGTCGGGACGGCGGGGTTAGCGTAAGGAATATTAGTAATCTGAACTCGGGCGTAGTTTGGATGTGCCGAAAGCAAAACTGGATAATTTTTTCGATTTGCTCGGAATGTAATAATTACTTCATTTTCATAAGGCTGATGTATTTTTGTGATGCGACCACTTGTTAATAAATCATTTAATTCATGAACCATGGCATGTGTAAAGGAACCGTCAAAAGACATATTGAAACCTACTTTCTTCTCGAATAAACTGTTAATATCTAGTATACCAGTGTCTAGGTAAAATGTGATAAACTAAGTTTGAAAATGACTTGCAGAGATTAAAACTGTAAAAAATATCTAATAAATAAGGATAGCTTTTTGAAAATTTATAAAATTATGCTATCATGGAAATATTAATTTTAAAAACAAAAGTTGGTGTTCACATGAAAACGGCTATTGTAACAGATAGCACCTGTTACTTATCAGCAAGAGAAATATCGGAAAATAATATTACTATTGTGCCAATTCCTGTCGTGATTGATGGTAAAAGTTATGATGAAGGCGTTGACATTACTAATGAAGAGTTTTATCAAAAACTAAAAACATCAGGATCGTTTCCTAGTACGACTCAACCGCCGCTAGGTAAAATGATTGAATTATATAAAAAATTGCGTGATGAGGGCTATGAAAACGTTATTAGTATTCATTTAGCGAGCACAATTTCTGGTTTTGTTAGCAGCTTAGACTCTATTAAAGACGAAATTGATGGGTTAAACGTTTATGTTTACGATTCGGAGATTACGGTTCGACTAATGGGCTCCCTAGTACTGGAGGCTGCAAGAATGGCCCGCAGTGAACAGGAACCAGATGAAATCCTAAAAAGATTAAATCA
This sequence comes from Pediococcus ethanolidurans, assembly GCF_001437405.1. Classification (GTDB taxonomy): domain Bacteria; phylum Bacillota; class Bacilli; order Lactobacillales; family Lactobacillaceae; genus Pediococcus; species Pediococcus ethanolidurans. The sequence continues at coordinate 79,351 of NZ_JQBY01000006.1, read as the reverse complement.
ATTACGTTCGACATTTGGTGAGTATTTTATTGTTGACGATCTACAAAATCTGGTTCGTGGTGGCCGTTTATCAAACGCTTCAGCTTTTATTGGTGGTTTGTTAAAAATTAAACCCATTTTAACTTTTAATGATGCGCACGAAATTGTCGCTTTTGAAAAAGTTAGATCAACAAAAAAAGCCTTAGCACGAGTTGAAGAGTTATTTGCTAAAAGTAAGGAAAATTTGGATTATCCAATACGAGCAATTATTATTCATGCAAATGATGAACCAGCAGCTTTGAAATGGCAAGAGAAACTTCAATCAAAGTATCCAGATTTGCCAATTGATATTAGTTATTTTGGCCCAGTGATTGGTGCTCATCTGGGTGAAAAGGCACTTGCATTAGCGTGGTTAGAGGATTATACCCGATCATAAAATCAGTAGGACTCAAGTTAATTTTACTTGAGTTTTTTTTATTATTATTCTTTAAAAGGACTAGTACTTTTGTTGTGAACTGAAGGGGAATGTGATAAGGTTAATTTAATACAATCGGAATGGTGAGAAATGTTCGCCATGAAAAAAATTATTATGATCGTAAAAAGCACTAATAATCTTTATGCGGGTTATTAGGGTTTATTTAAAAGAAGGAGTTTTTTATGCGTAAATTAAAGGTTAAAAATAACGAAGTCGCTGTCTATGCAGTTGGTGGATTAGGCGAAATCGGTAAAAATATGTACTGTGTTCAGTACCAAGATGAGATTGTCATTATCGATTGTGGGATTAAATTTCCCGAAGATGAATTACTCGGTGTAGATTACATTATTCCAGATTATCAGTTCTTGATTGAAAATCAGAAGAAAATCAAAGCGTTAGTTATCACCCATGGACATGAAGACCACATTGGTGGGATTCCATTTTTCTTACAAAAATTAAATGTACCCATTTGGGCTGGTCCGTTTGCTTCGGAATTAATTAAGGGAAAATTAAAGGAACATAATTTATTACGAACAACCGAATTGCACGAATTACAAGAAGATACGGTTTTAAAATTCCGAAAATTATCAGTTTCTTTCTTTAGAACTACCCATTCAATTCCTGATACCCTAGGAATTGCAGTACACACTCCACAAGGAACCGTCGTTCAGACCGGTGATTTTAAATTTGATCTGACTCCGGTAGGCGATCTACCATCACCAGATTTCCAAAAGATGGCAGCTATTGGTGGTAAGGATTCATTATTATTAATGTCTGATAGTACGAATGCTGAACGACCAACGTTTACTAAATCTGAACGATTTGTTGAACAGAGTATCAAACGCATTTTTACTGAAATTCAGGGTCGAATTATTTTTGCCACTTTTGCTTCTAATGTATATCGAGTTAGAGAAGCATGTGAGGCAGCTCTGGCTCAAGGACGTAAGATTGCTATTTTTGGTCGGAGTATGGAAAATGCCATTGAAGCGGGGCAAAAACTTGGTTATTTGAACATTCCTGAGGAGTCCTTGGTAGATGCTCAAGAGTTAAATAATCTCCCAGCAAACAAATTGATGATCTTGTGTACTGGTTCTCAAGGTGAACCAATGGCAGCTTTAAGCCGAATTGCTAATGGTACTCATCGTCAAATTAGTTTACAACCAGATGATACCGTCGTATTTTCAAGCAATCCAATTCCTGGTAACACAGTTAGCGTAAATAATTTAATTAATAAATTGGATGAAGCTGGCGTGACGGTTATCCACGGTAAGGTAAACAATATTCATACTTCTGGTCATGGTGGTCAAGAGGATCAAAAGCTGATGTTGCGATTAATCAAACCAAAATTCTTTATGCCTTGTCATGGCGAGTATCGAATGCAAATGATTCATAAAAAGTTGGCAGAACAAACTGGAGTTCCAGAAGACAACTGCTTTATTATGAAAAATGGCGATGTCTTAGCCTTAACTCGTGATAGTGCGAGAATTGCGGATCATTTCAGTGCTGGCGATGTTTATTTGAATGATGCGGATATTAATGATAATGTCAGTTCACAAATTTTAAGTGATCGAACTATTCTAGCAAGTGAGGGAGTAGTTACAGCTGTAGCTACGATTAATATTAAAAAGCACCGAATTACTGCTGGTCCAGATACCATTTCTCGTGGTTTCATTTATATGCGTGAATCTAATGAATTAATTCACGATACTAACAAAGCTGCTTTTCGTTCATTATTGAATACTATGAAGGAAAAGGCTCATCCAACAGAAAAAGATTTCAGCAGCAATATTATCGATGATCTTCAGGAATTTCTGTATCAAAAGACTGAACGAAGCCCTATGATTGTTCCTATGTTAATTTTTGAATAAAATAAGTGCTGAGCTTATGAGTTAGCAAACGAATCTTCAATGTGAGCAAAGAAATTACTCATTTTTGAAGATTTTTTGTTTTGATGCTAATTTAACAAAACTTTTTATAAAAAATGAGGTTCATGCTGGTTGTTCAATTCGAAAAATGTTAAATTGAAACTATAAACAGTTTTTAAACTGTACATTCAGTTTATAAGGTTAGGAAGATGATGACTATTAATAATAATAACAACGATTGGTCTGTACCCAGTTCAAGAATGGACCGACTAAAAGCAAAGGAACAACAAAAAGAAGCAAAAAAACGGCAAAAAAGGGTTTCAAAAAAAATGCCAAAGAAACCACCTGTGACTGGTCCTAAACCACCTAAAAAAAAGACCGGAAAAAAAGGATCTAAAAAGTGGCTTTGGATTGTTTTAATTTTAGCTGTGTTAGTTGGAGCTATTGTATTCTTTGTACATCGATCTAGTGGTAATCAGGCACAAGCTAATGCCGAGAAGATCGTTCAAAAAAGCTTTAATTCAGATCGTGATAATATTACAGATAGTGCGACAAGTCTCCAAATGACAGAATTAGCTGCAGATGCCAAAAAAGTCCGTAATAATACGGAAGCAAACCAATACAGTCAGTTAGCTAGTTTGGGAAAAAGTGCGGTTGCATTTCGACAAAAAGTTGAAAACCTAAAAAATGGTAGCAACTATCGAACTTCTACCACGGGGACAAAAGTTACAAGTTTACTACAAGATTTGAAATCTTCAAGTTTTGAATCAGACTTTTCCGGTTTTTATAGTGAATATAATAAGAAATTAACGTCACTTGAAGTAAAGGCAAAAGCGGTTAGCAAGTTACACAAGCAAACTAATAGATTGTTTAAGAATGGTAAGAGTGGTGCACTAACATCTACAGTTACAAGTTCCGAACTTAACAGTTTACTAGATAAGCTAAACAAGTATCCAAATTTTGAAATGGCTAGCAATGATCTGACTCGCGTTGAAAAAGCTGTTAAAACTTATCGTAAGAAACAGGCTAGCGAATCATCTTCATTAGCATCTTCAGCATCATCGTCTGCTGCAGCAGCGGCATCATCTTCCTCAGCAGCAGCTTTAAGTTCTTCAAGCTACAGTTATAGTAGTTACAGTGCTCCAAGCAGTAGTAGCTCTTCATATTACAGCAGCACATCTAATAACAGTAGTAGCAGCTCTAAAGCAAGTTCAACAAGTAGTTCATCAAGTACCAGTAAGAGCAGTTCCACTAGTGCAAGTAAGTCTTCCTCAACAAGTAGTAAAACAGCTAGTTCTAGTAGCAAAAAATAATTCAATCTAAAAAGGATCTTCATCTGAAGATCCTTTTTTGTTACAGATAAATATAAAAATCAAGAGGGTGGAATAGTTTAAATTGGTTTGGGCAACTTAAAAGAAGTTTTTCTATTCTAGTTTACATAATATATATTATTCAAAGTAGTCTAAAACTCATTTTATTTGCACGGTTGTTTATTCCGAAAACAATTTTAGATATTGTTTATAACCCTTAGTTTCCAATTCAGTCTTAGGAATAAATTTTAAAGCTGCTGAATTAATACAATATCTTAAACCATCTTTATCCTGTGGCCCATCTGTAAAAACATGTCCTAAATGAGAATTTGCGTGAGCACTTTTAATTTCTGTTCGCTCCATTCCAAATGATGAATCGCGATGTGCCTTAGTAGCTGACTGATCAATGGGTTTTGTAAAAGATGGCCATCCACAACCAGCATCATATTTGTCTTTTGATGAAAATAGTGGTTCGCCACTTACAATATCTACATAAATGCCTTCTTGGTAAAAATCATCGTATTTACCACTAAAAGGTGCTTCTGTGGCGGCGTGCTGCGTGACTTCGTATGCTTCATCGGATAACTGATGCTTTAAGTCCTTTTCTGGCATGATTAATTTCCTCCTTAAATTTAAAAACTATATTACTTTGAATGTGTGAGGAGCGCAAGCAAAGAGTCTCTTATAATAGTTAATGGCATGCATCGCTTTTTTGAAATAAAAGAATCTCAACTGCTATTAGCTAAGTCGAGATTCTGGAGTTTAAAATATGAAATTAATCAAAAGCTTTTGTTAATGGTGGCACAACTTGTTTTTTACGTGACACAACACCAGGAAGGCTCATACGATGATTATCAAATTTCGTGTTAAATGCTTTTTCAATCACATCTGTTCCCTTGCCTAGTGCCAGTAACTCTGAATCACTAGTAAGGACATTTGTTGCAAGAAGTAAGAATAAATCATATGACTTGCTAGCCATTAAATCAGTCATTGTGGTTTCTAATTCTGATTGACGCTTGAAGACATCATTTAAGTCAACGGCATTGACTTGACCAATTCTGACAGTTTCGCCACCCATTTCAAAGGATTTTGCGTCGCCTTCAAGGATGTCAGTAGCACTACGATCATTGACATCACTACCGGCCTTTAACATTTCGATTCCGTAGGCTTCATAGTCATCAATACCCGCAATTTTTGCTAAAGCAGGAACAGCTTTACGTTCGTCATCTGTTGTTGTTGGTGACTTTAAAAGTAAAGTATCTGAAATGATTGAAGAAAGCATTAAACCAGCAATGTTGCTAGGAATTTCAACGTTATTTTCCAAATACATTTTATAAATGATTGTGCTGCAACAACCAATTGGTTCTGCACGATAAAATAGTGGTTGTGCAGAAGTAAAGTTGATTTTATGATGATCAATGACACTTGTAACGGTGACATCAGCTAAGTCATCAACACTTTGAATAGCCTCATTATGATCAACAAGCACAACTGAGTCAACTTCTGGTTTAGCCTTAGTAATCACACGAGGTGCCTTGACATTAAAACGATTCAAAACAAAATTTGTTTCGTTGTTTGTTTTTCCAAGTGCAACGGCCTCAACCTCATCACCTAATTTGTTTGCTAAGTAGGCGTATTCAATGGCACAACTAATGGCGTCTGTGTCTGGATTCTTATGACCAAAAACTAGTTCTTTACTCATGATTAACAAAAACTCCTTTAAAATTTTTAATTTTGGTTACCAATCATTTTTCGTAAACGTTCTGTGTAGCTTTCTTCACTTAAATACTCATCAAATGCAGATAAGAATGAACTGATTCGTGGAATTTCATCTTTATCTTTTCTGAAGACAAAACTTAAATCAAAGTTGATGGCAGGATCAAACCTTGCCATCCAGGTATTGTCTGATCCTGGATGTGAAATGACGTATGAAGCCGGCAATGCTGTGTTGACTTCTGCGGTTTCAGCAAAGCGACGAATTTGATCCGGAGTTGTAAAACGAGCCACACTCTTGGGTACGTCAACCAATTGATTCTTATAGGATTCCCGTAAAACGCCATCTAAATAATAACCTTCAGGATAAGTAACCCAGTTAGCATTTAGTGTATCTTTTAATTTGATTTTCTTTTGTTTAGATAATTTCTTATCATGATGAATAAAAAGCAAATCTTCATTAAGAATCTTGCGTGATTCATAGGGTTTCCAGTTTTTAATACTGTCATCTGGTAAATACATAATGGCTAAATCAATGCGATTGTTTTCCAGACGTTCCCAAATTTCTTTTCGAGTTAGTGTGTGAAAGGTAATCATAACATCTGGTTGCATCTCATAATACTTGGTGATGAAATCTTCAAATACACGTGATTCAATCGATGCCAACATACCAATGTTAATTTCACCCTTAGTTGGTGAAGTTGATTGTTGAATTTCATCAGTAGCTTGATTTAAAACGGCATTGATATTATGAGTAGCTTTCAACATTGTGTAGCCTGCATCAGATAATCGTAATTTCTTTCCTACTGAATAGAATAGCGGTGCACCTACAGTGTGTTCAAGTTTTTTAATTTGTTGTGTTAAAGCGGGCTGAGTGATACCTAAAATCTGAGCAGCCTGGGTGTAATTCATGGTATCAGCCAACTGAAGGAAATAAGTTAGTGTTTTAGATGAAAAAATAGTTTCTTGTTTTGACTTCATTCCGTTTCTCCTTTAGTTTTAATGATTATAATTTGATTTAAATAATAACTATAACTATTCTAATGGTTAAACATGAATATTTCAAGAATTTTGTCATACAAAAATGTTAACTTAAGAAATCCAAACACTATTTCGTCGCTAATAAAGGCTTTGTCAATTTTTTAAATTTTTGTAAAGCACCATTTTTAAATGAATCAACGAAAGATACTCTAATGTTCAGTAGTCGTCGCAACAATTGGCGTAGCTTTGAGTGCCATTGATACCGGTTCTCCCTCGGCATCTGTGTCAATCACAAACGAACCATTTGAGTAACGTGCACTTAGTGGGTGTTCATCCGCAATAATATCATGTAACGTTGCCCTCGTAGTTCGAACTTCTAACACCGCGTGAGTTTCTAGTCTTACAAAATCAACCACCCGGTGCGGATTGCTCTTTAATTCACGAAGAACTAAAATACCACGGCGGGCACGGCTAGTTACTGGAATTTCTTTAACAGCCATTTTTTTAAATGCACCTCGTTGTGTAATTAAGCCCACTTGGTCGCTTTCGTTAACCAATTGCACGTTTGTAACCTCGTCCTCACGAAGATCCATTGATTTTACACCAGCAGTTCGTGCACCGATGCTTGGAATTTCGGCAAGATCATAACGTAAACCGTAACCGCGTTTTGAAATGAGCATAACGGTTTGTTCAACTGTTTTAGGAATAAACGAAATGTTAACCACTACCGCTTCAGGTTGTTTCAATTTAATGAACACAGCCGCATGTTTTTTATAATTTCTACCTGGTGTAAGATTGGAGAATTCTGTTCGTTTGATATAGCCATCACTGGTAGCCATCAAAAACTCGCCATTTTCTTTCAGTGAATGGAAGGCAAATGTTTTGATGATTCGTTCGTCATCACCTAAACCAATTGTTTGAGAAATGTGTTCACCAGTATCTTTCCATTTGGAATCTGTTAATTCGTGTACGGGTCGAGAAATAAGATTGCCCTTGTTAGTAAACATCATTAAATGATCTAAAGTGCTTAATTGTTCCTGGAAGATGGGATAGTCCTCGTCTTTAAGCCCATTGTCTTCACCGGAGGCATTGTAAGAGCGCAAAGAGCTTCGTTTCAAATAACCGTCATGACTGACAAGCACCATAACTTGTTCTTCAGGAACGACAACTTTACGATCGATTTTAATTTCTTCAATTTCATCCTGAATTTCTGTCAATCGTGGTGAACCATATTCTTTTTTGACACTGCTTAATTCTGAGCGGAGAACTTTAGCCAACGCAACTTCGCTATTTAAAATTTCTTTATATTCAGCAATATGTTTGTCCAGTTCGGCAGATTCAGCTTCTAAGGCTGTCACATCAGTATTTGTTAACCGGTATAACTGTAAGGAAACAATTGCTTCAGCCTGTTCGTCAGTAAAAGCGTATTTTTCTACTAAATTAGTTTTTGCATCTTTTTTATCTTTACTTCCGCGAATAGTTGCAATAACTTTATCAAGAATGGAAAGCGCCTTAATTAAACCTTCAACAATGTGTTGACGCTTTTGAGCTTTTTTTAAACTAAATTCAGTTCGTTTAGTAATAACTTCTTTTTGGAAACTGAGATAAGCTTGTAAAAACGCTTTTAATCCAAGGCGTTCAGGTCGTTTATGATTGATAGCAACCATATTAAAGTTATACGAAATTTGTAAATCTGTATTTTTGAATAAGTAATTTAAAATTCCAGTTGCATCCACATCGCGTTTAAGTTCAATGGCAATTGATAAGCCCTTTCGATCCGATTCGTCGCGAACTTCAACAATGCCATCAACCCTCTTGAGAATGCGAATCTCATCAATTTTTTTAACCAATTGAGCCTTATTTACTTCATAGGGAATTTCCGAAACTTCAATTTGGGATTTACCACCGCGTAAAGCGTTGATTCGAGTTCTTGCTCGAACAACAATTCGTCCTTTGCCAGTTTGGTAAGCCTTTTTTATCCCATCTAATCCCTGTATGATACCAGCGGTTGGGAAATCAGGTCCTTTTACAAAGTCCATTAATTTTTCAAGTGAAGCATCAGGATGCTTTAATAGGTACAACAATGCATCAGTAACTTCATTTAGATTGTGTGGTGGGATATCAGTTGCGTAACCAGCGGAAATTCCTGTGGCTCCATTAACAAGCAAATTAGGAAAACGACTTGGTAGAACAGTTGGTTCATATTCTGTATCGTCAAAGTTTAAAACAAAGTCGACAGTTTCTTTGTCAATGTCTTTTAACATTTCGCTCGCAATTTTACTTAGACGAGCCTCTGTATAACGCATCGCTGCAGGTGGATCATTATCAATCGAACCATTATTTCCATGCATTTCGATTAAAGGTGCACGCAATTTCCAATTTTGACTCATTCTGACAAGGGCTTCATATATGGAACTATCTCCATGGGGATGAAAGTTACCCATAACATTACCTACAGATTTAGCCGATTTTCTAAAACCTTTATCGTAAGTATTACCATCTTGATTCATAGCATACAAAATACGACGTTGAACCGGTTTTAAACCATCACGGACATCAGGCAATGCCCGTTCTTGAATGATATATTTTGAATAACGACCGAAGCGGTCGCCCATAACGTCTTCTAACGTCAGTTCTTGAATTTTATGTGTATTTTCATTTTTTGAACTTGGCAAATTATTTCCTCCCTTCCCTATTTTTCATCCTCGTCTTTAAATTCATCTTCATGAGCCACATTTACGGCTTCATTATCTAAAATGCTACCTTCTTCTTCAAGAGAAAATTCAACATTATCTTCGATCCAATTTCGTCTGGGTTCAACTTTATCACCCATCAAAGTTGTGACCCGTCTCTCAGCTAAGGCTGCATCGTCAATTCTAACGCGAACCAGGGTTCTGGTTTCCGGGTTCATAGTCGTTTCCCAGAGTTGGTCGGCATTCATTTCACCAAGACCTTTGTACCGCTGTAAGGCAAATCCCCGGCCAATTTCTTTAGAAGCTTTATCAAGTTCTTCATCAGTCCAGGCATAAACAGTTTTTAATTTTTTACCCTTCCCTTTTTGCAAACGATAAAGAGGTGGTAGAGCAATATAAATATGCCCTTGATCAATCATAGGACGCATATATTTATAGAAGAAAGTTAATAACAAAATCTGAATGTGAGCGCCATCAGTATCGGCATCAGTCATAATGATGATCTTGTCATAGTTGCGATCTTCAATTTTAAATTCAGCGCCAACGCCCGCACCTATCGTATAAATCATGGTACTGATTTCCTCATTTTTCATCACGTCATCTAGTTTTGCTTTTTCAGTATTCAAAACTTTTCCACGTAACGGCAAAATAGCCTGAAACTTGCGATCTCGTCCCTGTTTAGCGCTACCGCCGGCAGAATCACCTTCTACTAGGAAAAGCTCGTTACGGGCCGCATTTTTGGACTGTGCCGGGGTTAGTTTACCTGATAAAAGACGATCAGTTTTTTTACGTTTTTTTCCACTACGGCTAGCATCACGAGCTTTACGAGCTGCTTCTCTTGCTTCACGTGCTTTTAGTGATTTTCGAACTAACATTTGGGCGAATTCGCCATTTTCCATTAAATAGAAAAGTAACTGTTCATTAACCACATTGTCTACTATTGTTCGAGCTTCTGGGGTTCCCAATTTTTCTTTGGTTTGACCTTCAAATTCTAGAATTTTCTCAGGAATTCTAAGTGAGATAACGGCCGACAAGCCTTCACGGACGTCACTTCCTTCAAGGTTTTTATCTTTCTCTTTTAAAAGGCCAACCTTACGTGCGTATTCGTTGAAAGCTTTTGTCCAACCAGAGCGCATACCAACTTCATGCGTACCACCATCTTTAGTGCGCACATTATTAACGAAGGATAAAACATTCTCTGAATAGCCATCGTTATACTGAGCAGCAATTTCAACCTCTACACCGTCTTTTGAACCATCAAAATAAAGGACATCACCCAAAGTGTCTTTATCCTCATTTAAATAGTCGACAAATTCTTTAATTCCTTCTTCGTATAAGAAAGTTTGAGTTTGTTCCTGATTTTCTCGTTCGTCCGTTAAAGTGATTTTCACACCCTTTAAAAGAAAAGCAGATTCCCGCAAACGTTCTGATAAAGTGTTGAAATTAAATACGGTGGTAGTAAAAATTTTACGATCTGGTTTAAAAGTGACAACCGTTCCATTGGGTTGCTTGGTTTTACCAATCTTTTTTAAGGTGCCAATGGGATGACCACCGTCCTTAAACTTTTCTTGGTATTTTTTTCCTTCACGCACAATTTCTACAGTCAGATACTCAGACAAGGCGTTGACAACACTGGCGCCGACACCATGAAGACCACCGGATGTTTTGTATCCACCTTGACCGAATTTTCCTCCAGCATGAAGAACCGTAAAAATGACTTCAACAGTTGGAATTCCGGAAGCATGCATACCAACCGGCATACCTCTACCGTTATCGGTGACGGTTAAACTATTATCTTTATGAATGGTCACATTAATTTCTTTTCCAAAACCAGCAAGTGCCTCATCTACGGCGTTATCAACGATTTCATAAACAAGATGATGCAATCCTCTTGAATCGGTTGAACCGATGTACATTCCGGGACGTTTACGCACGGCTTCTAAACCGTGTAGAACTTGAATCGAGGAATCGTTGTATTCTGCTGAACTACGTTTACTCATCTCAAATACCCTTTCTACTATTAATTCTTACTTATCATACCTTATTTAAAAAAATCTGAAAATACTATCTTACTTAATATAACATACGTCAAAACAAACGTTGGAATCGAATTTCAAACATGCTAAAATTACAAGTGATTCTCAATTGAAAAGAGGGCAAAACTTTTGCTTAAAATTATTGCAATGTTAATCATCGCTTATTTACTTGGATCGATTCCCTCCGGAGTGATGATTGGAAAAAAATTCTTTAATGTTGATATTCGGCAATCAGGTAGCGGGAATATTGGAACAACTAATACTTTTCGCGTTCTTGGACCTAAAGCCGGTACAGTGGTTTTGGTGATGGATGTTTTAAAGGGAACCTTAGCTGCGAGTCAACCATATTTATTTCAAACACCGCACGTAAACCCGCTATTAATTGGGTTGGCTGCAATTGTAGGTCACACGTTTTCTGTTTTTGATCATTTTAAAGGTGGTAAAGCGGTTGCAACAAGTGCAGGAATCCTACTTGCATATAATCCGCCGTTCTTTATTATTGCCTGTGCTGTTTTTGCTATTTTAGTATTTTTGACTAGCAGGGTTAGCGTGGCAAGCATGTCAGCTATGATCATTATTAGTATTTGGTCATTGTTTTATCATGATCTAATTTTAACTTGTGTGGCGGTTGCATTAACCTTTTTTATATTTTACCGTCATCGAGAGAACATCCAGCGTTTGAAAAATGGAACCGAAAGTTTAATTCCATTTGGTTATTGGTATCATCATATGAAAAATAAAAACTCATAAAACGGGAAAGAGGCTGCCACATTTGTGACATCCTCTTTTCGATTGTAACGCAATACGGAAAAAGACTGATATCACGCGTTTATTGAAGCTATCGTGCAAAGCAATCCCCCACTTTTGCCACAACTAAACCCTTGAACTTAATATTGAGTTCTAATTCAGAACGAATGTTCGATACAATGCGTTAATTATACAAACTAAAAAATATGAAGTCAAATACTCTTAATAATAGGAAGAAACTATTTTGTTGCACATAAAAAAACTGAAATTAATCAGGTCTTTTGTTATTTAAAAATTCAGTTAGCTGCTGTTTCAGATTCTGCATTGCAACTGTGGCACGCTCGTTAGTGTCATCACCCTCATCATAGTAACGATTAAAAGTAACGTTACTTAGTGCTCCACCGTCATTGTGAATCTTAATCATTAGATCCTCGATATCATTAACCAGCTGTTTATCAAGCCCGGGATGTGCCTGCATGAAATTAATGATCGGATTACCCTGCTGCTTGATCAATTCGTCCAATACTGCACCCGGTGTTTTCCCTGTTGCCATAGCTAGTGCTTGAAGCACACGTACAGAAAGACTATTGATGTGACTATCATTGGCCGATACCAGCGTGCTCTCTGGCACACCTGATATTTTAGCAACTTGATAGCGCGTTAAATTATACTTCTTTAAAAAATTATCTATCATTATGCAAGTACTCTTTTTGCGGCATCAATTTGTGCCTTTGTAACTTTCTTGCCATATGTGCGTGCATATCGTTTCTTAGCATTTGCAACTTCTTTAGTACCCTTTTTTCCAAATAATAAAGTCATTGCGTCAATTACATCATAGTCAGCTGTCGCTTCTTTGCGATCGTCTTTTAATTGGCCTGCTGCAACGTGGAGTAATTCGCCTTTTTTGTTATATTGTAATCTGAAATCTTCCACATCATCTTTTAATTCAATATCTGTTCCTGCCATTTTGATCTCAACATCTGTTAATTCGTCAAAACTCTTTGATACCATAACTGCTTGTCCGTTTTTTGCTGTATTAATAATTTTCATTTTAATAACTTCCTTTTTATTTTTTTCTTTGCTTTCCTTATCAACAAATATAGTATACAACGATATTTCGTAGTAGTAAATACTTTTGACAAAGTTTTTTAATTTATTTTTCTGCAAAACAAAAAGCCCCACCACCAATTAAGGCAGTGAGGCTATAAATTAAATAACAAACTTTATTGTTAAATTATCAGCTAAAACATAAAAGTTTATTTTGTACTATTTAGTTTTTCTAACGTTTGCTTTATTAGATGTCATGTAGAATCCGCTAGTTGTCTTAATTTCCCACAATCCAGACTTCATCTTGACAATCGCCTTTACATTAAATAATGTGCCCTTAGGATAACTACGTAACGCGTGTTGCCGTTGAACGTCTTTATATAGGTAGACTTTCGTCAATGTCTTAACTTGCTTCAATGACTTATCGCAATAATACATATTCAAAAAGTGACTTGTCCAACCTGATAAATAATTGCCGTTAGATAATTGCAATCGGTAAACCTTACCAGAGATATGGACAATCTTAGCAACATCAAAAACTGTCCCAGCCTTATAAGTTCTCACTTGCTTAGTACAACTGGAATTGGAATAAACGCCCACCGAAGTCAATGCTTTAACTTGTCGTGGATTCCAATTGTAATAACTGTGTGTGACTGTCTTAGTGGTTACCTTAGTCCCAGTTGGGAAAAAGCTGCCTTGACTGGCAAATTCATAGCTACCATCAACACTATAGTTGTGCCAGTTATCAGTATATTGCCATGCCTTATCATTAGCGATACCTGATTGAGAAACACCATAAGCAGCCGTCCAGTAGCGTTTAGTGTGTAATGAGCTTAGCTTAAGCTTGCCACTAGTTGCCCACGATCCAGGATAATAAACACCAACATTTGGGAAGCTATGATTATTGAGATAATCAATCGCAGCGTTAACTCTTGCAGTCACATTGCCAGATAAACTGGGATCCTCAACATCAAGCACTACTAACTCTGATTTATAGATCGGTAACTTGTTTAAACATTTGATAAACCAAGCCATTTCATTGCTAGAATCGGCTACCGAACTAGATAGTAAGTAGTGATAAACACCAGTCCTATTATGGCCAAACGTGTTTAATGCATGGGCTACTTGTGATGGTGCACTGCTATTGAAATATGGTGTGCCACCAATACCACCTTGTGAAGCCTTGACGATTACACCAGATGAACCTAATGATTTTAATTTTGACATATACGAAGTTGTGGAAGGCTGATACACAGCAACATCGTTGAATTGTTTGTTTGCCATATTCTGGCCTCCTATTTACTTGCGTCTGTTGCGTCTGTTGCGTCTGTTGCGTTTGTTGCGTTTGTTGTGTCTGTAGTTTCAGCTGATGTTACATCAGGATCAGTGCTGTTAGCTGGTTCTTGACCATCAATAGTATCTGGCAAATGATCAACGACTTGTTGAGATAGATCAGACACATTTTCATTGGCATTGTTTCCACCCTTGACAGATAATTCTTGGACAGCCTTTTCAATGGCTGCACTTACGTTTTGTGCGTCTACTGGAATCTTGTGGTCTGCTAACTGCTTGTTCACAATACGAACGGCCTCTTGTTTTTTGTCCTGACCAATCATGTTAGCGATTGGTGCCATTTCAGCCACAGCATTTTCTGCCCACTTATCAAGTAAATCGTAACGAGACTTAACTCGATCATTTTTTGCAGTTGCTTTCTTTTGTCTAAGCCATGGTACTAAATATCCCAATACTGTATAGACGGTTACCACAATAACCGTCACGTCTGCAATTACATTTGTTATATTATCAATATAGTTCATTATTTTCCTCCATTTAGTGTTTTCAAAGTTTGGTTCAATTCGTCAATTTGTTCTTGTAAACTATCAATTTTACCTCTTAACGTGATATTTTCTTGAATCAACTTGCCATTTTGCTCCTGAAGCTCGGAAACTTGTTTGGCAAATTCCGGTTCGGTGTTTATCCTTGAATTCTGCAAATTTCCATTGCGCTCAATCCAAGCTGTAAATAAGCTCATTAGCCCAGTTACTGCAGCCGAAATAACTATAGAAGTTAAAATAAGATTCACTTTGACCACCGTCCCAGCTGTTCAATTAATTTTCGTTCAGTCAGGGCATCCTTAATCCACTGCAGTACAACCCGAATAGTTGTGATGCCGCATAGCAACGTCATTGCACCAATATGTCCATCAATTTCCCATTCGTGAAACGAAAAAATGATTGTCAAAAACAGATATAAAAACATGAACAGACCGTTTCTGATTGTATCAGCGTTCCAAGTGTGAAGATTCCACAATGAGACAACTAGGCCAAACATACCAATTAATCCAATAATCAATGGTATATACGGATCATTCATACGAATTAAAAAGCCATCAAAAAATCGTGGTGAAAAATTTCTATGAAAATAAATGAAACCTCTTTGCGAAAATTCAAACCAGACTGAAATGGCAATGGCTTCTAGGCTAGTGACCACCCATGATAAATTTTTAAAAATATTAGTTAGCACATTTTTAGCCTCCTAACGATTCGTTAATGACAATACTCATGAATCCTTGGCTAGGAAAGATATTGACGCCATTGGCATCCGTCACATGTGCTTCCACGTTATAGCTACCAGCTGTGAGTTTACCCATGATGTCAGCATTAAATGGCACTGGAATTACACCATCTTCTGGTGTGTCTACAGTGCTTGGCGTGACATTAATGCTATCAATCGTCTTATTATTACTATCGGCAATCACGATTGATAATGCCGTTGCTTGTGAGACATCATAACTGTTGCCGTCAACTGTTAACTGCATTAGAAATGTGGTGCTGGTATCACCAGTCTTAACGCTGGTTGGTGAGCTGTCTGTTAAATTTAAATCTTTAGCCATGTTGTCACCGCCTATTCAGCGATAGAACTAGCAGATGATGCTGCGCTGGTTGCTGCACTAGAATCAGTTGCATCATCAGACGAATCTAAGCTATCTTGTAATGCGTCGGCTTGATCTTGGAAGTCGTCACGATCACTACGTACCTCAGCTTTGTTGGCATCATAAGTTGCCTGATCAGAAATGTTCATAGATACATTTGAGTATGTTTGACCGGCGGCAATGTTTGTAGCGAACGTAGCGACCTGTTTATCACCAACAGTGGCAATGCCTGTAAATTGAATTGATTGAGATGTTTTTAAACTCATAATTATTCCTCCTAATTTTTGTGTAATTAAAAACGCCAGCTATTTGTTAGTTGACGTTTCCTGTGTCTGTTTAAGTTGTTGTTGAGCCATGGTGACGGTGACCTGTAAATCAGCCTTAGTTCGTTCAAGCTCCATAATATGCTGATTTAAATTGTAGATTTCAACGTTGGTTACCTGTTCCTTATTCTGATATTGTGCTACTTGTTGCTTAAGTGATTCATTATCCTGTTTTAGTTGATCGTGATTATTAGTCTTAGCCATTATTTAGTTTCCTCCGTAGTTCCCCTTGTCGTAGTGCTATCTGCTACTGTTGTTAAGTTATCAGCAATTCGTTTCTGCACTTCATTTTTTACATCTGTAAAACTCATGGCTTCATATTCGCCTTCGGCAATTGTCACAAAGCCTTCGATGTGGGTTCCATCTCCATATGAGGCAGTGTAATTAACCTTACGGTTAGCAGTATCTGCCATTACCATGTTGGTAATTTGCAATTCATTCATTTTAAGCAACCCCTTTTAATTTTGTAATTTCTAGTTGTGCTTCATTCAAGCGATCATTCATATCGCGTAAGACTGGCAGTAGTAGAGTCCATAGCCTGTCATAAGCTAATCCTTGAACTTTGTTATTTTCATCTTTAACCACATAATCGTCTAGTCCCGCGCTGGCGACTTCTTCGGCCACCATTCCAGTGACGGGCTTGATATCAACTACACTTTCAACACTATCGGTATTACCGGCTTGCACATCTGCGTAGGCTTCAACCGAGGTCTTATCAAACCACTGTCTCGGATTAATCGTTAGCAAATTATAGCCTTTTTGTAGCATATTAGGTACATCAACGATATCGAGTTTGTTGGCTTTGGTAGAAGTTGTTACTCCCATAGTGCCATAGCTTGAAATAAACACATCGGCTGCATACGTGTATGAATTGGCACGAATCATTGGAGAAACAACTTGCGTGTCAATCTTGAATCCATACGTATTATCAGTACCTAATCGGGCTTCAAATGTTCCTTCGGTAGCCAAGTCTTGATGAAGTAATGCGTTACCTGTTTCCAAACCAATAGCGGTTAGCATTGTGTTAAATGTCTGTGTGCCACCTTCATTCAGTGCAAGTGCCATTGCGTCAAGATAACTACGATTTAATACGTTGCCATTAGATTTCATGATGTCATGTTTTTCATATCCCGGTGCATAATCATCTCCGGTTTGATTAGTACCATTTTTAACCATGTTGCCATTGTCATCAAATCCATACCAGTAGCCTTCTGTGTTGGAATACCGAGACATATTAGCACTGCTTGAATTAATAACCCCAGTACTGATTTTAAGTGTGCCAGTACCTTTTTTGGGTGCATAGAGACTAGTAGCTTGATTAAGATTAAAGCTGGTGGTCAATGTCCCATTAGCACCAAGATTCAACGTTGGCGTATTAATGGTGATACCGGTAATAGTTTTACCATTAATCACATTTGCGATGATTGCATCGGCATTTAAGCGATTGGTGTCAATAGTACCTGATTTGATTAAACCAGCGTCAATCTCGGATACCTTAGCACTGGTAACAGCTAGATCCGCAATCTGTGCATTGCCAACAGCTAGTTTACCAATTTTGGCATTAGTCACAGCCATGTCAGCAAGCTTAGCGGTGGTAACGGTTAAGTCTTGAATATTAGTAGCACCGTTTAACATGATCTTAGAAAAATCCATCAAGGCAGTGCCATCAGCCGATAGATTCATCTGAAATTTCGAGCCATCTGGATTCTGAAATCCTAAATGAATATTATTAATTGATTGTGTGATATCTGATTGAGTATCTTCGGGAGCTGGTAACCAACTTGCTTCGGTAGAACTCATTACCACCATTACATTTGTGACTGTAACCGTACCGGTAATATTATCGAAACGTATCTGAATCGTACTTGGCTCTTCAACAGTTTCTGTTGTGGTACTTGCCACATGCTGAGAAGTAGTTTTAAGTGACGTTGTTGGCGACATTGCTGTCCAATCACCAATACTACCAATTACATCGTGTTGAGTATAAAAAGTACCAACAGCCGTGGTAGAAACAATATCATAAGCTATTGTAACCGGCTGATTAGCTGGGATATTTTGAGATAAAACAATTGAAACACACTGATTGGCTTTGTTTTGGCCTACTGTTACAATTGGTGTCGCCGTATTTAGTGCAAGGTTACGATTATTGATATCTCCAATTGCTTTGTTGACTGTTTGACTGATCGCTCCCGCTGTCTGATCTTTGTAGGTTGCGAAATCAGAGTTTTTAACCATTGTTTCGGCTAAATCAGCTGTTTTCGTTTCTACAAGTTGTGAAAAGTCTTCGGGTGCTTGTGAGTAATCAGTTGGTACCGTAGCAATTTCCAATTTCGGCCGTCCAACACTAATTGAGTCTGCTGCAATTCCTTGTACATAAACACCCCCGTTAAAAGCGGTAGTATCCGCAAAAGTTTGATTGCTTAAATCCCAAGTTTGATAATAACGTCCGTGATAACTGTCGCCTACTTTGGGATACCACCATGCACCACAATACATATATGATCCATCTATATGTTTTAGTTTGACTTCAAAACCAGCACGATTGTAATTTGCGTCTGTTGTTAAGGCTGTCACATTATCAATATCAATTTGAACCGAAACAATTATTTTTCTGTTAGAAAATGTGCTTATATTAACCGAAGCGACTAAATTATTCTTACTGGTGTTGTTTCCAGTTAAATAGAAGTCAGAATTTAATACATAGTTTCTTCCGCCTATGCTTAAGTCACCAGCAGTAATCTTAGTTTGTAACCCATTTTCCAACTGCGCCAGTGTGAGGGTTGAGCCACCTTTGAGTGCAGTCACAGCCTCACTGACAACTGCCATGTCATTGGCAGCACTTCTGGCAATCGTTATACCAGATGTGGCATTGCTGTTTGCCACATTGGCGTTGCTTACCGCGACACTTGCTTGTACTGCTGCATTGCTTGCTGCTTGGCTGGCCTGATTACCTGCTACGACAGCCTCGCTACCCGCCACACTTGCTTGACTACCTGCCACCATCGCGTCACTAGCAGCACTACTTACCATGTTCGTAAATGCTGAGTCTGCATTTTTATCTGCCGTGTCGAAATTCTTATACACAGTATTAAGTGTGTCACGATCAACCGTATCCGTGGTAGACATATTGGCAAAGAATGGTGTCATATAAGCGGTGAGAGCACTCATCGCACTATCAATCTCACTCGTGGATAGCTGATTATCCGTTAACTTTTTTGTATCCATGCCATACAGCAACACGTCTGTATCATACTTACGTTTCAGTGTTGCTTTTTCGGCTGGACCCAGTTTATTGGGATCGTTGATATCAGTGATACCGTTATTGGCATTGTTGGCCGTTTGTTGTGCATTCTGTGCCAACAGTTCACCGTTTCCAATGTCTCCACCAGCTGTAACAAAACTACTCATTTTTATTCACCTCCACTCTGTGCTATGACTTCATCATCATCTTCGGGATAGGTTTTCACGTCTCCGCTGTCATCGCGAAATTCGATTGCTGTTGTCCATAAACCAATGTGTAATCGATATTCGTAGCTTTCAGAATTATCCGGTAATTCATAATTAAACCCCTGTAAAATAAACGGACTACCATCGTTCATATAAATGCCGATAGCTTCAGGTTCAAAATCATACCTACTATTATCATCCGGATTAAAAATCCGACCACCAAATTGATCAGCGTCCGGATTCGTAGAGAACACAAGCGAATGCGTAACGATATTAAAGCAAATTAAAAGACGCTTATCTACATTAGTAGAAGCGCCTGAATTTACAAATACATAAGGAAAACTTATATCATTTGATTGCATGGTATTGGTTTCGTTGTCCACACTTGTGTCTTGTGGCTTCATCCCAAATTCTTGCACTTTCGCTGTGTAAACTGGTGCCCACGTTCCAGCCTCGACATCGCTTAGTTGTGCAACCTCTACCGTTCCATCTGTGGCGGTCGTTAGCGCATAACCATTGTCAAAATCTACGGAAAGCCGCTTAAATCCATTCATTGAACAAAGCTTTGTTACCCCTTTGTCCAACTGAATAATTGTATTGGCTTTCCAAACGAACTTACCCAGATAATTTTTACCGTCCGAAATATCTTTGATAGACGTATAGATTTCTGGTTTTCCATCAACGATATGACAAGCAAAACTAGATCCATGGCCACCACCGAGAACAATCATTGAATCGATCAAAGTGCCATCTAACTTATACCGGCAATATTCAGTATCGGTATAAGTACCAGATTTTTGAGAGCCGGCATAAGCGTGATTAATAATCACTTGTTTATTGGCTTGATCGTACCAGGCATATTGCATAGCTGTTGATTGTTTATCGCCCCAATGATCATTAGGAGCTTTGTAACGAGTTAAATTAAAAATTTGAACATTATCACCAGTGATCATTAGTTCCGCTTCTGCCTTGAGAAAATCATCATCACACCAACAAGCAATATAACCCACATCACCAGAATCTAGTGTGATCTCATAACCATCATTAGCATGTTTGGCTTCCCAGGCGGTATCGTGGACGCCAGTAACACGATCGTATTTCACCCAGTTAAACGCGGCTGGCGAAAGATACGTTGTGATATTGGTTGAATCCACTGACACTTGCATAATGACTGATTTGGTCTCTTCGCCTTGTGTCCAGACACTACCAGCAGGTGTAATCAATACAGCTGTAGCCGCCTTAGAACCGTCCTTAATTTCTTGGATCAATTTCATCACGTGACTATTAATCTTGTTTTCAAGGTTCAAGACCGTGTTAGGCGTGATGGCATTCAGTGTGCGAATCTCGCCAAGGGTAATAGTATCTTCGGCAGGATTATCATCGCTTGTATGCTGTGCAAACACCTCGGCAATAATCGTTAGGTTTGGCGTGACGTCAAAATTAACGACTGTCAAGGTTTCACCACGTTCAGGCATATCTTCGGGATTCATATACGCGGTAGTAATCTCATACGTGAATGCCGGGTGATTATAGATCGTTAACTGTTTCTTACCCCAATCCATGATGGCCTGCTTTTGAGCAATATTATCAACTGAAACCGTGCCTTCAAGATACGTTGATCTCCCGCCATTCCATAAGTCATTAGCTTTGTCGTCTTGTATCCAATCCTTACCGCCATTGATGTCTGCGAATGTGGCGTCATTCATGCCCTTTACGTGTAGTCTTGTATACAACTGTGTTCGGTCTTCGGTACGTGTAAAACCAGCTAGGCCATTACGATAATTAATTGTTCGGCCTTGCGTGCTGTCCAGAAAATTCGTAGTGTCGCCGTTAGTATCAACTACGTCAGTTTGTTCATCGATGGTATCGCCCATGCTTGCATTTACGTAAGGATATAGATGTTGGACAATATCAACATAACGGTGTAAATTTCCGTATTGATCGTACTCAACATATGCGTCAACTTCGGCGTTAAACGCGGTAACCGCTGCACTAAACGCACTCATAGCATTATCGCCGGACAAATCTAACGTAACACCACCGGTTGTCATGGTATCCATCTTGTTTACTTCCCAACCGGAATTTTGCAAGCAATACGCAAACGAATCGCGTGAGGTCGGCATATTGTAACTAATATCCGTGAACGTTTTCATAGTTAAGTCATAGGCCAACGCATTAACGGCGGTAATCGTTAGAATGTTAGCATTGGTTGTGCCGCTGCTAGTAGCTGCCGTTTGAATTGCGTACAAATACCAACGTGAATTGGCGGCTTGCCACATACAATAGCCAAGCGGTGAAACAGTATCCCCATTAATATCGTCGGCTAAGCAGCTAAACGATAATGTATCTTGCCATTGACGGCCATTGTCTGTATCGCCAATCTGTACATCACGTGCCATGCCCCAATAACGGCTGCCATTGCCGTCGAGGGTTAGAGTGGCAACATTCTCCATTCTCTCATCGAACAATTCAATTCTTCTCAATAATTGCCACCCCCTAATCCATAACGTGACGTTGATCAATCTGCCAACAGCCTAATGCGGTTGAAGGGTAGAACGAATAAGTTTTCGCGCCATTATCTTCTAACGCTAACCCAGTAATATTAGACCCAATCGCCTTGATTTGATGACCGTTCAAACTATTGTAAGGCTCACCATTTCGGTAAACAGTGCCATCTTCAGTAGCAATTTTAATTTCGTCGCCGGGGTCACAAATTGGCATCGGACTTGATACTTCGCTAGTGCCACCATTGATAACTTTCCAGACTTTTAAATCGTCCAAACGCATATAATCGTTTTGATATCTTTTTACTGGATTTGATAAATCTTCAGTAATTGGATATTTGGCCATATAAACCGCAAATGCGTCTAACTGATGACCACCAACATACTTAGCCACATCTGAATCAGACAAAGTCTTGGTTAATGTGATTGGCTTAGCCCAAGCATTAGCTTGCTTTGAATTTAGTTTCATTGCGCTGACTGACATCTTGTTACCAATAAACGAAAAAGTAATATTGCCGTACCAGTTGGTAAACGTTGAATGTGCGGTACTGGTCGTCAATTTCTTAGTCACATATCGCACTTCAGTTTTCTTCTTTTTCTTGCCTTTAACGGTGTAAGTAACCGTTTTGGTGGTCTTCTTGCCACCTTTGTAAACCTTGATGGACTTTTTGGTAGTTTTACCTTTGTACTTTGTTCCATGAGTACTCAAATGAGTTCTTGTGGCATGCGTTCCAAGTTCTACCTCCAGAACTACATCACGTGAATTAGCATTATCCTTAAGCATTACTTTACCCATGCGCGCTTGATTTTGGTCAAGCATATAAAGTTCGAATTTACCCATGGCACGTGGATCACGACAATAAATTTCAGCCCGCACGGTAAACTTCCATTCTGATAACGGCTCGGACAGAGCCGGGTGAGAACCACCCGCCCCGTTCCATTTGCCTTTAACAAATGAAGTACCGAACATATAATGATCCTTGCTGTCTAGCTTTGGTCGAATAAAATTAGCCGTTGAATCAATAGCCGCACCAGTACCAATCACACCGTTTTCAATGTCAAAAGTTGGTTTATTGGTCGAATCAAAATTCTTCCAGGTTGCCATGGTATTGCAGCGATCCCACAAGACACGCGGCATATTGTCCGTTATTTGTGCTTCCACATCGGGATCAGTTTCAGAACCCAAAAATACATAGTTATCGTTGCCAGAATTGTCAGCAATCGCAATCTTGGTTAATTGTGTGGGTGCAATCAGAGTAAACAGCGGGTAACTAGTCGCATTTGATTTGTCATCATGAATGGTAATTGTAGTGTCATCATTGATGATTACCAGATCATCATCAACCTTTTCAAAACTCTCATCAACTAAATGGCCGGTAGCATTTTGGTCAGCATAATAAATTTTAAAATTGCTAATTGTTACAGCAGCAGTTGAGCTAACATCGAGTTCTATACCGTCCATATCACCCATTTGAGTAATAGCAGCAATCGAACCATTATAGTTGCCTGAACCAGCATTGATAGTGGCCAATGTTTGTGAATGCTTGGTACCATCTTGATCAGTTTCAGCTACGACAATAGAAAATGAAGCCGTTGCAGTGTAATCAAAATCTAACTGCAAAGGCTCCAAGTGTTTCACCTTTAATTCGTCTTGAACATCATATAACTTGCCATTGGTGACTGAAACAGGATCACCCACCCCGATCGCCAAGTTGTAGCCATTGATCGCATAACGTTTCTGTTGCGAATAAGCATGCGGATCCGTGCAACTGAATGGAATCGTAAACGACGAGTTATACAGGCTGTCTGTTGCATCAAATGCGGCATTAACATGGGCGTAGAATTCCCACCTTGGTAAAATATCCAAAGTTAATGGGTCTTCATTATTACCGCTTGGCATAAGCCAGTTAGCAATCGCATGTTTGCGTTCCTCTAAGTCTTGTAAGGAAGTAGCGTCAACAATTCGTACGCCTATGTTGATCGCTTTAGACTGAATGTTTACTCCCTCCAAAACGTCGCCCACAATCGCAGGAACGTCTTGTATTTGATCTGCCAGGGTTGGCATAATTGAATCATTAATCGATGTGATTTTTAAGCCAAAATCTCGAGAGTGAATGCCCCGAAATACGAACCCAAGTTCATTCTCGGAAATACTCTTACTAAGCATTAGTTAAGCCCCCTTGATTTTTTAGTTGTCCCGCGAAAAATTGCGAGTTGAAATCTTTTTTGTTTTTGCGCTGCTCCAAAATACTACCGACTTTATTAGCTCCAAGGTAAACATCACCGTTGATGCCCTTTTGAGCAGTTTTGTGCATGTCGGCTGCCATCTGTTTCAAAAGCTTACTGTTACTTACGGTATCTTGTATTGATGATCCAGTTTGTAACTGTGTGCCAAACATTCTTTGGCTATTATGTGCAGAAGTGATCAAACTCTGCATTTGTGCATATATACCACTCGGATTTGATTTTGCCCGTGAAGAAATTGCATCGGCAAGCAAGCCATCACTTGACGGTTTGCCCGTATTAATCACATGTTCTCTTGGATGCAATGGATCCTCACCTAAAATAGCCCTGGTTAATCCATTGATAATGCCACCGTTTGCGTAGTTGTGATGACTTAGCCAATATCGATAGGCATTACCAATACCACCGTACCTAGAGCTTACATATGATTTCATCCACTTTAGTTGAGTAATTGGATTTGAACGCCAGTCTGAACCGGCACTAGCCATTTTTGAACCGGGCAATGATTGTGGCAAACCATAAGCACCTGAACCACCATTAGTTGCTTTAGGATTCCATCCTGATTCATGGCTTATAATGTAATTCCATTTATCGAAATTGCTAGTGATTCCAGCTTCTTTCAACCAATTTTTATGTGATCCACTTGGCTTTACTGTGTTATCTCCTGAACCACTTGCATCGCCAAACAAGCCGGCAATCTTGGAAATCAATTTCCAAAATCCACCACCAACTTGCTTTCTAATGGTGTTGTTTGATCCTTTACTATTTTTGCCAGACTTTCCAGCACTTTTGAGTTTAGTAACATCTAGCCAACCAGCTGTTCCAGAACCACCAATTGAAAACATGGGATGCTTAGTCACACCAACGTGGACATGACTAGCATTAGGCCCTAGTTCAGCGATTGGATCGCCAGCTTTGACTGTTTCGCCTTCCTTTACCAGGATCTTGGCACCAGAATTGCTCTTACCGTTGAGTTCTTGGTAGATAGCGTTGTATAGTCCGTGAGTAGCAATGTACTCACCAATCCCGTTACTTCCACCCCAACCAGATGGCGCACCACCATATCCAGAAACGATTCCAGGCAGCATTGCTCGAACTAATCTGGCACCAGAGAAGTCAACACCATCATGACTAGAATAGCCTCCAGAAACAGCACCACGACCACCAAAACCAGAGGTAATTTTCCAACCATCCCCAGGGGTATGTGCAACTCCGCCAGTAATTCTACTGCCGTTCAGGTCAACCATTGACCATAGCGATTTCCACCAGTCAACAGCCTTATCCTTTATCATGCCAAACATATTTCTGCCAAGACTCTTGAAAATGCCTTTACCAGATCTTTTATATCTGAACAACTCTTCAAGAGACTTAACTGGATGACCAATGATTTTTGTGGCTGTATTGAACAGATTCTTTAGCCATTTGGCACCTTTAGAAACCGTGGAAACAGCACCAGAAATAGCACCTTTCACAAAGCCACCAATCCCACTAAAGAATGAACCAATACCACCAGATGCGAAGTGAGAGATACCTAATTGAGGTGCCAATAAAGCCGAATCATGGTCGTTGGCAACCTCGTCACCAGGCATAAGCATAGTTTCAGCGTTTCGGCCTTTCATCCACTCAACATTTCCAGTGGCATGACGATAAATTAGTTCAGGATTGCTTGCACCTGGTCGGTCATTGACGACTGCAGGTGTCATTCTGTCAATAGAACGCCTGAAATTGCTAGTCAAGGATCCAGTACCATTTGCAAAATGTACTTTCCTAATTCTACCAATAGCGTGCTTCTTACCACCAAAGGTATGGATCACACCATCAATGCCATTGATGCCTGCATTGATTACCCCAATAACAGCATTAATGCCATCTTGGGCGTGATTCTTAATAGACTTCCAAATTCTACTAAAGAAGTCAGAAACGTTACTCCATGCCGAATGCCAAACATTCTTGATGCTCCCCATTGCGCTTGAAATGGCTTTTTTCATCTTACCCATGATGGATTTGACTTTATCGTAAACAGAAACAATTGGATCAACCGCATATTTCTTAATCAAATTCCAAGCTGTCTTGGTAATTGATTTTATGTCTTTCCAGGCGCTCTTGATATTATTGATAATTAATTTAACGATATATTTGTTTACAGCACTCCACACAGCTTTAATGGGGTTGAGAATATAGCGTTTGAATGCATTCCATGTAGATCTAGTTAGTGATTTGATACCCTTCCATGCTGATCTAATTGCTTTCACAATTGTTTTAATGATATATTTATCAATCGCACGCCATACTGATTTAACAGGGTTGATTACATATTTTTTAAATGCACGCCAAGTTGATTTGGTAATTGACTTAATAATTTTCCATCCTGACTTAACAACTTTTAGAATGAAACCTATGACAGCTTTGAACGGCTTTTTCATTTTGCTCCAGGCTTTGATAGCTAAGCCAACCACTAAGGCAATTGGAATCAAAAGGGCGTACTCGAGTACTTTTTTAACCGGTTTAAGCACGTTGCCAATTATCTTGATCACCGTATGAAAGCCCCTGCCAACTCGCTTATTGAATCTGCCTATGCTTTTTAGAATCTTGCCAACACCACGGCCAAAGCCCTTACCCCAGCTAACGATAGCATCAACACCAGAACGTGCATAGTAGCCTGCCTTAGGTAAGAAACCCTTAGGAGGCTTGGCTCCTCTGCCTTTTTTATTCCAGCCATCAGCGAATAGTTTGGCTCCTTTGCCACCCCAGCCACCAATGACCTTACCAATAGTAGCACCTAGTGCAGCACCTAATGGACCACCAAAAAATAGACCAAGACCACCACCAATAGCAGTGCCCAGTCCTTTACCGGCATTTTTGAACTTACTTTCTGGATTTTTGGCTTTAAAAGCTTTGTAGATATCCAGTCCAGCACTAACGGCAACACCAGCACCCGCAGCACCAGTGGCAAGTTTGCCAGCAGCTCCACCTTCAGATAACGCCTTAGAACCCAATGACTTAGGGGTTAGTTTACTAATTGTTTTTGGCACGTCTTTTAGCTTGCCAAGACTTGATATAATGCCACCATCTTTTACTGCAAACATATTTTTAAAAATGCCTGGTAAATCTGATAACTTGGCATAGTTCATAACTAGTTTGTCAGCCAAGCCAACAGCTAGACTTAAACCACTTTTTGCCATCTTGTAACCCATCAAAGCAATCAGTGAATCTGCAATAACCTTAATGGCTAGTTTATTCTTAGCCAACCCATTAATAGCACCAGCGACAGCATCAATGGACTTGTGTTTGCCATTACCCGTTGTCTTAAACAACTTAGATACAAAACCAACTAAGCTTTTAATTATACCCAGAGCAGACTTAAACAATTGTCCTGCCAAAGCCCCAGCTAGATTTTTAAACGCGGAAGTTATCGGTGCAAGTGTTTTGCCCAATTGGCTTAAGAACTTCATCGTACTTTTAATAACGTTAACTAACTTTGCAAAACCTTTAGTTAAAATTCCAGAAAATACATTGATAGCACCGGTTATTTTGCCTTTGCCAAATGCGTCAATCATATTTTGAATACCAGTAACTACACCAGCTTCCATGTTACCTACTGCACCTTCAAACGTAGTGGTAGACTTAGCAGCCTTCTTAGCGCCGTCATTCATCCCTAACTGGGTAATTGCTTTGCTAAATTCGGTTGAACTAATTTTTCCTTTTTGCATCGCATCCCGAAAGTTTCCCGTGAATGCGCCATTCTTCTTCATTTGTGCTTGTAAAACTCCAGAAGCACCAGGAATAGCATCGGATAATTGGTTCCAGTTTTCTGTGGTTAACTTACCAGCACCAGCGGTTTGTGTAAGCATCATAGCCACTGATTTGAAAGTGTCAGCATTACCACCAGCTTGAGCATTCAAGTTACCTGCCGCTTCTGTTAACTGGGTGTAATTCTTAATACCATTAGCCGCCAACTGTGCAGTGGTATTCGAAACGGTATTCAAATCATAGACAGTGTCATTGGCATACTTTTGAACTTCTTTGGTAGCTGAATTAATTTCCTTGTCTCCAAAACCGCCAAGCTTCATGGTAGACTTGAACTTATTAATCGAGTCAGAAGCATTAATAGCCTCGCCACTTAAACCAGAAATTGCAGAAGCAGCTGCACCAATTCCTCCGATTAAAGCACCACCAATGAATGTACCAGAAATAACATCTTTGAGCTTTAAACTTTTGTCCTTAGCACTATCCAATGATTCAGAAACTTCATCAGTTTTTTGCTTTGCATTCCCTTTTTCATCAATAACAACGTCATGATTACCTCTAGTGACCTTTTCAGCATTGTTAAAAATCTCTTTAGTCTTTTCGGACGCGTCCCCAGTAACTTTAAACTTAACATCATTGTTGCCTCTAACCAATTTAGCGGTATCAGATTCAATAGATTTGATTTCTTTCTTAGCTTGATCAGCTTTAACATTAAGCTTTTTTGATACAGGTTTCTTAAATTCGCCCTCAATGACGTTTGAAGCTTTCTTAGCAGCTTCCTCGGTCTTATTGGCGTTGGACTTCATCGACTTATCTAATTCATCACCAGCACCTTTACCAAGCTGTTTCAGTCGAGATTCAGCTTTTTCAATAGGTGCCTTTGTATTGTCGTCAATGTCAAGCGAGATTAAAACCTGTCCGTCTGCTTTTGCCATATTTATACACCTCCAATCTGCCTACTTATGGCATTGTTTTTTAGTTGTCTTGAATCCTTTAATTTGTAATATTCTTTCTGTTGATTAAGAGACGCAACAAACTTTCCGTCTTTACGTTCTTCGTCATTTGGTTGGCGCTGCCTGATATCAACAACTTTTCTAAACATGCTCTCGTCTGGCAAACACATCAAGATTGCTTGAAACTTATCCCAATGTAACTTGCCAATTTGATCATACAAATCAATGTTCGCATACATCAAAAAAGAGGCATATATGATTTGTGCATCTTGAAAAAAGTCATAATATTTTGTGTCACTAGATTGTGCAAGTGCTTGTCCAGTCATATCTACCCGACCTTGTGATCCATATGGGCTGTAGTTAATGTAGTCCATGAAAAACGACAAAGCTTTGATAATTTGCGAAAGCGTAAAGTCTTTCGGTTGTGCATCTGGAACCAATTCGAAAAACGAAGCGATAATTTGGCGTTCGCTAACATGCTTAGAATCGATGGTGTTGTAGAACTTGATCACCTTATCGAACGTCAAGCAGACCCGATAATCACGGCCATTAATGTGGATATGATCAAGTGGTTTTTCAACGATTGAGTGTAGCAACATATTTATCAGCTCTATTCTTTGACCTTATCAGCTTTTCCAAGGGCTTCTTGCGTTAAATCATTAAATTGCTTCTCGGATTCAGCTTGTTCTTGTTGTCGCATAGCCGAAATTTTATTGTAAAAAGTAGCCAACATCACGGTACGATTATCCCAAAACTTAGATAGTAGCTTACCAGCTTCACATTCTTCGTTATCTTCATCAAGTAACGCGGAATTAAAGAAATCTACGTAAGCAGCCTGCATTTCAGTAGCAATACTTTTCTGCTCTTGCAGCAGTGTCTTCGCATGTTTATTGTAGAAGTCCAACATCTTCTCGCTAGAAGCATTCTGTAGCTTATCAGCCTTATCAGACGTCTTTACAATTTCACGATGATCGCCAAGCACACGTGCCTGCTCGGCTTCCATTTGTTCAATTAAGTCGTCTAAGTCGTCATCTGGTAAAAGATTATATTTCTTTCCACCAAATTGGACTTGTTTTGCAACCGGCTGTTTAATTGTGTCAAGATTAATAACTGTCATTTTATTTTTCCTCCTCTAAATAAAAAAACAGGGCGAATGGATTTTATCCATCCACCCCGAATTGTTGGTTAGTATTTATTTTCTTATGATTGGCTATTTTCCTTAAGCCTGTGTACTACCATCGGCAGCAGTGACTTCAACTGGTACAATTTCAGCTACGGATTCGGAAGATTTGGAAAAGACTTGTACCATAGTCTTTCCGACTTTCACACCAGTTAGCTTTCCATCTGAAGAAATTGTTGCAATGGCCTCGTCTTGTACAGACCAATCAACCGCATTATTAGTTGCATATTCTGGTTCGAGTGCTGCTACTAATTGCACAGTTGCACCCACGGCAACCGTTGGTGCTTCAGGGGTAATTGTGACATTATCCACCTTAGCTTCAACCGTGCCGTCTGTATGCAGTACGAATGGTTGACCGTCAATAGTCAGTGTTACAGAAACTGGTGAGTTGGCATTGACAGCCCCAGACCAACCCAATGGTGATGTCAAGGTTGTTACTCCAACTCGTACGGTTCCGTCTGGATCAATAATTACCGTGGTTGTTTTAAGCTCGCCACCTAATTTTGAAAACTTATCAAAAATGAAGTCTTGTGCTGGATCGCCAATGTACCGATTACCAGTCAAGGCATAAGTAATCGCCTTAGCAGATACCTCTGATTTTTGATAGCCGGCGTCTAGTAAGTCTGATTCAGTATCAACTGTTTCAGCAGCAGCCGGAGTAACGTCAGTAAACCCACGACCGACGCGTTCCATTTTTACGCCTTCTGGCCACGTTTCATTTTTAAAGTCTGCTAATTTCATCGATGTGAATTTTTCAATATCAGTGCCGCCAAGCACATCAATATAGATCTTGGCTTGATAGCCTCTTGAACGTCTCGTTGTAAATGCCATTTATTTTCACTCTCCTAATAGTTTGTTTCAATTTCCACAGCAATGTCGAACGCATAATAGCGATAATCGTTATCCATCGCATTCATCTCTGGTTCGGTAAGCTGTGGATCAGTTAATAATGTAAATGATCCATTTAACGACTGTATCTTGTCGAAATTTTCCGATAGAAAAACCGCTACTTTTCTAAGCAACGGAATTCCATTAGATTGTGTTTTATAAGTCAATTCATAGCCAATGCTCTTCTGGATATAGCCCATCATATCTTGCGAAATAATTTGCTCATTAGGCAGTTTCTGTAGTCCCAATGATTCACCAGTTTGTGGGAAGTCCATCTTAATCGGGATAGAGGCAACATCTGGAGACTGTTTGATTACTTTGAACAACGATTCTAATAAATCCGTTGGCACAGTATCCATCTAAATCAGTCCCTTCTTAAATGCCTTAACCCAATTAGCGCCATACAATTCTTTGCCTCGCAAGTCCCAACGTTTGCCCGGAAAATCCCCAGGCCATTGTGTGTAGTGCTTTACGGGATGTTTACCGCCGTGTTTGTCGGTGATAACCCCGTAAAACTGTGCGGAGGCATAAGCCGTATTGTAAGTAATCCCAGAATTATCAGGAAGAATAACTACAGACCCACGCAAGTTGGTACGATCAGATTCAGAACGTTTAGGAACAAGGTGTTCCATGTCGCTCTTCATTTGATTCAGCGCTACAAACTTGGCTTTACTAATGGAAAACGGTGAGAATTCTCCCTTGAGCTTTCCAAAGTTAGCTTTGACCATATATCCCATTTAAGACACCTCGATTTCATAGCAAAACACGCGATTACTATGCACTTGCTTGACAGTTTGAACATTGACAATCGTCCTAGGCACATTGTTGATGATAATTGACCAACTATTATCACTATCCATAGTAGATAGATCCAACGACTGGTTTAATTTGCCGTCAAACAACGAATAATCAGGATAAACATAGTAAACTGATGAGAAGTTAACCGTTTCGCCTTGCATACTGCGAGAATACCCACTAGTGGGGTCACAACGTACATTAGTTACTTGATAGGTTTTGTCGTCTAGAATATTATTCCAATCATCTGTACCGCCCTTGTGTTTCAAGGTGATCGTGTCAACAAGCATGCGCTGCATAATAAGTGGTAGCTTTATATCTCTCATATGCTTCGCACTCCTCTGTAGAGCAATCCAGACCCTGCTAATACCGAAATTGCTTCGTCCGAATATAGTGCACTCAATGGAGCACCATTAATACCCTGGGTCTGGTTGCCATAGTTGATGGATGTACGCCCCATAGAAACACTAGATGGTTCAAGACCTGCCTCGTAGCTTGACGAAGTGCCTAATTCGTTCAGGTGATTAATCTCAAGGCCAATTGCTTCACGAAACTTGCCAGCCCTATAAGTGTTCTCGTCAGTCGTCAAGTCGTGAAGCTGATAATAGTCACTAGTAATCTCATCAATTACCAGACTAGCCTTACCAATATATTTGGCAAATAGGTCAGAGGTAACGGTACTATCGAGCGAATTGAGTTTTGAATATTCGTCATAAGTTAAGTACATACGTTTTACCTCCTTAGTCTTGTGGCACTAATGCCAATAAGTCAGCCTTCAAGGTTACACCAGTATGATCAATACCATTACTATCTAACCAAGCAGTTATCTGGGCAATTGTCCAAGTGCTATCTGGTTTAGTGTTATCGCCCGAATCAACGGGCGTTGTTAGTTTCCCGAAGCACTAGATGCTGCTGAACTTGCTGCGCTTGATCCAGCCGCTGCGTCAGAACCTGCTGCACTGGATGTAGCACCTGAATCAGTTGAACCAGTACTTGCTGGTACGAATTGAGAATCTAACTTAGCCTTGTAGGCAATAACCTTGATGTTACGAGGATCAGTAATAGATGCCCAAGTTGTGTCCTTAGCCAATTCGTCAATTGTTACAGTTTGACCGGCAGGAGTGAAGTCCTTAGCTACAGAAGTACCATTGACATGAGTAGCGATAACGCGACGGTTGATGATATTAGTACGTCCGCCTTGCTTACGTGCTTCACGTTCAGTTTCAACAGCATTCGCAGGTTGGGCAGTAGCGTAACCGACAGCGCCAGCGCCAAATACATAAGCTGTAGTAGTACCATCTGCATTTACTGGAATGTCATCATCAACAACGATCTGCATGCCGTTATAAACATTGATTGGAACAACAGCACCTGCTGGTTGAACTGTATCAATCATCTGTAACAACTTCATTTGACCGTAAACAGCGCTGTTAACAGCAATCTTAGAAACAGTGCTATCTTGTAAATCACCAAGTAATGCGATTGCTCCCAAGAATCCGGCTGCACCAAACGTGTTGGTTGGAGCCTTAACAGTTTCATCATATAACTTAGCTGTAGCAACATCAGAGTTAGCAAAAACACCAGCTAATGTTTTGAGCAAGATATTCTGATCAACACGATTCCAATAAGCGCCGAAACGTTGTGCAATTGTTTCTAGAGCATTGGCACCAGAAACTAAGTTAGAAATATCAGTTGCTCCAAATGCTTTTTCAAGACGGAACTTGAATGCCCGTTGTTCACCAGTTGTCAAACCAGCAACAGCAATATCGCCTTGATCAGTCCATGATTCTGGGTCACCCTCAAGGTCATTAATATATGGTAATGTGATGAAATCTCCAGGTGCTAGTAATTGTGTATTAACCTGATCGTCTGTATTAGGTGTTGTAATTCCGCTTTGAATAAAACGATTGGTTTTTGTAGATACATTTTGGACGTAGGGCCCGAATACTGAAGGGATAATTGCGTCCGAAAGTTGAAATTGTGCCATAATCTTGTCACTCTCCTGTTTTTATTTTTGCCCTGATAATCGGGCGAATTCTTCTGGATCGGACTTATAAAGTTCGGTCTGCTCCTCTAACGACATTTCAGCCAAGGACTTATTTCCAGTGTATGGAGCACCACTAGGATTACCGCCAGCCGTGGCATGAATGCCTTGGCTAGGTTTAGGATCCTTAGACTGAAACAGGTAACTGTCTGAATCTTCAAGGGACTTAAGCTGATCTGTCAAGCCAATTAGGTTATCGCCGTCAACACTAACTTTAGATTCATCAAGCAATGCACGAACAGCTTTAGGGTTACGTGCCCCAGCATCTCGCAAAGCCAAATCTATCTTGTTGTTCTTATTGATAGTAGCTATCTTGGCTTCATAAGCCGTGTTAGATTCTTGATTGGCTTGCTTGAGTTCATCAATTTTGGCAGATAGCTCTTTGCTGTTCCCAGCCTGTTTGCTCAACTCGTCCAATTGATCATCACGTGCACTCACTTGTGAGGTAAGATCCTCATTGCTTGACTTGAGCGAATCCACTTGAGACTGCAATTCTGCAACCTTGGCATCATTGGTATGTTCCTTACCAACCTCGGCCATAATCTTTTCAAGTGGATCTCCCTCAACGCCTAAATCCTTCAAAAACTCTCTTGTTAAACTCATGTTTGTTTCCACCTTTCGAATGTTTTACGGGGCAACGACCCCGAAATGGACATAAAAAATAAGCCTTTTAACGCCATACTTAGGGCGAAAACTATTAATACAATCTATCTTCATATCCCTCTGGAATTTCTACTGGGGCATCTGCTTCAATTCTACCATCAATAAACGTGGACAACCTTTTAGCACCAGCAGCAGAAACATCATATCCATCACCACTTGTAAGGTCTAAATGTTCATACAGTGGAAAATCAACCTCGAACTTATCTTCATACCTCTGAATTGCAGCATTCATGATCAGTGCTGCCCCATCTTCCACAAATAGCATTATTTTTTCGCCTCCACCATTTTATCAATCAACGAATCGCATATTTTAGCAGCATTTGGAAATATTTCTTTAATCAACGCCAACGAAGCTGGATTTGCTGCCCTTGATGAAGTGTACTCGGCAAAAAATTCAGTCTCTTCATTGCCGTAATCATTCCAATATTTGGATCCATGGCCAACTCTCCACGGACAATCAAACGCATCATATCCGGTACCGTCAATAATATCAGAAACATCACTATATTTTTTCAGATTCTTCAAAGCTGTTGGCTTGGTGTCACGAATAAAATCGCGTATCTTTTCGACACCTTCCCACGACTTGCTATCCTCTTCCATCCAAATTGCTTTTTCAGCCTTTTTACGTGGCCTCTTGCCCATCTGCATTGGAGACTTAGCTTCACCGTGATTAATGTAGTCAAATAAATCTTGTTTAATAGTATTACCAAGATCAAATTTTGGATCTCCAGTAACGTGGTGCGCCTCTTCATCAAATGTGTACGTTTTTCCAGCTAAACGTTTTTTGACCTGACCGCCAGTGGGTATCAACTGTTTACCATACACATCGTTCATGGATGCGCTGTCAATTGCATGTCCAATTTCATGAAAAACAGTCTGCATTGGTTCATTTATTTCATTGCCTTCAAAAGAAGAATTGCCCAAATGAACGTTATTGCCATCTGTGAAAGCATGATTATTAGCGGCTTTAGTCACATTTGCAAACTCAATATCTTGCCCATAATTGGCATATAGTTTACGAAGCTGTTCGTCTTCTAAATTCGAAATACTGCTCTTGAATTGGCTATAATATTCGTCACCAAAAGCCTCTTTGATATTAGTCTTCTCAAAAGCATTAATGATTTCCGAATCCTTGATAGACGGCTTGAGTTCGGTTTTAGCCGTCTTAGGTTTAGTGATACTCGAACCATAAACCTTTTCGCGACTATATTCACGTGACAAGAAGTCGTGTTTTTTAACTAATTGACGGATGGCAGACTGCTGATTACGGACCTGTAATTTAAAATGCTTAATACCGTCTTGATCACCTAATTCTTCAGCTGCCTGTAGTTTTGACTTAGATAATCTGATAGCCCGTTCCATACGTCGTTGGTTTCCCTGAACCTTAGCATTATCAATCGCTTGTTCAGGTGAAACTGGATGTAGATTGTTTGTGCTAACACCAGGAACAAATACGGTAAAGCTCCAATGGCTGCAATTAATTCCCAACGCTCCCCCAGCTGTGCCGTAACCGTGATTGTAAACCGTATCGTACTTAGGGTCGAACTTAGGATCACTTGGTGGAACCATATTTACCACAAGTCCCTGTATTGGTGCACATGCTTCACGTGCTGTTGGATGAGCTGGATATAAAACCAGGTGATAATCATAGTCATCCATACGCTGCTTAGTAACAGCACCATACGTTCGTGGCACTGTCGTATTAATCAACGTGTTGGCATATCCTTGTAACGTCCAATGATGACCACCTTTGTCAACGAATCCAGACTTCAAACCGCCTTGGTTTTGCCATTGATAAACCGTGTCACTCAACGCCTGCTGTGGGCTTTTAAGACCAGTAACAACTTTAGCAGTCGTCTTGTTAACGATATCAGTATATGCCTGTGCTTGTGCAGTGTCTTTAAAGTTTTGACTAATCAGCTTTTGGTTAACGTTGTTATTCAAATCACCCATAGTTTGATCAGTTAAACCCTTCATGACAGTATCAACTTCATTCATAGGCTGTTTACTTAAGCCAGTAGCTTGTTCTAAGCCGTTGTCAGCTGTTTCAACTGCTGCGTCTGTAATTACATCGATTAGCTTTTCAATCTGGATATTGCCCATTTTAGTAGCTGTAATGATCTGCTTGATGGTATCTTCATTCACTTTGTCTAATTCGGAAAGCTTTTGCATCTGCCACTTAAGGACATTATCACGGTCAATCTTATCAAGGCCGCCATCATTTAGACGCTTAATAATCTGTTTAAGTATTTCGTCCTGCAAATCCGAATAGATACCAGCAACACTACTGGCCTGGTCTTTTAACTGCTGTGGTGTAGCCATTATTCATCATCTCCGCCCGTTGTCTCTTCCTCTCCGAACGGTGTTTCAGGTGTTGCTGCTGTGGTCTCGTCATTAATTTCTTCCGCCCATTTCTTGGCTTCGGATTCTGGTAAATCATTGACTTTCATAATGGCATACCACTTAGGAACTAATCCAGCAGTCAACAGTTCTGTGATGTAATCAGCCTGCGATTTCTTGTCTACAAACACTCCGTCATCAAATTGCACATTAATATCCAAGTCGTCCATATCAACCACAGATGAAGCTAACGGTGCTTGACCATTGGTGTAAAGCTCGCCAGTTGATCCAATCTCAACCACAGCATAAACAAGTTCTTTTATGGATTGTTCAATCATGGTTAGATAACTAGACCGCGTTTGATAAGTCATCGAATTGTCTGAAACAACCTGTGTGGCTGTTACATCGCCGCTTGAATCTGCCTGACTAAACGTGCCAGTAGATAAGCCAATCTGTACTTCAAACTCCTTGATAAATCTATCTAAAGCGTCCTTATATTCCTGCGTACGAATATCAGACGTCACATCTTGTGGCTTAAAGTCATCGCTTTCACTATTGCTGCTCAAAAATGTATCTTCATCACTGTCGAAAGTTGGCTTGTGCACTTCATCAAACTTGACCATCTGTTCAGGAACAATAATGCGACGCTTGCCCATTTTAACCTCACGTACGAATTGATCATGCGTGATATTAATGGCATCTAATACTTCTCTGGAGTTATCAACTAAGCCTGCACCTAGTGGGCTTTCTAGCGATTTGTTATTGGCTCCAGGCGTCTTAAAGTAAGCGAACAGTGGATGACTTAATCCGTCTATCACAACTTCTGGTTCAATATCTTCGTAGCATTCACTTAATGGCACTTGATTACCCACCACGTCGGGCGTATCAGAACGATACAACTCGTTGTCAATCACATAATGATCGCCATTGCTATCTCTATTCCAGCGGTGAAACTCTAGCAAGGTGTAATAAGTGGTAGAATGATTGGCATTGCTCTTAACCGTCACAGAAGCGATACAGGCTTCACTTACGCCGTTCGTATTAGACTTAAGTGGATAGAACTGATCTGCTCTAATCCACGCAATTTTAATCTTATCGTGGTCTGTAGAATCCACATAAGGACGCATAGCAAAATCACCTAATGCAATACCCTTTTCTAACTCTGTTTCATACTTATTCTTGAAATCATTGTCTTCAAGAACTTGTTTAACGAAGTCCTGAACTACGTCGGAATTGGCATTGCTGTTACCTTCAACGCTTTCATCTTGAGATACGGCTAAACTGCCAATATTCACGTCACATTTCTCATTGAAACAAATGCTTGCGATACGTCTAGCGGCTGTCTTAGTCATGTTAAGACTATAGAACGGCCGTGTTTCTGCTTTTTTCAATGATGAAATATATCGAATATCTGGAAAATGATTGGAATAATATATTTTGTTTCGATGAATTCGTTCATATTCTCGTGGATCAAGTGATATTCGTGAATCATCGGTGATCTTTGTCAACGAGTTACCATACATTGTCTGTGCCACTTTGCTCACCGCCTTTCCGAAAAACTCTTTTACTCTCGCAACTAAATTATGAATATCATCCACCCCCTAGAATTTGAGGCCTAAATCTCTTAAATTGTCTAACACAAAATACTGAAATGAATCGCAAGTATGGTCGTGCTCCTTGATTACCTTAGGATCATCACTCTGTAATGTATCTGCATCCCATTGATAGCGTCTATTTTCGTCTATGAAAATATCATTCTCAGGCTTTGCCAAATAAAAAAACCTACCCTGGGCGAGTAAGTTTTGAACGTTATCAATCATTTGTGTTTTCTTTTTCTTGGCCACGTGATGCCAATGATTGCCATACTTCAAAAAATATTGATGATCTAAGGCAAAATCAGACGTGGCCGAATCAGCTGAACGTTTGACTGGATACATGCCCCATTCATTAATACAGTCATTCTCGAACTTGTATAAGTCCTCTACAAACTCACTTGGTGCTTTCTTGTTGACCTTCTTAACTGGGCTGTAGTAATAGGTGTTCAACAACACCACATTGCCCTGCGTGGTCAAGCCAAAGCACGATTCGGTGGTTGCTGATACTTCTTGCCCACTATCTTGCGAGAAATAAATAGCACGAATCCGGTCATCATCTGGGATAGAATTCCATTTATGAAATAAATTCATGTTGTAAATATTGGTACCTAATCCAACTGGCTCGCCCAGATACAGCCAACGATAATAATCGAAGTCGTTCTTTTTGTACTTCTCAATCAACTTAAGCTGCTGATCAGTCGTGATATTAAGTTTGTCATCAAGATAAGTCGAAGTATCAATTAGATAGTCTGAATCGCTCTCATTGTCCGTTATCCACTCGTTGATCCAATCGTACGGATTCCTAGGCGGGTTGTATGAATAATATATCTTAACGTCATTAACCCACGGCGATTTGTTACGGATAAATGTCGGGTTCGTCTCATCGAATACTTCGGCGCTCTTGAAGTTAGCAGCTTCTTCGTACCAGAGTCCAATCACATTAGGCACTGTGTTAGACTTCAAACGTTCAGGATCATTCGCACCATAAAAGTAAAACGTATTGCCAGAAGTAATGTGTGTGATGTGCATTGGGCTTGTCGTGCTCTTAAACTCATTAGACATGTGCAGCATACCAATTGCCCACTGAATTTGTCCGAAGACCGAATCACGTAAATTGGTTTGATTCTCACGAATACAGATCACGTTAGCTTTATGGCCAAACTGGGCTTGTTTTTTAAGCATCATAACCAGTTTTAAGCTAATCGTTGATGACTTGAATGACCCACGGCCACCCTTAGCAATCACATAAGGTCGCTTAGTATTCCACAACTTAGAGAAGTGAGGATTAACAAGTTGACTAATCTTAATTTCACTCATCTTGATCACCTTCTAAATCGTCTAGAATTACCGTCTTATCAATGCCATCTGTATCACCCATGAGCATTTTAGCTTTAAATTTGGCTATATCAGCATCTGCTTCAAGCTTGCGAATTTTTTGCTTTTCGACCTCTTTACTATCATTTTTGAGCTTACCATTTAGTTTGAACCACAGTTCAGCTGCGGCTACTTGCTCCTTGGTAGCAGCTGGCGTTATAGAGGTCTCATTCGTTTCATATCCAGATCTCATAGTAGCTGTTGGCTTAGATCCCTTTTTTACGCCTCTCAAAGCAATTTCTTTTTTTAAGTTGTCGGTTTGAACAAAATCGCGTTTGATAGGCTTACCAGCAGCAATTCGATAGATGTTTTTTAGCACTTCGTCAGCTTCGTCAGACTCACGCTTTTCAACGTTGCCAGTCTTTTTAATGATATATTCATGAATTCCAGTATTTTCCAGTAATTGTTTAGTTGCGTTCCGAGCTGTACCCTTTGCGTAGCCTGCGTTTATAGCCGATTGATAGGCGTTGTTAGTTTTAATGAATTCATTGGCAAACTTTTTCTGTTTTGCCGTTAATTTTCGCTTCATTACATATCACCACACCTCCATGTGTTCAAATTTAATTATTAATTATGGTCGTAGTGTCTCACTTGTGTCTTCACGAACCCTGAACCCTTGAAATGGTCTTTCTTATGATCGTATTGGTGGCGTGATTTCTTAGGCTTACGATCAAGTTCACCAAAAATACGTGCTTCTGTGCGACTTACATATCCATACTTATTTGTATTTATCATAATCATCACTTCTTAGCTCTGTAATGGTTGTTTCAAGTTTACTAACTGTTCCGAAAAGATCAGCAACTTGTGCTCGCAAGCTGGCAATAACATCTGGTAGCATTCCATCATCTAACTCAACCTTATTGCCGTTGAGATTCACACCCATAATCCCGTCCTTCCTAACATCAAAGTCCTTCTTTGCATGAGAACCCTTATACTGGTAAATTGGAGCACCGTCAGTTGATTTGATTGTATGATCATTCGTATTACTCGTTTCCATCTTGTTTTCCTCCTTAAAATTAACGCAACAAAAAAAGACGGTTTCCCGTCTAACTTGTTGGTCTTAACCAGAGATCCAAATTGATACTTATTCGTGGGTAACTATCAATTAGATTCTCCTCACAAAAACCAATATCGAAGTGTGGATTTGCACCACACATAGTATTGAATGACTGTCCATGACTGCGTGCGTCTGTTCAATACCTTGCCTTGCGTCTACCTATTCCGCCACTCGATACGAGATAGTTACGATTGTGTACGGCCACACATACGTCTTAGTGACTGTAGCTATCTCAATACTGCCGACGGGATTCGAACCCGCATTTTCCGTCTTACCGAATTAAACGACGACAGTGCCTCGAAAGATTGTTCGTTTGTAAAACTTGTAATCGTCAATTATTTAGAAAGGAGGTAGATATAAAATGGACTTGAACACCAGTTGCTTAATCTTTCGATATTACCAATATAACCCCGTTTTAAGCGCAATATGTCCGATGTTTTTCCGATAAAATTCCGAAATAATTCCGATAAAAATCCGATAAAATTACGATTTTATTTTTTCTTCGTCATAGACGTGCAAGTCAACATTCGCAATACCTTCGTAAGAATCTGCGAACGCTTGTAATGCATATGTCTTGTAGTCGCTGAATCGTGAATTCATGTAGCCTAACTCATCCGATACAATATCGTTGCTCTTATGCTGAATTAAGCTTTCAATCAAGATAAACTGTGACGTAGCATCACAATAACGAATCGCCTTAAGTACTAATTCAACCTGTTCTAACTTGCCGAGATGATCTACTACTTTTTCCTCGGCCGAATTACCAAAGCCTTCGCTCTTAGGCATGCCGTCCATGGAGGGCGACTTGATCGAAGCAGGATTTATGCCGGCAACTCTGCACATACGAGGATATTCTTTTTTAAAAAATCGCTTAACATTGACAGCCGTTTTACCTAAATCAACTGATAAACTATGCAGATACCAGTTAGGATAATCTTTTTCCAAAAGTCGCCACTCCCCTGTGTTCCGTGATATAATTGAAGTTGAGTGGTCCAACTATATCGAGGAAGCTGGTATCTTTAGGTATCGGCTTTTTTGCTGTCTAAAATATCAATTGCCAAAGTAACGTGATGGACTTGACCAGTAACATAATAATTCCAGCTGCTGCTAAAAGAATCACCGAACAGCCACAACCAGCGCCGATAATGTCCAAAATGCCCTGCATATATTCCCTCATAAGATCTCCTCTAAAATAAGCTAATGTCCTTTGTGTCTTCACTTCTAATCAAGTCGTGCCAATCCTTATTAACAAAACTCTGTAAAATGTGATTATTTTTAAAATACCGATAAGTTACATTTTTCGTATCTTTAAAGTAAATTACCGTTTTTCGAATCTTGTACTGTTTGACCGCTATATTGTGATTCATTAAAAATGCTTCAACACTTGATGGCAGTCCTTCTTTTTCTTGGTTCATGCT
Source organism: Pediococcus ethanolidurans (assembly GCF_001437405.1). Lineage (GTDB taxonomy): Bacteria > Bacillota > Bacilli > Lactobacillales > Lactobacillaceae > Pediococcus > Pediococcus ethanolidurans. Next base: position 37,001 of record NZ_JQBY01000006.1, on the reverse strand, counting down.
AATTTCTCCTTGAATTCTTGTGTTTTACGATCGTACCTAGCAATCATTACAGGTACGTTGTATTTGTACTCGAACAGATTCATGCGTAAGCTTGCGTCTGCCGTCGTTTTCATCCCTTTAATGTCAATGGCCTTGATCAATTCATTACCCTCATAAATCGTGAAATCTGGGGTATAGACGCGATGCCGTTTTGCTTTACCGTTAATTTTGAATGCCGGGCAAATTTCAAATGATTGGTGATATTTAAAATCTGCCTTCTGAATTCTCAACAACTTGTAGTAGGCAATTTCTGCTAACGAATCGAATTCAATTTCGTCGTACAACTGCTTACGGTTGTGATACTTGCTAGGCTTCTTCTTGGCTGGTTTTACTAGCTCTTCTTTATGTAACGGGATAACTCCCGTTGGATATCTGAATACCCTAGATGATTGGGTCATTAGCGAGTGCAATAAACGAATCCTTGACCATTTTGGTAAACTCTTCTTGGTGCCCCATGATTGCCTTAGTTAAGTCGGTTGGCTTCCAGAGATCAACGTTTGACGTGTCTTCAATCCAGTCAATCAATCCACTTGAGATCATCCCAGCCGTTTTAGTGCCATCCATTCCGTCGATATCATCTGGAAGAATTACATTATCGATGTAATTTTGAACTTTACGTTTTATATCTTTATTCATTCTTTTTCCTCCTCATCTGGTCCAATATTGACTACCGTAATTGCTTTATCTTGTCTTTTCCGTTTTGCATATCTTGCACGACCAGACGGTGTTGACAGAAACTTAATGGATTCAATTTTTACGTTAAAGTATTCTGCACATTCCTCGGCGGTGCCCAGAAACAAGAATGTATCACCTTTATAAACTGCATAGTCGTTTTTCTTTCTCATGAAAATCAGTCCTTAACTGGCTCATACATTTCGTTGAAGGTTTTATCTGACAAAATTTGCGGAATAAGCCCGCCGTCATATACAAGCCAATCGTTTTTATGAACAACTTGAAAATTGAGATAATATCTAAGATAGCCTTGGTCTGCAAATGGCTGTAATAAATCATACTTTTTTGTCATTTCAGGTGTGCCGTCAAATTGTTCGGCAATGATCGCATCTTTTCTACGAAATTTCATCGTCACTCCAGCCGAATTACCGACTGTCTCGGTGATGGTCACGTCCTTCTTATGAAACTTCATCATTGCTTTCCTCCCGTTCCAATTCATCGTTTTCTTCCGAACCATAAATAAGTTCAACTGCAATTTGCAACTCTGTCAAAGGCGTTTGGTCTCTCCATTTGATGAAGTCTTCTGATACTGGTAGCCATTCGGCTGCAGCGCCCATATTCCAATCACGTTTAGCTTTCCCTTCATCATAAGCAAAGATGCTTTGCATTGTGCCTATAAAGGTTAGCCCGTTTTCTCCCTCTGGAAGAGCCCATTTGATACGTTCCTTTACGCAACTCGGTAAATCCATCTTGGGTGGCACTGCTTCATCTTTTTCAATAGTCCATCCGTATATGTTTTTCATTGCTTCCTCAAATGTCATTTTTCATCCCTCAATTCCAAAAAACTCATTAGCTGTGGTTTCTAAACAGCCCATTATTTTTAAAAGTAAATTCGGTTCAATACGTTTGCTCTGCCATCTAGTAATACGGTATAGACGTCTTGGCTTTACATTGATTTCTTTTGCAAGCCGGCAAACAGGCATATGCCGTTCGGCTAGAATTAATCTCAAATTATTCTTCATGTTTGCTCTCCTTGTGCTTGACCAGGTCTGTAACTAACTGATTTAATTTGTGTTTTGTATATTTTTCTTCGGCTAATCCTCCAAGCGCCGCAATGTCCAACCCAGTCACCTTGAATAGATATTGCTCGGCCTCACGCCTATTTAATCTTCCATCCATAAATCACACACCCATCTTACGGATATGACTGTAACTGATCACCGTGCGGTAATTCATCTCACGTAGTTCAAGCTCGTTAAACGTTTCACTACTTTCAATCGTGATCAAAGCTGAGTTGTTGTAAAACTTGAGAATGCGACCGGTTACCTGTGGTTGACCATCAAACGCGTTCTGATAAACCAGTGAACCAGCCTTGAGATTTTTAGGAATATTCGCTTTTTCTAGTTTGATGCCGTTGCTGATTGGTGCAATATTAAATTGACTTTGATTAAAATTACTGCCGCCACTGTGGTGTGCTACGTAAGTACTGACTGAATCTGCCATATTTTTCACCCGCCTATTCTTAGTGATTTGCGATCATCATCGCTTAACTTGATTGGTTTTAACTGATATTTTCGGCAAAATGTTAAAATTCCAATCGTGTGCTGTTCTTCGTGATGCTTACGGCATAGAGCCATAAAATGATATTCCGAATGGTCAATATGTCGTCTATTGCGTCCCATACCAACCGTTTCATAGTGCGCAATGTCCGCCGGCTTTCCGCAAATGCAGCAACGTCGATGACGGAGGCACTGAATCATGATTGGATAACTATTTTTGATTAGATCCCAGGTCTTGGTTTTAAACGGAATATCGTTGTTAAAACAAAAGTTGATAATGCTCTCAATAAACCGCGTTGCCGTCTCTACTGAACAATCATGCATTAAGAAATACTTGGTATTAGTTTGAACCGTATATCTCACTTTCATAATCTGTTCAATCTCAAGTGGCATATAGCCTGACCAATCACAGATATCGTTCATAAGTGCCCATGCCTTAGCCCGCTGTGCAGGCGTGATAGTACGACCATCTTCCAGGTCGATTTCAACACTGGGCTGTTTGCCATTTGACAGCTTAGAAACCTTTCGCAAGTCTGGTAAGTCATTGAGTTCAACAATGACCTTATTACCAGCTATTCTGTTGATTTTGCCGTTTAAAATCATTGTTGAACCTCCTTAGCTGCTCCGTTTGCTCCGTAGTTTTGCCAAACGTTCGTTGAATTCTTGTTGTGTTTTTGCATCAGCCATTGTATCTGTCACTTCATAATCGGATTTTGCCCAATCTGGAAGAGTTTCCTTCTGCACAGGCGTTCTCTGACGCCAGTTTGGTTTGCTGTACTGGGACTTCATCAGTTCTTGATGCTTAGCAGCTGCCTCTTTTGCCTGTTCAATGGTTGTGATTTTGCGTTCTTTCCAGCCATCTAGAACTTTGTCAATGTACCGATCAGCACCTTTTGACTGCACATCACGTTTACCGGCTTCGGTTATTGCATAGATAATCATGTCTTCCGAAAAATCAGCTCGCCAATGTTCAAAGTCTTGTTGAACAATTGCATTAGGAAATCCCCAAAGATTTTCCCATGTCTCAAATGAATTTGGTGAGACCGTGCCTTCTTCATATTGTTTAGTTTCGTTTAGTTTATGTTTAGTTAATGTGTTACTTTCATGCTTACTAGTATGCGTACTGTCTTGCGTACTACTATGCTTACTACTTTGATTACTTTCATGCTTGCTATCTGACGTATAAAGTGTGCAAACATGATAAGAAGTGGCTTTTCGACCGTTCGTTTTAAAGTCAATTAATTCCAATTGCTTTAAAATATTTCGGTTCTTGAGGATTCCTGAACGTGATAATCCGGACAATGATTCAAGCGTTACATTCGCAGCAGTAAACCATTCCTGCCAGCTAGTCTTGTTGTTTATGGACATCAATGCGTGCCATAAAGCTATCTGACCAGCGGACAGCCTTGCTTTATATAGCTTAAAATCGTCAAACGCTCGAATCTGCTGAATATAGTTCAATGTGCCACCTCCTAGTAAATTAATTCTTCTGGATCAGTGATAAATCCAGTTAGCTGACGAGTAGATTTGCAATACTCGCAATGCTCGCATCTTGTAGGCTCGGCTTCGTGCTTTTCTACCTGTACTACTCTTGGCAAATGTTCTTCAACACTCGTTACTGCCTCTGTCATGTCTTCAAACGGTACTTCTATGGCTGCTAATCCGTTTCCTTGGGTTTTATCTACCGCGAATACATAGCAGGAAAACGGCTTGTGATACATACCCTGTAACATCTTTTTGTACATGCCCATCTGGGTGGCATAATGGCGATCCTTGAAAAACGATACCCATTGATGATCATCAACAGACCAATGCTTTTTATTGAGATCATCAACTGTTTTGATATCACAGAAATAACCTTTTTGAACATTCAAACTATCAATTTTGCCTTTCCAAGGAACTCCGAACATGTTTCCCGTAACAATTGATTCTTTCTCACAGTCTTCGTCGTTGTAGAAATATTGAAATAGATCATCATCATCTAATCGCTTAATCATGTTTTCTGCCGTTTGAAAGTCTGAACGCAGTCCTTTTTTCGTATGAATCAGGTCTTTTACTTTTCCAGAACTATTTTTGAACTGGCTGTATTTGTTAACAAAACTCTCATGTGATTCAACTGATTCAAAATAAGAATGAACATAATTGCCAACTAGTAACGGTGTTGCAGGTTCTTCATCAATCGACGGATTTTCTAAGTTAAACAATGCATTCGCTTCACACTTGAGAAAATATTGATAAACGGAATTGGACATGTAACGCTTAGCCATTTCATTTGTGTAATAGTTCTCCTTGTTCAACGGGCGGCTCTTGACTGCTTTCTTCAGCATTATTGTCATCTGGTTTCACCTCTGAATCTTTAGTTTTTGGTTGATCGATTTCTTTACTTGCTTTGTCAGCTTTTTTCTGTGCCTTGTGGAATCCTTTTAACAAATCAGTGGTAGTTTCACTTGCTGGTGTTTCTTCGACTTCAACAGTTTTTGTCTGATGGCTAGTTACCGGCGGTTTATCGTCTTCGGTGTACAATGCTCCTAACGTTTCAGGGAACGCCTCACGTAAGCAGTTAACAATGGCCGTCTTACGAATCATATTCATTGGCATTGACTTCCATGTTGCTTGGCTCTTGCTGAATTCACTCATGCTGATTTCTGTACGCACAGGTTCATCTCGATCGTTACGTTTCACTTCTGCCCAACCACCAATTAGAACGTCCTTAGGTAACTTGATAGCCCCTGGTAAATACTTAATGTCTTCGCCTCTAGTAACAATTACCCCAGCTTTAAAGCCACGATAATGTTTATTATTTTCTGCCCGTTTCATGAATGCTTCTTTAGAAACAATAATTTGTGCAGGATTAGATCCGAACTTGACTAGATATGCTTCATTCAAGAATGGATTCAAATGCTGGTACCGGCAAAGCTGCAGAAACATCACAACTTCTTGATCTGATACATTGCCTTGCCCACTGACAAGAAACTGTTTAACCATATTACCTGAGAGCTTGACTTGTTCACCGTTCACTTCGTACTCAATCGGCTTATCTAACAATTCATTAGCCATAAATTAGTCCTCCCCGTGTTCTTCCAGAGCGCCTTGCATATATGATGCAAGTAATCCGCGTTCTTTAATTGTGCCGTTCATGTAGATGTCGTCCGCAAAATCGGCAACAGCGTCGTACATTTCTTTATCATTCAATGTTTCAAAAGCTGTTCGAATGACTTCATCATCTGTTAGATCTTCTACTTTCATTGTCATTGCCTCATTTCGTGATGTATAATTGAGGCATAGATATTTAATCTATGCGTTGTTATAGTGATTGTGCAACTCTGCTTGGCGGCTGTTGGTTGCACTTTTTTTGTGTGTAAAAATACTTGTTTCGTTCATTCCAAATCTGACAAATTCGTCTATCAAAAACCCTGTGGCTAAAAATCCAAAAAATGTAAAAAAGCTCATTTGTGATTGCCTCCAATCTCATCATTGATCCATTTTTCATGCCTACGTCCGGCATCAAAGCTCAATAAACATAAAGCACCGATTGCTAAACCAAACAATGTAAAAAATCCAATCATGCTGACTTCCTCCTAAATTTGATGTTTTTCTAAAACCTGTTTATGTGCGTTTTGCCAAGGCTTAACATCGCTTCTGTGATAAACACGTGCTGATCCTTTTGGATACCATGGAAAATCAATTCGGTACCATTTGTTAAACGTGGCTGGCGAACAATGCAGTTCTTCTTTACAGAGTACTGCTTGGGTAATAACATCATCTTTTCCCTTGTCAACTTCTTCTCTAGCTTTTTGGCTAACCATCAACTTGAACAATTTATTGACAATTGCATTTACACTCTCATCACTAAGCTCGGCCTTAACGTGGATATCTTCTAAATTTGTCATGCCATTACCTCCTGTTCATCAGCCGCAAAAGATTGGATCTCTGCTTGAATTTCTTCTTGCTTTTCTTTGTGGTATTTCTTCATGAACGCAATTTCATCAGCTGTCCATAAACTACGTTGCTTACTTCTTATTCCCTCTGCCTTTGTCTCTAAAGCTTTGCGGTCTAACTCTTCGCTGTTGGCTCTGATTTGCTGTGCCAAAACCTGCCGTGAATATGGATTATCAGTAATCAAATCAATTTTGAATAATAAACAGCTCCATTGAACACCGAACCAAAAATCATTAATCACTGTTGGTAATTCCAACAATACATGATCCGGAATTGGTCGTGTATCTGATAACCAATTTGAAACGTTCGTTGCTGTGGTGTGCATTGAATCAGCTAGTTCATAGTTACGAATGTCTTTTCGCTTCAAAACTTCACGCAATGCCTTCTTTAATTCTTCTTGCATAAATTCACTTCCCTTCAATGTGAACTTGGTGGGATTTTTTCTCACAGTGCCACGAATTAAAATATAGTTAAAAGATAGTTGCGAGTGAATCTTGAATTTCTTGATGGGCATTGTCTCGATGAATCTTAAGCAAGCCTTTCAAGCCCATTTCGCTTAATTCGGATAGGAAAGCCTCACGACCCTTGTAGCGGTCATCACTTTCAACAACTTTTCTGATTAATTCTTGTTTATTCATGAAAATCATCTCCTTTCGTTCTTTGAAAATTTAATACTGTTAATCACCCCACAAGGTATAATTATCTTGAAGGAGGTGAATAATAATGACTGATAATGAACAACGTGCTAATGATTTGGCATGTGCTGTAGTAAGTGGACTTATTTCAGCTAAAACATCTAATGGTTTTGATGTTGATGCATTAGCAACTTATGAGGACGTTTATAAAAAAGCACTAAATAAATTTAACGAGAATCATGATTAGTTTTTTCAATTGCGTCACCACATAGAGTTACAGTTCCAATCTTGTGCCCCTTGCTACTTCCGATAGTTTGGAGCACTTTTTGAATATCGGATACAGATCCTTCAATCGTTAGTTTCATTTGATCACTCCTAAACTTTTTGCTTGATAGAATTGATTTCTTTTTCACTCTCCGTGATTGGTGACTCAAAAAAAAGATAGTCAACCGTTTTGCTATAGAAATTAGCAAATTTTTCCATAGTTTCCTTAGATGGAACTTTGTTATCAGTTTCTACCTTAGAAAGCATTGAATAACTGATTCCTATAGATTCTGCTGCTTGTTTTTGAGTTAATTTATTTTTTAAACGTTCTTTTTTAAGATTATTCATTTAAAAGCCTCCTTTCACTCTATGTGAATATCATATAACCACTAGGAGTGAAAGTCAACACTTATAGTGAAAATATTTATAATTTGTTTCTTTTCACTGTTAGTGATAGTAAGCTATACATATATACAAGGAGTGAAGAGTATGACTAAAGGCCAAAGAATAGCTGAATTACGATTGCAGAAAAAAATGAGCCAAAGCGAATTAGCAAAAGCTGCTCATGTCAGTCCCAGCACAATAGGAATGTGGGAAACAGATCAGCGTGCAATTAAAGACAATGATCTTGTTAACCTTGCAAATTTATTTGATGTCACTGTAGATTATCTACTCGGCCGCACGAACGATAAACACGAAGAAGTTCTTGCAGCAGCTCATCTAGATAAGGATCTTAAGGATATGACCCCTGAACAACGTAAAGCGGTTTATGATTTTATTGAATTCCAAAAGAAACGAATTGATCGCGAGGAAGACAGACATAAGGAGTAACTGCCATGGATAGAATTGATGAGATTATGAAAAACTATCCAGAACTTAAGGTTGAGTACGTTGTCATGGATAATGAACTGGGTGGTTACATTTATAGGAATATAATTCTGCTTGATGCCAACAAATCAGAAGATGAATTAGTGCCAATACTATATGAAGAACTTGGTCATTATGAGACAACTGTCGGCGATATTAGCCGATATTCTTCTCAAAGCGACCTTAAGCAAGAATATCGTGCTCGTGTTTGGGGATTAAAGCATTTGGTTACCAAGTCTGCGATCAACCATTTTAAAAAACAAGATTATGATGATGATTACGAGGTTGCCGACGAACTAGGCATTAAGATTACCTATCTTCACGAGGCAGGAGAAGTTTACAAAATTAAGGAAAACTAACACTTTGGAGGAAGTTTCATATGAACTGGTTAAGCTATATAGGATTTTTTGTTGTTATTGCGTCATTTGCATATATTGTCTGGCAATTAATCATGAAATTTATTGGGAAACTTAAACATAGCAATTCGCATAAAGGATTTAAAAAAATTGGAATTAGTTTGATATTCTTGATTATCGGGTTTGCTCTGGTTTCTACCTATAAAGAAACTAAAGCGGATATCGCGGCAGATAAAAAAGAAGCCAGAATTGAGTCTAGCAAAAAAGCAAGTGAAAAAGAAGCATCTAAAAACGCTCGGTCGAAACGCAAGGTTAAGGCTGAAGAAGAAAAACACGCAAACAGTGTTTCGGAAAGTAAAGCCAAGGCTAAGAGTGCCTCTAAAGATGAAAGCTCTAAAAAAGTGAAGGCAAAAAAGGAAAGTAAAGCAAAAATTGCCTCCGAAAAAAGGGCAAAGGATAAGAAAGCATCTAGAGCCGAAAGTAAGGCAAAAAAAGAAAGCAAAATAAACGCTAAAAAAGAAAGCAAAGCTGCCAAGTCTGCAAGATCTGCTTCTAAAAAAGCGGAAAAAGCTAGTTTGAAAAAGGCTAAAAATAAGCAAATACAAAAAAATTTTACTGACTACAAAACATTTTTAAGCACCGTACCTAGCAAAACAAAAAACGCTATTACTGATGCTTACCTAGATAATACTAGTGAAGTAACCGTCTTTGTTCTAAATGATGATGCCATGAGTTTAAATAGTAATAGCTTAAAAACTGTCGCTAGATCAGCTTGGAATACAGGCAACAGGATTGTTGGCAATTACACGCCCTTCCCTAGCAAGTACGAGAACTATGAACGCATTACTATTGAAGATGGTGCTGGTAATAGAATTGCACATACTTCTCTATTTGGAGGGTTCAAATTTGATGCAGACTAAAAATTACTATGAGTTGTAGGTAAAGATTAAACACTAAAATTTTGGAGGAGTAAAAATGTTCATAAAAATATTAGGATGGTTGTTATTAATTTTTTGTATTTTTTTGATTTTAGGCAATTGGGATGATACTAAAAGTAAGGACAAAACTAAGAAAAAGACTGGTTGGCACTGGATTATAGGATGCTTAATTGTTATTGTATTATTCAGCTTTCCTATGATTAATCATCATTCGGTTGCAAGTTCATCAAATCAAACAGTCAGTAATGCGGAGAAATCCCGTGAAAGCAAAGCTCAAAAATTAATTGATGCGCTTAATAATCAGTCCCCTCAATCCGATTTTGCTAAAGCAAAATTAGCACTTTCAAAAATAACAAGAAAATCTAAGAAAAATTCATTAAAAAAGGAACTTAACATGGCTATTAAACAGAAAAAAGAAAGTAACAAACCTGTTGTAAAAGCTAAGGAATCATCAGAACCAAAGACCGATTCTAGTTCGCGTCAAAAAGAAAGTTCTTCTACTAACTCATCTTCTAAGTCTAAAAAGAATGTTCCTACTGAATATGCCTCTGCACTTAATAAAGCCGAGGAATATGCAACCACTATGGATTTATCTGAGCAAGGGTTACATGATCAACTAACCTCAAATAGTGGTGAAGGCTTTTCTGAAGCGGCAGCACAATACGCATTAAATAATTTAAAAGACGTTAACTGGAACAAAAATGCCTTGGATAAAGCAGAAAATTATGCTAATTCTATGGATATGTCGAAACAAGGTATCATTGATCAGCTTTCGTCTTCATCTGGTGAACAGTTTACGGCTTCACAGGCTCAGTATGCTGTTAATCACCTGACGGATGTTAATTGGAATGAGAATGCATTAAATAAGGCAAAAGATTATCAGGATATGGATATGTCGAAGTCAGATATCAGAGAACAATTGTCATCCTCGTCTGGTGAACAATTTACTCCTGAACAAGCTCAGTATGCTGTTAATCACTTAAAGTAATATGATCTGCATGAATTGCGGAAAGAAATTTAAATATTAAAAAATAAATGCCCTTACTTGGGCTTTTATTTAACACAAAAAAGAACATATGTTTGATTTTTGGAACTGAAACTTCACAAAGGAGCTAATTTGCTATGACACAAAAATGGAAACTACTTAAGCGTTACCCCAATATCTACGAGTATCAGACACAGAAAGGCAAACGTTATGGCATCAGACGGCACTATACCGATTTTGAACATTCACATCCAGAGTTCACACGTAGTGGATTTCAAAGCCGTGAGGACGCTTCTGCCGTGTTGAAAGCATTTGAGGATAAGTTATACAATAATACTCTACCGACAGGAAGACGGCAAAATGAGACGCTCTCACAATACTTTGAAAAGCTTAGTAATGAAAAATTAAAAACAAAGCAGTGGAGAAAAATTAGTTATGATAATTACAAGCGAATTTTCGACAATCATTTGAAACCTACGTTTGGTAATACTCCACTTGATAAAATTGATCGAAGACGTTATCAAGATTTAATTAACTCCAAAATTGATGATGGCTATTCTCGTTCGATGATTCAAACAGTTAATCACGTGATGCAGATGATCTTGAATAATGCAGAAACATTTGACGTTATCAATAAGAATAAATTAAAACGTATCGAAATTATTGGTGGTAAACCGGCTAAGAATCAGACAATCGAAGATAGTGACTATCAGAAATGGATAGAAACGGCACAAAACATACTACCGCCCTTCTATTTTGCACTTGTGCGAATGTTAACTCTAGGTGAGCGGCGTGAGGAATTAATGGGATTACGATTTAACTCTTTTGAATTTTCTCGAGATAAAGGCATTGAAAGCTGCGCCATCAAATTTGATACTGCACGCAATCCGGTAGAAAAAGATGGAACTGGACTTAAAACACGTGCTGCTTATCGTACAATAGTGGTTAATGGAGATATGTGCCAAATCATTCACGATATGTTGGACGAATCAAAAAAGATAAGAATCAAACACAAACAAACGATTTTGCAAAACGATTTTGTGGCCGTTTCTTTGAAACGTGGTAAGCCACTATCAGCAATGACAGTCGACCGAATGTTTAACAAAGTTAGTGATCAGTCTGGGATTAGAATTAATCCACACAAATTACGGCATTATTTTGCGACCTTGGCCAAAGATCAGAAATTATCTGATACAAGCATCATGAGATGGCTGGGACACTCCCACATCGATATGACTAACTATTATGCGCAGCCAAACCAAGACAGTATCCTACGGGTCTTCAAAGGTGTTAGCAATAAAATTTAATCCCCCACAACAATCCCCCACGTATATTAGCGAAGATGAAAAGTAATGAATAATCAGAAATTAAAAAACCGGCTAAACACGCATTTTGATTGCATTCTGTTTAGCCGGTTTTTATTAATTTTTATGGGTTACACTATCTTTTCTTTTGACTCATTTAAAAGAAAGAAATTTCAAAAATTTGTGAAGCTTCACTTTGAGGTTTTAAATCATTCATTCCCATTTTTTCTTCTAGTTCGCCAGTACTGTCAACATTGTCTGCAATTCCCCACCAAGGTTCGATACAAACAAAGTTTCCTTGTGCGGGATATGGAGACCAAATGCCAACGTAAGGTGCGTTTTTAACTGTTAATGCAACGCCATGATCGTTTTTCGAATTATCTAACATGAGTGTTGTTTCAGGATCATGTAATTCAAGAATGAGCGCATCATCTTTGAACGTTTCATGCGTTAATGCTAACGGTTTGGTAAAATCAACTGGAAATGCATTCTTAGCATCATTTAACGGTGCTTTTAATGGAATTTGAGTATAGCTTTGTTTAGGCGCTACACTTAGTTTTACATCTTCAAAAGTCTGATCTTTGCCAAGATTAGTATTAAAGCCTGGATGGCCACCAACAGAAAACAAGAGATGATTTTCAGCATCAGGATTATATACGCGATAAGTTTCTTGTAGTTCATGATTTTTTAAGTCAAAACTTACAACAAGTTCAAATTCAAATGGATACATTTTGTGCGTTTTATCATTGTCAATTAATTTTAAAGTTGCATGTGTATCGTTACTGTCAACGACTTCAAAAATAGAATCACGAGCGAAACCATGTTGATGCATTTCGTAGTTTGTTCCCTCGTATTTGTAATGATCATCTTTTAGACGGCCAACGATCGGAAATAGAATCGGAGCATGTCTACCCCAAACTTTTTTATTAGCAATCCAAATATATTCTAAATCGTTATCTAACGATCTCACACTCGTTAATTCGGCACCAAGTTCGTTTATTTCTACTTTTAAATATTCATTTTGCAATGTAACCATTAATTCAAACCCCATTTATCTATAAAATATATTGACTAAGATCCTTATTACCAGCAATGTCACCAATTTTTTCTTCTACATAATGTTCTGTAATGGTAATATCACCCATTTCCATATCGGCACCTTCGTACAAAATATCTTCCAATAATTTTTCCAAAATAGTATGCAAACGACGAGCGCCGATGTTTTCTGTCTCATGGTTAACATTATAAGCAATTTCCGCGATTTTGTTAATGGCTTCAATGGTAAACGTTAACTTGATGTTGTCCGTGCCAACTAAAGCAATGTACTGCTTAACTAAGGCGTTATTTGGTTCTGTTAGAATTTTGACAAAGTCTTCTTTTGATAGATCATTTAATTCAACTCGAATTGGGAAACGACCTTGTAATTCAGCAATCAAATCACTTGGTTTTGAATCGTGAAAGGCCCCTGAGCCAATGAACAAAATATGATCAGTGTTAATAACACCGTATTTTGTGTTGATTTCAGATCCTTCAACAATTGGTAAAATATCTCTTTGAACACCCTCACGAGAAACTTCACCAGAATTTTGCTTTGACTTAGCAATGATTTTATCAATTTCGTCAATAAACACAATACCGGTATTTTCAGCACGCTTAATTGCATCGTGATAAAGGTCACCATGGTTAACTAATTTATCTGATTCTTCGCGAACCAGTATTTCGCGAGCTTCAGACACGGGCAGCGTGCGCTGAATTCTCTTTTTAGGTAACATCTGTCCCAATGATTCTCCAAGATCGATACCCATTTGTCCCATCATACCATTCATACCGGTTTTTTGTTGGGGGTCATCCATTGAAATAGTAACTTCATGGTTTTCAAGAAGTCCACGTTTTAACTGTTCTGCAACAGAAAGTCGTTGATCACGCACCTCATCACTTACTTCTTCTGGTTGAGTTGGATTTTCGGGAGTTTCACCACGTTGCATTTTTTCAACCATACTCATTAAGTTTTGAAAATCAACCCCGTTCTGCTTTTGCTTATTATCTTTCTTAACGGCGGGGACTAAAAGTTTTACTAAGCGATTGTCAGCACGTTTTTCAGCCTCTACTCTGACGTTTTTAAACTGACTTTTTTCTTCCATTCGAACGGAAACGTCGACAAGATCACGGACCATTGATTCCACGTCACGACCCACATAGCCGACTTCTGTAAACTTTGAAGCTTCTACCTTCACAAAAGGTGCATCAACAATTTTGGCTAAACGGCGAGCAATTTCCGTTTTTCCAACACCTGTTGGTCCAATCATTAACAGATTTTTGGGAGTAATGTCTGTTTGCATTTCTGGAGAAAGTTGTAAACGGCGGTAACGGTTACGTAAAGCAATCGAAACGGCCTTTTTGGCAGCATTTTGCCCGATGACGTATTCATTAAGTTCGCTAACAATCTGTTTTGGTGTTTTATCAATTTCAGCCATTATAAGTCCTCCTAAAATGATTCAGAAATAACATGGTGGTTAGTAAAGATATCAATATCACCAGCCACATTGATTGATGTTTCAGCAATTTCACGTGCGGATAACTGTTGAGCGTGTTTCTTTAAAGCTTTAGCAGCAGCTAGGGCAAAGTTACCACCTGATCCAATTGCTAAGATCCCTTCATCTGGTTCGATAACTTCGCCACTACCAGAAACCAAATACATTTCGTTCTTGTTCATTACAATGAGCATGGCTTCTAGTTTTTGTAAGTTCTGGTCGCTTCGCCAAGCCTGGGCAAGTTCTACTGAAGCACGTTGTAAATTACCGGAATATTCAGTGAGCTTTTTTTCGAATTTGTCTTCTAAGTTAAAAGCATCGGCAACACTTCCCGCAAAGCCTACTACGACTTCATTGTTGAAAATACGACGAATTTTTTTGGCGGTACCTTTCATAATATATTTTTCACCCATTGTGACTTGACCGTCCCCAGCCATGGCGTTAGTTCCGTTATTATGAACCGCGATAATTGTTGTTGCTTCAAATTTTACTGGCATTAATTGTTCTTCCTTTCACTACTCGTGTGTAGCCCGGGGGAAAAATTTACGATAGTTGCTTTGCAAATTTTCTGGGGTTACATGTGTATAGATTTGAGTTGTTGATAAACTGCTGTGTCCTAATAGCTCCTGTACGGTGCGGAGGTCTGCCCCGTTATTCAATAGCTGTGTTGCAAAAGTATGGCGCAACATATGCGGATGAATATGGCTGGTAAGACTACTTTGTTTGATAATTTGATTTAAAACATACTCAATTCCCGTTGAGGTAATGGGATCACCATAATGATTTATAAAAACAAAATCATGTTGCTTATGATACTTTGTTATAAGCGGTTGACGGCAATTAGTCTGGTAAGCTTTCAGTGCATTGAAACAATACTCACCAAATGGAACATAGCGTTCCTTGTCACCCTTACCACGAATGAGCATCATTTTTAATTCAAAATCGATACTTTTCCATTTAAGGTTGGCACACTCGCTAACTCGAATACCTGTACCGTATAAAACTTCTAATAAGGCACTATTCCGTAATGCTAACGGTGAATCTGATTTTGCTGCTTTAAAAAGTGCATCCATCTCTTTTTGATAAAAGAAACGGGGTAATTGATTTTGATGTTTTTTTAATTTGATACCTGCAAAAGGATTGCTGGATACCAAATCATTTTTGGCAAGAAAGTTGTAAAACGAGCGTAGACTTGACAGTTTTCTAGAGATCGTCGTTCGACTATATTTACGATCAAATAAATCCGTCATAAAAACATTTATATCCAGATGATCGATTTGTTTAAATGGTTTCATACCACCGTTTTGTTTTAAAAACGTGCAAAACTCCTCTAGATCACTGCGATAAGCCTTAATGGTATCATCAGAATACTGACGTTCTACGCGCAGATATTCAAGAAATAAATTGATGTCGTCTTGCTCCATAATAAAACCTCCATACACTTGCCACTTTAGCAAAGTACGGAGGAAAACTCAATAACAAACCCCGTCAAACGCTCAGAGTTTGCGAATTATTTATTTTTGAACAGCCTCTTCATAATCGCCATTAGGACAAAGGACTTGTTTGCCACCCTTGACCTTCTTTTCGACTAAGAAATGACCATCCTTTGGACAATCACGGCCAATTGGTTTATCCCACGAAACAAAGTCACAATCTGGATAGCGTGAACAACCATAAAAGATTCGGCCACGTTTTGACTTTCTCTCAATGATTTGGCCCTTATGACATTTTGGACAGATAACGCCAATTTCCTTAACGATCGCTTTAGTATTCCGACAATCTGGGAAACGTGAGCAAGCAAAGAATTTACCATAGCGTCCCATCTTAACCACCATGGGTGCACCACAGATGTCACAGTCGAAACCAGCTGGTTCATCTTTGATTTGGACAGATTCCATGTTTTCTTCAGCATGGGCAACTTCTTTAGAAAATGGCTTATAAAATTCATCAACCACTTCAACCCAGTTTTCTTTGCCTTCTTCAATACCATCTAATTCACTTTCTAAATCTGCAGTGAATGTGATATTTACAATATCTGGGAAGAATTCAACGATAATTTTATTGACAATTTCACCGAGTTCAGTTGGTTCAAAACGCCGTGCAACAAGTTTCACATAGTAACGCCGTTGAATCGTATCAAGTGTTGGTGCATACGTTGAAGGACGGCCAACACCATTTTCTTCAAGTGCTTTGATCAAATTGGCTTCGCTATAACGAGCAGGTGGTTGTGTAAAATGTTGAGCCGGATCAGTTTTGGTTAACTTAACTGAGTCACCCTCCGCCAAATCAGGAAGAATGTTATCTTTATCAGTTGCATTTTTATAGATAGTTGTAAAGCCAGCAAATTTTGTTTTGGAACCATTAGCTCTAAAGTTAATGTGATTCTGTTCTAATGAAACGGACATTGTATCCATGATTTCAGGCGTCATTTGGCTTGCCATAAAGCGAGACCAAATCAAGCTATACAGTCTAAACTGGTCCTTTGAAAGATAACTCTTTAGTTCTTCAGGTGTTCTTCTAACTGAAGAAGGTCGAATGGCTTCATGAGCATCTTGAGCACCCTCAGGCATTTTGCCCTTTCGTGGTTTCGTTGCCGCATATTCGGCACCATACTTTTCATGGATTAATACCGAAGCCTCATGTTTAGCAATCGAAGAAATTCGTGTTGAATCGGTACGCATATAGGTAATCAGGCCAACTGTGCCTTCTTTACCAATATTAATTCCCTCATATAATTGTTGTGCCGCCATCATTGTCTTTCGAGTTCGAAAGTTTAATCTTCGGTTAGCTTCTTGTTGCATCGATGAGGTGGTAAATGGCGGAGCTGGAAAACGCTTCCGTTCTTTTTTAACAACTTTAGTAATTTCGAAAGGTTGTTTTTTATCAATTTTTTGTAAAACTTTTTGAACCGCATCATTATCGGCCAAAGCTAATTTTTTATTGTTTTCACCATAAAAAGAAGCCTGAAATTTTTGTCTACCCTTTTGGAACTCACTATCGATGGTCCAATATTCTTCAGGTTTAAAAGCTTTGATTTCATTTTCTCGTTGAATAATTAAATTTAACGCAATGGACTGAACACGACCAGCACTTAACCCCTTTTTAACCTTTTTCCATAACAAGGGACTAATAGAATAACCAACAAGCCGGTCTAAAACACGACGAGCCTGTTGAGCATCAACTAAGCTCATGTCAATTGATCGTGGTTCTTTAAACGCATTTTTTACAGCATCTTTAGTGATTTCATTAAAGACAACCCGGTTCTTATCTTTAGTGTCCAACCCTAATAAATAAGATAAATGCCAGGCAATGGCTTCCCCTTCACGATCAGGATCAGAAGCTAAGTAAACTTTTTTAGCTTTTTTTGCTTCTGAACGTAAATTCTTAATAACATCGCCCTTGCCACGAATTGAAATGTAATGAGGTTCGAAGTCATGGTCAACATCAACCCCCATTTTACTTTTTGGTAAATCGCGAATATGACCTAAACTTGCAATCACTTTGTACGTTCGGCCTAAATACTTTTCAATCGTCTTTGCTTTTGAAGGAGATTCCACAATGACGAGTTTCTTTTTGGTTTTTGTAGCCATAACCAAACTCCTTTTGACTTGATGTAGTTTAAAAACCCTAACTGGTGCTAATTCCTAGTAATCGTATTTCATATTTGGAATTCTGTCAAATCGAAACTCTTCTATTATATGTTTAGAATTCAGAACCGGTTTTGCTCCCGCAACAATTAATTCGTTACAACCGACCGAAAGCGGATCATTAATTTTACCTGGAACAGCAAGCACATTCCGGTTGTTTTGCAGAGCAAGGTTGGCGGTAATTAAACTGCCACTACGCTGTTTGGCTTGAATTACGCACAGAGTTTCACAAAGTCCTGCAATAATTCGGTTCCGTTCAACAAAGTGGTGCCTTTGGGGTCCTGAGTCAAGTGGATACTCGGACAAAATCAATTGATTTTTAGCCATGTATTTTTGCAGTGCCATATTTTTTCTAGGGTAATAACGATTTAGACCAGTTCCAATTACGCCAATTGTATAACCATGTTGACGTAACGTTTCCTTATGAGATAATTCATCAATTCCTGCGGCTAGTCCGCTAATAACGGCAATATTTTGCTCGATTACTGTTGGCAAGAGTGCTTGCAAACTATCCTGGCCGTATTGGTTAGCAAGGCGAGCACCTACTACACCTAAAAGTGGGTATTCTAAAAGCTCCAATGTTCCCTGATAGAAGAGAATAATTGGAGCCAAGTAAGCCTCTTTTAATTGAGTCGGATAATTAGGGTCACAAATTGCTAATATTTTAACCTCAGACAAGTGCCGCTTCACAGCAGTCTCTAATCGAGTTGAAGTAAAATCATTTGAAAATTGGGTTCGGTTTTGAGGTCTAATAAACCCTAAACTAACTAAGTCTGAAACTGTTAGGTCACAGTTTGTTTCATTACTGTGATACGTTTGCCACCAATTCCAGAATTTCGCTTCGCCGTGACAACCAATTCCCTTACACAAATGTAATTTTATTAAAAACTTCTTAAGCTGCATATCTTCCACCTCAAAAGAAAGATACGCAAACAACTTATTTTTTTATGAAATGATTGACCGGTGAAAAAGTAAGCCGATGAATTGGTGTGATTCCCAATTTTTCGAGTCCTTCAAGATGCTTGGCAGTACCGTATCCCATGTTCTCGGAAAAATCGTATCCTGGATAAAGTTGGTCGTAAATACCCATTAAATGGTCTCGGTAAACTTTGGCCACAATGCTTGCAGCAGCAATACTAGCACTCTTTGCATCTCCTTTGAACATTCGTTGTTTAGGGATGTTTACTGGCACATCAACGGCGTCAACTAAGAGCTCATCTGGTGTTACAGATAGACTAAGAACGGCTTTTTTCATGGCCTGTCTAGTAGCTTGCAAAATATTTATTTGATCAATTATCTTTGGTGAAGATACGCCAATAGAAATGGCAGTGGCTGCTTCAATAATTTGCGGGTAAAGTCGTTCTCTTGTTTGGTGTGATAATTGTTTAGAGTCATTGACTTCAATAACCGAAAAATCATGAGGTAAAATAACAGCTGCAGTGACAACTGGACCTGCCAGACAGCCACGACCAACTTCATCAATTCCGGCAACTAAATTCATCCCATTCTGCCAAGCTTTTTGTTCTAGTTTTAACCGTTGCTGAAACTGATCAACTAAAATTTGATGTTTTTGAATTTTTTCATGTGTTTGTTTTAATAATTTCTGAACACCAATCCGGGAATCATTTTTATAAAGCGTAAAAATTGGATCGTCGTCTTGTCTGATCAAGGTTAATTGACCTTTAATTGCATTAACTGTTAGTTGTTTTTCCATTTTCAAGATCCTCAACCCGTTCCAAAGTAAAACGTCCTAGCTTGCCTTTACGAGCATCTAACATAATTCGATTACTTGCGCGGTCATAGTCATCACCCATACCAAGAAACTTTGTAATCTTTAGCAACAAATCAGGTGTAGAAAGTTGAAGGTCTTGATCGTTAAGCTTGTAACGTTCCTTTAAAGTTTTTGCATAATAAGTTCTAAAAACCTCAAGCCCAAATAAGGCAACGTCATCACTGGCAAAAAGACTTTCTTTGATCGCACCAGTAAATGCCAATTTTTTACCTACCGCCTGATCTTCAAATTTAGGCCATAAAATTCCGGGCGTATCTAAAAGCGCTAGCCCATTTTTGGATTTTAGCCACTGCTGATTTTTGGTCACGCCAGGACGATCGGCAGTTTTAGCAATTTTTTTATTTACCAAGTGATTAAGTAAGGTTGATTTTCCAACATTAGGGATGCCAACACAAACAGCACGAATTGTCTGTTGTTGGAGCCCTCGGTCGCTTTGATTTTTTAATTGTTGGGCAAGAA
Source organism: Pediococcus ethanolidurans (assembly GCF_001437405.1). Taxonomy (GTDB): domain Bacteria; phylum Bacillota; class Bacilli; order Lactobacillales; family Lactobacillaceae; genus Pediococcus; species Pediococcus ethanolidurans. The sequence goes on along the minus strand of NZ_JQBY01000006.1, from coordinate 17,014 downwards.
TTGTCTGTGCTGGTTTTTGAATATCTCTTTCAATTGTACGAACGCGTGAATCAACGGCAATTGCTTGCTGTCCTTGACTTTGATAATAATCTAACCATTGTTTAGTAACTAGCGGATCAGCCAAGTCGCTTTTGGTTAGAATTAATAAGTGAGGTTTTTGTTGAATGATTTCTTTGACCTTAGGATTTCTTGAAGATTCAGGAAGACGGGCATCAACTAGTTCAAAAATAATATCAACTAAATGTAATTTTTCTTGAATTTCACGAATCGCTTTGGCCATATGACCTGGATACCATTGAATATTTGCCATAGTGTATAACCCCTTTCGTAGCAAGGCTTTCAAGCTCTTGCTCTGATAAATTTTCTTAATGGTACCACTTTTGTGCCATGTGTCCCGTTGCTGGTACCATATTATTAACATTTTAGCAGTAATAGCTGAACTTTGTTTACACCGGTTGAAGACTAATACCAACCTTCCTAGTGAACGTATCAATTACTTCAACCGACTTTTCTTGTGAACGTGAAAGGCGGTGCGTATAGCCATCAGTCGTCCGTTCTTCAACGTGACCGACTCGCTCTAACGTTACGGAGGAATCATCACGCAAGACGGAGATGTGAATGTGACGAAAACTATGTGGTACTGGATTCTACGTCCATTTTAAGCCATAGCGTTTTTCATAATTCTTTTCCAAGTCTGCTTTAATTCTACCAAGTACTTCGCGAAAACTATGAGATGTGATCGGTGAACCATACTCGGTCCGAAAAATCACTTAAAATTCATGAAAAGCATCACTCGGCAATTCCTTCATCCGCCCATCAAATACAGCATTGTGGTGTATTGAACGCTTCAATGCAGCAATCGCAAAATCAGGTAAACTGCGCCACCCGTTCGCCAACAACCGTTTTGACGGTATTTTCGTAGTCCCCGTCAACCTGTTGCAATCATAAATGGTGTCAGATCATAGTACGCCGGATTGCGTCGTTGTGCTAATTCGGTGAACAAGACTTTGACCTCACGCGAATCAAGAAACTTACTTTCCAAGCGATCCTTAAGTTTCTATTTTTCCACCAGCAATTTGACCAAATATATAAAATAGAGCTGAATTAGCAAGCTCTATTTTATCATCATTATCATTATTTTGCTGTAATTATCGGATAACATAGAAACACCATTGACGAAACAAAGATTTCCATCTCTCAATACCAATACTTACCCGTGAGTCCGTATCGACCACAAGCATTATAAACAAAAGAAATCGGTTTTATCTGAGATAGCTTCGTAATGATTAAAAATAAATTATGAGTCGAAAAACAGATCCGTACATAAGTCTAATCAGGCATCTAACGGATCTGTTCGCAATAAGCAAACATTAATCGTTTTTTTGTATATTTAGACATAAAAAAATCCTTTCGCTCAGTTTATTTTCTGTTAATAACTGATAAGCAGCACATCGAAGGTTTTTTAATTAAAGTTTATCCTAGAACCCCATAGGTAAAACTTGTAGTTTATTTGTCTTGCCCTTAGAACTGCTCATTGCTTTATCTAGTGATAAAATCGTCCTACTTATGATACAGCATTCCGTAATAAAAATAAGTACGGTTAATCACCACCATTATTCCATAAATCAGTTAGAATAACATCATCACTGTTCGGCCTATTCTTTGGTTCATATGTTATTTGAGCTAATTCAGGAACTTGAGTCGCAATTCCCGAAATAATAGTTTCACCTTTACCAAGAAGAGGAATTTTTTTGAAGTTAGCGATATCAATACTTGGTATCGCAGTAGAAATCGCATTGAGATCGCGTTCATTTACTAAACGATGAATAAAATAGTTATGAATTTGGAACAAAATTGTTGGTGAAATATCAGATGGTCGCTGGGAGGCTAAAGTTAAATAGAATCCAAATTTTCTTCCTTCTTTAATAATCTCTTCGAAGACAGAAAGCCTGTAGTCTCTCCAATTATCACCGACATCTACAGCGGCTCCATTCAAGATATTATGAGCTTCATCAATGATCAAATGCGTTGTATGTTCTATCTTTTCATTTCTAACCATGTTCTTTTGTCGGTCATAAATCATCTTTGATAATAGCATTGGAATTACACGTTTAACGGCTTGATTAGTATTTAATAATGAAACAACATTCATGGTAGAAAAAAAGTCCTTTGGATCAGCGTCTGTAAGATAAATTACTTTTTTCAAACCCATAAGTTCTGCATCAATTCTTTCAAACAGCGGTCCAATGTATGTTTCTTTTTTATGATCCCAAGCCGTCGCGTAGACAAGTTGAAATTTTAAAAAGGACTCTAGTTGTTCCATTGGATTTTTTGAAATTGAATTCCAATATTCCTGTAAATCAGCGGTGATTTTATCAAGCTTCAAAAAATGTCTATTTTCTTCTGAAAGTTTTCCACTTTCATTAAAAAACTTCGGTCCAATGTAGAATGCACCTGTTGATGTGTTTAGCTCCAATTGTTCTAGACTAGAATAATCGGAGTCTGGGCATACTTTTTTGCACGTATTAACCCAATCTTGCAAGCCGGTTGTATCTGATGAAGTTGGCGTCGTGACTATACGTGCAATAATACCAACAAAAAATCGTGCCATATAATCTGCACTCTTTTTTCGCACCTCATTAAATTTTTGAATTGATTTTCTTAAAAAAGGAACCTGCGTTGCGGGTCTGGCATCAAACAATATTGATAAGATATCAGCATCAAATAAATATGAACTACTAACCGGAATCTTATTCTCAACATCACGAGAATTATCTGGGTTTCTTTTCGCTTCACGCGTGCTTAATTCAAAATATTTTTTGGGCACCTTTTGACCAAAAATATTTTGCCCTGTATATTCACTGTTAAAGTCAATAACAAAAAATTGACTATGACTTAGTATTCCTTCACAATAGTTTGATCGAAATAACTCCAGATAAAGTTTATGAAGTGTATTAGACTTCCCACTACCTGTATTTCCAAAGATACCAATGTGAGATGCAAAGAACTTATTGATTGGTAATTTTACAGGGCGTCCTTCATTTAAAGTAATTCCAATGGTGATCGTATGTTCATCCTTATCCACACCATAAATCAAATCAATATCTTCTATTGATGTAATCTGAACTTCATTTCCAATCATAGGTACGTACTTACTTGTTACATGAAAACCATTGCGGTCTATTACACCCTTTGTTCTGAGAGAAATAATCCGATTGATAGAATCTTTTGAATAACGGTTATCAAATTCTGTGCTTTTAATAGTATTTTGTTGATCCATTACTTGTTCACGGGTTACTGTTGCAATAATTTTAACGTCGTTTTGTTTGATCGTCATGTAGGCGCCAACCATGGGTCCACTAAGAATTTGACCATTCCAAATAAAATCACTGTCATTGGACATGTCATACATCCCAACCTCGGCGTCATTACCATCTACTTTAACAATGACTCCAAATGTTTTCATATCTATTTTATTAGTTGTCATTCTGACCACCTAAAATACCTACGAGATCATCCATTACAAACTTTCTTTGCCCTAGAATGATATCTGAAGGGCTTAAAATTTTAAGGTTGTTAGGTGTCGATTTAGTACAATTCAATCGTGCACATATTTTTTCTCGGTCATCATCATCATAACAAAATACATAGGCAATCAATTCTGGATTCCGAACTGCACGTTGGACCATCCTAGCAATATGTTCATCTTGAAATGAAAATCCAATTACTAATAAAACTGATTGTGAAAAACTTAATTCTGTCTGAAAATTTCGCAGCATTTCAAAAAAATGATTGCCATCAAATGTACTTTCTGCCTCATGACCATTAGGTTTCACGACAAAGCATGGTGTTTGTACAGTATTTCGAATATACACACTTTCTCCGTCGCGTTCCCAATTAACCGAACCATGTGGTTTTATTAGGTGTATTGTCGGAATATCTTCAATGTGGTTTTGAAACTGGCCCTGATATGCAATTGACTCATCATAATTATGGCTGTTTAAAATTCGATTAAAATAACCATTAGCACCATCGTTAAAAATAAAATATTCATTTTTCTGAAAATTAACATCAACTGCTTTTTCAATAAACAAATCATAGTTTGTAGAAAAAATGTTAATAACACGTGGTACGGTTCGTGAATTTCTAGTTCTTAGATCATCAATTAAAATCTTAATAAAGTTGACGTAAGTACTGAGAGTATTGTCTATCTGTGATGAAGGATCTGGAATCTCGTTACCTTCAAGATATTTACTAACCGTAGTAATTTGTTCAAGTAATTTTTGGTTACGTTTATCATTAGTGTCTCCGTCAACCTCACCCATCAACGGAATTGCTGGTTTCGAAGCACCAGAACCAATTAAAAAGTTAACTCTTTTATTGAGTAACATTTTTTTAATTTCCTGCACAGTGCTTGTTTCTTCGTTCTGCTCTTGTCCCAAGGTTATGTCACCCACTTATTCCTTATATTTAATCTAATAAGTTATTTATACACCATAAACTAAAAAGTTGAAAATCTATAAAATTGTATGTATTAATTTAGTTGTAATCGACACCAAAAAAAGTAATGTGAAGTGAACCCACTGAAGTATGGTAAATACAACTTAGGGAAAGCTTTATGTTTTCAGTTGATATTAAATAACAATTTATAAGCAGGCATCATCAATTTTAAAAATTAATAAAAAATAAATTATTTTTATTACTAACTGAAAGAAACGTTCAATTTGTAAGTACTAAGTTATCCGGCGCTTGCCAGAATAACTTTTCGTTAGTGATAATGACTGCACCGATGCTACAATACTTAGTTCATTATGCAGTAGAAAAAAATTTACAAATCAGTTTAAAAATCCTATTACATAACTTTGTCTAATCGTTTAACAGCGAGATATTCGACAACGTGTCCAAGATCAATTATAAGCAATAAAATTAACAATACTCTATCTAATCGTACTAGAATATTAGTAGGCCAAAATAGCGAAAATGTCATTAAGATCGCAATCATAATAACAGTATACTGATAATACGTTTTTGTGACATTACCTGCGCGCAGCTTAATGCTATTCCAACGTTCATCATTTCTGTACTCTTTACCCATTTTTTCAACCTGCCAATCCGAATAAACTTGCATGGATACTACTGCAACCATAGCTATTAGCATGATAATTTGGTAAATCATTTTGTCACCTCCTGGTAAAATACTTCCTCAATGGTGCAGTTAAATACCTTTGCTATTTTAAACGTCAATTCTAATGAAGGCATATATTTATATTTTTCAATAGAAATAACTGCTTGCCTTGATATATGTAGACGAGACGCTAATTCTGCCTGAGTCCAGTCCCTTTCAGCACGAAATACTTTTATTTTATTTTTTATCAACGTAACACCATCTTCACTAAAAGTAATCACTTGTTTACATAAATAGTGTATCATTTCCTTTTAAAAAGGTAAACAGGTCATTACAAAAAGTTTGACCAGCAATGGCTAAATAATTAAAGTTTTTAAATCACCAGACTTACAGTGTAAGTGCAACACCAAAATAACTAGACCAAAAAGGCCATGAAGCCTTAAACTTATAAGCGACGAAACCAATAAGTTAGGACGGACTCCACGACCCAATCTAAAGATACCATCAAAACAACTATCAAGTGAGGAGCGTGGCTGCATCCAGAGTCTCTATGAAGCCCATTATTCGATAGGACAATCACTAAGAGATTGTCCCGTAGTCCCAGTACGATCAGCCGAGAAATCAAGCGTGGTTCGGTCACGCAAATGTCTAGCTATGGCGTTTTTACCAAATGTTATTTCGCCGACACCAGCCGGATTCAGTATGAACAGCGTCGCCTAAATTATCACCGAAAAAGCCTGCTAGAACACAACCCTGAATTCTTTAAACAGTTGGCAATTGCGCTTAAAACAAAATTCCGCGTCCATAGCTTTGTTGATACCTACAAGCGCGATCATCCAGCTGAATATTGTCCAGCAACGGCGACGGTTTACCGCTATATCGATCAGGGCTTATTAGCGGTTGCCAAGTTAAGCGTCAAGTGGTCATTGCGCGTAAGAATAATAAGAAGATCTTAGGCGATAATCGAACAACGTCCGGCAGCCGCTAATGATCGCTCTGAATTTGGCCATTGGGAAGGTGATCTGGTCAAAGGTAAATGGACTAGTGATCAGCCAGCGCTACTTACCTTAACCGAACGAATGACGCGCAACTAAGCGGTTATTAGAATATCGAATTACCAGGCTGTAACTTGTAAGGAAGTCGTTCAACAGTTTGTGGATAAATTTGATGCCTCAGTCGTTAAGTCACTCAGTTTCAATAACGGTTCGCGGGAATTTATCCCTAAAGGTCGATCCATTGGTGACTTCAGTGATGAATATATCAAGCGGCTACTGCTGCTCTAAATCAATGACCACATAAAATCTTTGGCTACAAATCGGCTAATGAATTTATGACTGAACAATTGCTTGAATGACCAACATCTAGACCACTTATAAGTGAAATCTAGCAAGTGTTGCACTTGATTTGACAATTCGGGAAGTTTTTAAATCATTTTTAGCTACTATTTTGTAATGGTTATTTTATTTAAGTGGGTTTACAATTGCTGGAATAAACCAACGTTGACCACTCATCTAGTGGAAATAATACAGCGAAAACGATCCACCAGTAGTAAGAAATAATTTCCAAAAATTTATTGGAGCTAACATATTCAAATTCATAAAAAGAAGCCCATATGTTCCGGCGGCCTTTTTGCGGTACCAATTTTGGTACCATAATTTGATAATCATTGCTTATTATCGCTCAATCGACCAAATTTCTATTCAAGATTGGGAGAAAAAGATACCTAAACTATCAAAGCAACAGCAAACAAAAAAGCCCGTTTTATCAGGCTTTTGGCTACTAAAATCTCATATTATCCCGCTGTTTTTTTACAATATCTAGTCTTTTTTTATAGTGAGCTTCCAGTCTACCATTGAATTGTTGCCATTTTTGTGTAACTCCTTTCGAGTTGAGGGATTGAGCTTTCATCTTTATGTTTAACAGAGCATTTATTTCCCAGTAAATTAAGTTTTCAAACTTCTCAATTTAATTACGTTCTGCTTGTTTCTTTCACTACTAGTAGAAAGCTTTTTTTATTTTAGTGGCTGACTTGTCAAGTTAGTAATTTAGTAAAAACAGAATCTATGCTAAATTTTTTACTTTTTCTAATTTATATACGCTTTTAAGATACAAGAAGTGATAATGGAGCCTAATCAGCAAATTTCATTTTACCATTTTTAAGATTACTTTGCTTTAGTCGGGCTAATTGTCACTAATTTAGCTATCACGGGGACATTTGTCTGAAGTGAAAATAGTTTTAACTTGAGTAAGTTTTATTGACAAAAAAACGCGACACTCAATTTGAATGTCGTGTTTACGTGAACTAAGTCAAAATACTGATAAGAATAACTGTATTTTGGTTTAAAGTTGCTACATCATAATTTTTCCGATATCTCATTACGATAAAGCAATACAGTCAATTTGCTAATTCAATTGTTGCCTTAAACGTGTTTTTCTGTTGTTTAATCAACTGAGTAGCTTTGGGAACATCATCAAAATGGCCAATACGATGAATTCCTGAATAATAACCTACATCACCCCAGTAGAAAACAATCCTTGGTTCAGGAGACCAGTATCCAATGTCTCCTACTTTGGGATCTTCGCCCGTGGGCATACCTTGTGTTGTTAATTTTGATGGAAGATCTCCAATTTTTTCATCAAATCCTGAACCAAAGTTTGAAAAAGAGAGTGTAATCGGTAATCGTTGAATCAAATCTTTTGCAGTTACATTTTTATAGAGATGTGCACTTAATTTCTGACCAGCAATTGTAATATTAATAGCTTTCCCCTGTTGATGTAGATCGGCTTTATTATTTTTAGATGATTTTTCCGTGAATTGTGCAGAGGAAGAGGAATGTTTAGCACTTGTGTTTTTATTAGCGTCAGTAAATTGTTTGGCTCCCAAAATAATTAATGCAATTAACACTAGAAAGCTCTCCAAAATTATCCATATTTTTTTCAAATCTAACCTAACCCTTAATTATTATTTCAGCGTGCTCATATCAATCACAAATCGGTAGTGAACATCACTATTTAAGATTCGTTCATATGCACTAGGAACATCATCAATGCTAATCATTTCAATTTTGGGATGAACGTTGTTTTCTGCTGCAAAATTTAGCATTTCTTGAGTTAATGCGATTCCCCCAACATTGGAAACAGTTAACGTATTTTGACGATTGAACATCGATTGTAAACTAAATTCTTGATTTTCCATTGGCAAACCAACGCTGCAAGCAATCCCTTTGACATCTAATAGTTTAAAGTACTGATTCCAATCTAACTTCACAGCGACAGTACTAAGAAGAAAATCAAATTGACCATTCAGACGATCAAAGTCTTCCGGTGTCCTAAGAATTTCATATGCTTTAGCCCCAAATTGCTTAGCTTCATTAGCTTTTGATTCGGAATGGCCAATTACTGTAACTTCAGCACCCATTTTGCTAGCAAATTGAGTTGCAATGTGCCCTAATCCGCCTAAACCGACAATAGCCACTCTTGATCCTTTTTTTATGCCATAACGCTTCAATGGATTATAGGTGGTGATACCAGCACAAAGTAAAGGACTAGCCTCGGCCAAATCCAATTTATCTGGAATTGATAAAACAAACCGATCTTTCACAATAATTGATTGAGAATAGCCGCCCTCTGTAGGATTACCATCATAATCGTTACCGACAAATACTGAAATAACACCTTTTTTACAAAATTGTTCCTCGCCGGCCTTACAATATTTACACTTGCCACATGAATCGATAAAGCAACCGACACCAACTCTATCGCCTACTTTAAACTTATTGACATTTTGGCCAATGGCACTAACCACCCCAGATATTTCATGTCCAGGTACGATTGGACGCTTAAATACCGTATCTATTCCTTCAACAATTGAAATATCTGAGTGACAAATACCACAATACTTAATATCGATCGCAACATCATCTGGCCGCAACTCACGGCGTTCAATGACGGTATGATGAAACGTATTAAAATCTGATCCGGTTGCTTCTAGTGCTTTAACTTGTGTTGTTGACATAATAGTCTCCTTTATTCTGTAATTTGGGACATTCAAAATTAAACTGCCTGCCCAGTTGGTCGAATAATCATTTCATTAACTGCCATATTAGCCGGTGTATCAATTACAAAAGCAACTGCTTGTGCGATCTCTTCAGGATCTAAACCCAACATTTCTGAATTCGGTTGTTGCATTGCTGTCTCTAAACTGTTTCTGACGTCAACGTTATTAATTGAATTAAATAATTCTGTCTTAACTGATCCGGGCGCGATGACGGTTGTCTTGATATTATTGCGATGCTCTTCTTGTCGTAACCCTTCCATGATTGCACGAACAGCATACTTTGTTCCTGAATAAGCAGCATACCCTGGTAAAACTTCATAACCCAAAACTGAAGAAGTTGTGATAATATGCCCACTCTTTTGTTGCTTCATAACGGGTAACGTAGAAGCGATGCCATTCAAAACACCCTTAACATTGATATCCATCATCTGTTGCCACTCGTTGCGCGCAGTCTGATCCAATTTATTAACTGGCATAATACCCGCATTATTGAACAATACGTCTATTCTGCCAAATGAAGCAACGGTCTCATCAATTACAGTTTGAACTGCCTTTTCATCAGTAACATCTGCCTTAAAAACCTTGATCGTCGCATCAGGATTACTTCTTTGAATTGCTTCTAATCGATCCAAGCGACGAGCAGCCAAACTTAATTTAGCTCCTTTGTTTGCCAATAGTTTGGCTGTTGCCGCACCAATGCCACTCGAAGCCCCCATAATAACAACAACTTTATTATTTATACTCATTCTTATTGTTCTCCTTTAGTTTTAATTATTTTAATTAGTCGTGCAGGTACACCGCCGACGATCGTATTAGCTGCAACATTACGTGTTACTACGGCTCCGGCAGCAACAATCGCATTCTCGCCAATTACAACACCCGGTGTCACAGTAGCATTAGCACCCAGCCAGGCATTATCGTGAATATACACTGGTTTTAAGATTAGATTTCGTCGATTTCTTGGTTCCATCACATGATTAACGGATGCAATTGTTACATTGGGACCAATTAAAACGTGATCACCAATGTATATTCCACCTAAGTCAGTAAACATCGTGCCACTATTAATGAATACATTTTTACCGATGTGTAAATTTCGACCAAAATCAGAATAAAACGGCAGTCGAATTTCAGTTGTTTCATCGATTCGTTCATTCGTAATTTGGCTAATGAGTTGTCGAATCTCTACTTGATCGTGTGTACCAGTATTTAACTGTTGTATCAACGGCTGATTAATTGCATTAATGGCTTCAACTTGATCGTAAGCACCTGTTCCTAAATTCATTTTTGATTCCACTTCAATACCTCATTCCTAAGTTCTTGCTTGACTGTAGTATATGATATAGTTAATATAATGTTAAATACTTATAAAACATCAATAACTATAACGATAACCTATAGTTAGAAAAGAGCTAAACTAATGGATATTCGAGTACTACGCTACTTTGTTGCAATTGCACAGGAACAAAACATTTCTCATGCAGCACAGTTGTTACACGTTTCTCAACCAGCATTATCACGTCAAATCGCTGACCTAGAAACGGAACTAAATATTAAACTTTTTGATCGTGGCCATCGACAGTTAAAATTGACACAAGAGGGTTACTATCTATTGGAACGAGCACAAGAAATTATTGGGATGGTCGACAAAACTACCTATAATTTACAAAAACAAGATGTCGTCAGTGGAACACTTGATATTGGTGGTGGCGAAAGTAATGCCATGAATTATGTAATGCTGGCAGTTCAGCAAATCGTCCATAAATATCCACAAGTTCACATCAACTTGCGAAGTGGTGATGCAGATTTGATTCAACGTCAATTAGATAGTGGTGCTCTTGAATTTGGCATTATTATGGGTCATCGTCAATTTGATAATTACAATTCAATCATGCTCCCAGAAGAAAATAGATGGGGTGTTTTGATGCGTGCAGATGAGCAACTTGCTCACAATAAAGTAATTACTGCTACTGATCTCATTGGTCGGTCACTAATTGTTTCTGCGCAAGCAAAACAACGTGGTATTTTTAAAGAGTGGGGTAACGAACTTACAGATCAGTTTAACTTTATTGGTACCTATAACCTTATTTTTAATGCAAGTTTATTAATTAAAACTGGTGCTTGTATGGCCTTAACTTACGAAGATCTAGTTGACACATCCGAGAATAGTGAATTGGTATTTCGACCACTAGGGCCTAAATTAACCGATCCTAATATTTTAATTTGGAGTAAAAATCGACGTTTACCTAACGTGAGTCGGCTGTTTATTGAAACAATTCAAAAAATCATTCATTAACTAGGCTGTGTCTCCAAATACCTATAATTTGATAAAACAAAAGCATAAATAAATTATTCGTGTTTTTTTATGTTCAACACTAGAATTAGATATGGGACATTGATCACTTGTGCATTTAAGTTTGTTAATTGAGATAACTTCTGGAAACGATCACGATAAGCAAAATAAAATGCTGAATGAGCGAAGCAAAAAATTGCTATTAAATTTAAAATTAAATCAACTCATAATAAACAGATAAGCCGTTTTATAGATTATCGAATAAGTAGGCCCAGTATAATACGAACACAACGAAAACAGCCATTTTAAATTATAATTAAGGGATAAAAAAAGAAGCGTGTCTCCACGTTTCACTGCTCAGGTTTTATATGATGATGCTGAGTCCTGTTCATGAGCGTTTAATTCTAATAATTGATTTTTAATCACTTTGGCTAAATTTTGAAAATTAAATTCAACAATAATTATTTACCTGCATGCTTAACTAATTCTAGCGAATGACGGTTACCGGTAATTTTAATCTACTTTGGTAAATCGTTTAATCGCATTAATTCATTTGTCATAAACTGAATTTTTTATGCACTCACCCCTTCTTGTAAGCGACTTAATTTAGTTGTTTCTGGAATTGATACGATTCACGTTTTTGTGATAACAACCAGATTAAAGCAATCTGTTCTGGTGTTATTTCTTTAGTAAAAATAAATCCATCAAATCTATTCGGTAAATTGAAAAGTAAATGCACCAATCCGCTTTATCGCTTCAAACATATTTTTGGGTAAATCAATTGAGTCTACGCCATTAGCCGACAATATTAAAGGTAACTTTACCTGGCTAAATAAATCTGGATGAGCAACCAATGCACTGCCAACCGCTACTAAATCTAATCCACTAGCTAATCCTTTTTCCATACGCGCAAATGAATTAAACGAACCGGCTGCGATCAAAGGTATACGGTGGTTAACCAATTTTGAAATTCGTTGAATAAATGGTGTTGTGTCTTCACTATTATGCTCATGATCAGTTAAAGCATCACCCAAGGAAAGATGTAAGTAACTAATCTTTTTGGTAATAAGTTGCTTAATGAGCGCTTCTGTATCGGTCAAACTGAGACCATCTGCTTCACGTTCCTCTAGAGAAATTCGATAACCAATAATAAATGACCGATCTGCATATTCCGCAGCTACGCGTTTGACCTCATCTACTACTGCCATTGCAAACCGTAAGCGATTGGTTAAACTACCGCCCCACTGATCAGTCCGTTGGTTGTAATGCGGTGATAAAAAGTTTTGGATTAAGAAACCATGGGCGCCATGAATCTCAACACCATTAAAACCAGCTTCAATGGCTCGTCTTGTAGCGGCACCAAAATCTTTGACCACTTGTAGAATCTCGGTCTCCGTCAATGCACGTGGTGTTTGTGCCGGTGCAAAAGGCGTTTCGGGTGCAGTAACAGGACTGGCGCTGACAACATCGTGATTAGAAATAAACTGTGGTAAAGCTTTGTTACCAGCATGATTTAACTGCAAAACTGCCTTGGCATCACCAGCTTTGATGGCCCTGGCTAATTTAGTCAAACCGGGAATAAAACGATCCGCGTATACACCTAATTCATTAGCAAAACCAACGCCATTTTCTTGCACGTGGCTGGAACCTGTGATCACCATACCAACACTCGTAGCTCGTGCGCCATAATAGGTTACTTCTGCATTGGATACTGTTTGATCAGCGTGACTGGACCAAGTTGTCATTGGTGACATTACAATATGATTTTGTAAAGTAACTTGTTCATTTAAGGAAAAAGGTTGCTGTAATTTTTGTTTATTCATTTCTATGCCTGCTTTCTTTTAGTTAACATCAAACAGGATAAACCTTCAAGTCGACTTGAAAGCAAGCATTTTGTTTTAATTTTTAACGATCCGCTCCATTAGTTTGGCGTGTTGCTCATATGTTGCAATTTTAGTATCTAAGAAATCGTGAGTGTGTTGTAGTTTTTGCATTTGTTGCTCCAACACCCGTTGTTGTTCAATTAATATTTGTTTACGCTGGTCTTCGGTTTGTTCGCCCTGCTGCGCTAATTCTGCATACTGTTTTAGGACTTCAATCGAAATATCGGTTTCACGCATACATTTAGCAAAATTGACCCACTCAAGATCAATTTTGTCATAGTCCCGATAACCACTGGCATTACGGCGAACTGGTGGGATTAAACCAACTTCCTCGTAATAACGTAGGGTCGGTGCCGGTAAGTCGAATTTTTTACTAACTGTTTTAATATCCAAGTTAAAACCTCCGCTTTATTCATCCAAAATAAAAAGCCAACTCAATCGTTAGCTTTATAAGTCATCTTCATCGCTATAATACTGCAACTTAAATAAAAATTCGAATATTTGAAATGGTGTTGCTTTTATAGTGATTGGCTGGATGGACGCAAATAAATTTCATTTATATTCACTCTGGTTGACACATAAAATACTTAAAACAACTGCTTCTGCAATATTTTTGGCACTTAAAACCGCATTAGACTTTTGTTCTCACTATTTTGGATAAACTCACATATATAAATTTTGAATAATAATTAAACAGTTGTAAGAGCTGTTTCTTTGTATACATTGTGTTAAAAATACCATTTTAATTCTATATTTAAATAAAACTAAGTAATCGACCAATATATAGATCACAGGATCACAGATAGGCTTCGTACCCTAAAATAAACGCCAAAATTATTGCAAAGCCACCCACAGCAGTTTTAATATACGTGGATGGAATATAGCGAACGATTATCGGCCCGATCAAACCGCCAATGAAAAGTCCCAAAAGTAAAAGAATGATCACTGCCCAATCAATTGATAATCTAAAAATAAATAATCCCGCCGCAACAACGTTATTACAAAACGAAGCCAAATTACGCATTGCGTTATAAATGGCATAGTTTTCTTTAACTATTTTTGATAGCACTGCGATCATTAACAAACCAGAAGCTGCGCCGAAGTAACCATTATAAACGCCAACCAAAAATAAACTTAGCCAACTCATAATTTGGTTAAACCGATTATTTAAATTGGTCGTGTTTGCTTTCTGCGGATATAAAATCATAATTCCGGCTAATAAAATAAACAAAGGTACCATTTTTTTAAAACCAGTATTGGAGCTGTGAATAAGTATCAGTGCACCAAACACGCCGCCAATCGTATTTAAAATGGCAATTTGCAGTGCCTGTTTCCAGTGACCATGCAGTTCTTTCAAAGATGAAATTACTGTTCCTAGCCTTGCTCCGACCTGAGCTACCGTGATTGTTGCGTTTGCCGTTATGGGTTGTATCCCAACCGACAGCAATACCGGATATAAAGTTAAAGACGCCATCCCCACAATACCAGTCAAAACACCCGCAATTAAACTCATTAAAATTAAAAACAGTACTGTTGACATTATTTCCTTTCACATCAACGGCACTGTTTTGTTTGGTTACGCCTGTACTTACCAATTTATTATTTTCAGCTCGAATTATAGCAAGTTAATAAACTTTACGCAACTCGTAAAAAAAGAACACTTCATTCGCAGTACCACAAGTTGCGATAATCCCTTTATGGTTATCAGTAACTGGTTAGTTTTTTTGTTTCTAGTTATTGTCTGCATTGAAGAACGTCACGGGAAATTTTCGGCTTTTTAAACAAATAGATTATAAGAAACAAAAACACGACATTCAATTAAATGTCGTGTTTACATAAGAAAACTCAATAAAATGTTAAAATATTAGGTGTGACGTAATTATACATGGAGGCAAAACATGAATAGTAATGACCTGAGAGCAATTAAAAGTAAACGTGATATAGAAGTCGTTTTTATCCAGTTAATAAACCAAAATGGTTTCAGTAAAATAACAATTAAAGATATTTGTACGTCAGCGTTGATTGGACGTTCAACTTTCTATCGCTATTATGAGGATAAGTATGATTTATTAAAAAAACTGATCACTAAATACACACAAATCTTGGACGATTTGTTAACAAAACGAATGAACAAAAGTGTTAACGATGACTTGTTAATTAATTTATATCAGGATTTGAGTCAGCATAAAAGTTCAATTTTATGTTTGTTGACCGTATCTGTAGATAATATTGCGCTTGAAACGAGTTTCAAAAACGTGCTGATTGTCCATATATCTGATTATTTAAGTGCATTAGACTTTGCACTTCCAGAGCCATATATAAAACAGTTATATGCCAACAACGTCATGACCGCCATTGTTTGGTCATTACAACATGGTGTTAATCCCCAAATTGCAAACATGATGAATGAGATGTTTCATTATTTAATCAAAAAATATGCAGTTAAAGCGGCAAGATAATACTATGCTGCTCAGTTTTCGTGTCATGATTTGCTAAAGCTTCAACACAATTTTCATCATGGGCCATTTCCTTGACCCATCCTAATGACTGAATTGCATAATTGCGGTTAGTACATATACCAGGAGTTAACATTTTTTCCCAAGACTTATTGGCATAACCAACGTCAGCGGCTAAAAGAACGTATTTACCGTTTGAACCACAAACTAAAGTTGCCGACATCCCAGAAGCATGTCCTGGTGTATAAACTTGTAGTACACTACCATCACCAAAAACATCAAATGAACGATGAAATGGACCAAATTCAGATTTCTCATAATCATACGTTTCAACATCGACACCTTTCCATTCATGCGGTAGGTAAACCATCGGTAATTTATTAGCAATTTTCCATTCCTGACTTGAAACAAGAATATGTTTCGCATTTTTTATTAGTGGCATTCCACTTGCATGATCACAATGTAAATGACTCATCAAGACATAGTCAATATCTTCTGGTTTATATCCAAATTCAGCTAGACGTTCGTCAACTGCCCAACCAGCCGGTAAATAACCGGTATTAATTTGAACTTGTAAGCCTAATTCTTTCCAATTACTTTCACGAATCGTTTTATTCCAACCAGTATCGATCAAAAGTGTTCCTTTCGGATGTTCAATTAAATAACTAGAAACTGGTAAAGTAATCTTATTTTTTTCACTACGAAATAAGCCCGTAAATGCTAAAGGGTTTCGATACATTCCGTGAAATGGTAAACCTTTATCAACTCTAACTAGCCCTGTATGCATTACATGTATTTTGATTGAATTATTCATTATAATTTCCTCCGTGTTTACTAACTATATTTATATTTCATGGTTTATCGTAAGACTGGAACACTTTGTAAGGAAGAATCAGCTTTATGTGATTTGTTCCATATAAAACACATTTAAACGAAGTGTGCCAAAAAAATAATTTCAAAGTTACTTAGTCGTAAACTTATTCAGTACTCAAATAATTGTGACTCAATACTTACTTATTTTTATTCTAGAAAAAGTAGTTAAAATTGAACCATCAGTTTTAATTGTAGAAAACAAAAACACGACATTCATTTTGAATGTCGTGCATATATAAACCCCGTTAATTCTAATATCGTAGAAAACATTATAGATTTTAACTATTTGTTTTATCCCCGAATTGTCAAATCAAGTGCAACACTTAC
>NZ_JQBY01000059.1 GCF_001437405.1 Pediococcus ethanolidurans | reverse complement strand
GCATTAGTTCTTTTTTTATGAATATTTCAGGATCAAATTAATTGTACAAAAAAAGCGAAGCACTAAGCCTCGCTTTTTTAAAACTATTAACGACGTAAACCTAATGATTCAATTAAATCACGGTAACGTTGAATGTCTGTTCGACGTAAGTAAGCCAACAAATTACGCCGATGACCAATCTTCTTCATCAAACCACGTTGTGAATGAAAGTCTTTCTTATGAACGCTTAAATGCTGATTAATTTCATTAATATCTGCAGTTAAAACAGCGACTTGGACTTCTGTAGAACCTGTATCGCCATCATGACGCGCATACTTCTTGATGATTTCATTTTTCTTTTCTTGTGAAATTGCCATTATTTTCACCCCTTTTTTATATTGCCCGAAACTGGGTTAATCGTTGGTGATTCGATAAACCAAGTATGGGTTCGTGCTCAATGCACAAAGTATATCTTACCTAATTTTCTCATAAAACACAAGTCTAAGTTCTTCTTCTGCTCTAAAGGTTGAAAGTATCAAAATCACTTCAATAACTGATGTCAAACGACTTAACCTATAAAAATAGTCTAAAATGCCGTCTTCCAGCAAATTTGGGCTGGAACGTAGTGGGCACGACTTAGAGCCGAAAGTCACGTCTCCAAGATCGGCCTTTATCTAAGCGAAGACCGCTAAGATAAACGACACTACTGAGCCCATTTGCTTCCAGACTGAGTCTAATCTTTGTAATCAATACACTGATATAATAATTATGATATTAGTGTTACTGATCATTATTGAAGCATCAAACGTTCTTAGTCCG
>NZ_JQBY01000058.1 GCF_001437405.1 Pediococcus ethanolidurans | reverse complement strand
GGGTCTACACTTTCTGGTATTGGTGAATAACTAATACCGGTTTTTTGTCTGTTTTGAAAATCAGAAAAATAAAAAAGGACATCTGTCCTCTTTGTGCTACGATTTAATCGCCAAAACAAATCGAAAAGAGGAAATTCAGATGTCCCTAACTAATTCTATCTTATGCTTATTCGAAATAACAGACCCAAACTTAATTGTCACTGGTATTTCTAAAGAACGGTGCTCCACAAACCAACGTATTCATGTCGTCCATGCAACTTTGTCTTATCAACTTTTAAAGTGCCCACATTGTGGCCATAAAAGCTTAATTAAAAACGGAACTCACATGAGTCACCTGCGTTTAGGAACCTTATCCGGTGGTCGTTACGAAATGCATTTAAAACGTCAAAGATACCAATGTAAAGATTGTTCAAAAACCTGTGGTGCTAAAACTAAGTTGGTTAATCGTAACGAAACTTTCACACATAATATCAAACATCAAGTGATCGTTTTGGCACGCGATATGTTGACGAGTAAAGAAATTGCTAAACTTTGTGGAATTTCGCCAAGCAGTGTTCAACGAATCCTAAATGCCAATATTCACTTAGCCTATCGTGTTAAACATCTCCCAGAGAATCTTTGCTTTGATGAATTTCGTTCCTGTAATCACTGGATGTCCTTTAATTGTTGCGATGCCGTTAGTCATCGCCGAATTGTTACTTTAAAAGATCGGCTAAGTAAAGATATCATTGACTACTTTGAAGCTCGTTTTTCGGTTCAAGAACGTGCCCAAGTTCAATCAGTGACGATTGACATGAATGCTGAATATGGCAGCTTCATTCATCGCTTATTTCCCAATGCGGCCACGATTATCGATCGTTTCCATATTATTCAACTGGCTGGGCGTGCCTTAGATAATGAACGCACGCAGACCATTCGTACTATCCAAGATAAGCATTCACGAATTTATCATATTTTAAAATCTCAATGGCGTTTATTTCATCTTGATGAAATAAAAGTTAATGATTCTAAGGCTGTTTATTTACGCGGAATTAACGAGTATATGACGCAACAAAACGCCATTGATTTAGCTCTAGACGCTTTTCCCAGATTTAGATCTGTGTATCAAACCTATCAAGGTATCTTAAGTGCCATACACCAAAAGGATGCTAATGCGTTCCAATCCTTACTTACTAACTACCAACCCACTAGTAATCAAATGGACATAACGATCAACACGTTTATCAAAAATGGTTCAGCCCTTCTAAACAGTTGTCGTTATCCATTTTCCAACGGTCCAATTGAAGGACTTAATCGTAAAATCAAGGCATTAAAGCGTAACTGTTTTGGTTTTCGAAATATTGACAACTTCTTTATCCGGATTAGTTTAATTCATGAGTAAACAAAAAGCACATTCACCGAAGTGAATGTGCCGTTCAAAATCTCCACCAATACGATTT
>NZ_JQBY01000057.1 GCF_001437405.1 Pediococcus ethanolidurans | reverse complement strand
GATTTCTAATATGATGTCAAGTATCAACTTATTTAAAAAAGAGTACACTAAACAGTGATAGCTTTTTGACAGAAAAAAGCTGTCATAAATATCAAATATACTGGTATTTAAATAGTCTGCTTAATGGGAAGTTCTTGCGTAATTATAAATTTGGTTTGTGCGGACCAAATTCATAATCGTCCTATCAAGCCTATTCACACAAGCAATCATGGCAACCATATCCGGTTTAGGGTGTGGTCCTTTTTTTAGCTTATAGTAGTAATCCACAATGTGATTATCAATGCGTGCTTTATTTCTAAGCATGGATCTAATCATTTCAAACATAATATAACGGGCACTACTTTGACCTCTCCGGTTAATCCGGTCAGCTTCTTTGAACCCTCCGGATTGGATTCGTCGTAGATCTATTCCAACGTAAGCATTCAGCTGCTTATAGCTGGGGAATCTCGCTATTTTTCCTGTAAATCCTAGTAACAGGGCAGTTGATATCTCTCCCGCCCCAGGAATACTCGCAATGAGTTTAAACTCCGGAAAAGTTTTCGCGTAAGTGATCAATTGGCGTTTTAATAAGTCATGGGCCTGATTATATCGCTGAATCTCTTCACAATAACTATGGATTTGATTAGTCAGAAATGAATTCGCAGGTTGTGCTGGGTACGATAATTGGCCTGCCTGCCAGACCTCATTACATCTACGTACGATTAAATCCGAATGGATTTTAGGACTTACCAAGCCAATGATTTGTTTTGCCATCGTTCCTGGAATATATCCTGTTAAAAAATCAGGGTGGGGAAAGAGACTAACAAAAGTTAAGCCGAGCACTGATCGAATTGGGTTAAATATATCGTTTAACTCGGGAAATGTTTGATCAAGTGCGGCATGTAAATGATTGATAATCCGGGATCTCTCCTTAGTTATTTCTAGATAGCGGTGTGCCATTAAATGAAGTTGCTCATATGGCCTTGAATATGGTCTACGACCATGAATCAGTGACTTCTGATCAATTCCCAGGAGCGCTAATTTAACTGCATCTGAACGGTCTGTTTTTTGCCTTCTCAACCCCGCCATGCGAATTGAGGACTCCAAAGGATTTATTTCAAGGTAATTCATTCCTTCATCGATAAAAAAACGAGTCAGAACTCTAGAATAAATACCAGTCGTTTCAAATACTGCCATGACTGGCAGGTCACTCGTAATTATTGACTTGAGCTTTGCCAATCCAGACTTATTATGGATAATCTGAAACTCCTTAATAACCGTATGATCGTGTAAAAGAGCACAATTACTCTTTCCACGACTCACATCAATACCTAAAACGTGCACTTTATCGCCTTCCATATATTTTTGAGGTAACAACTTCGCAGATTCGTTCATTTTCTATATTCGATCTCAAGGACCCACATCCTAAATCTAACTGTTCACTACGTGTTGTTGGGCCAGTTTGACACTCGGAATGTATATTTCACTGATGTTGACGACCTCAACCTCAATTTAAGTATAGTAAAAGAGGTATCAAGATTGTCGTCACAATCTTGATACCTCTTACTTTAGGATGTTTGACA
>NZ_JQBY01000056.1 GCF_001437405.1 Pediococcus ethanolidurans | reverse complement strand
TGTCATTCACAAATGATAATGTCCGAAGTAATAACAAATGAAAATGTCCATAAACTTTAGTACATTATAATAATGTACTGGAGGAATGACATCGTGAGGAAGATAAATTTGACACCTACTGAGGAACATAAATATCAGATCATTAAGGCCGTTGTAGCCAAACGGAAAACCATCAAACGTGCAGCAGTTGAATTACAGTTGACAGAAAGACATGTACGTCGACTTAAGCAAGCTTATTTACTTAATGGTAAACAGGTCTTTCAACACGGTAATCATCGTTTAAAGACTCATCAAAAGTTTGACATTAAGTGCAAAAACAAAATCGTTATGCTTTACGAGAAAAAGTATAAGAATTTTAATGTCGCTCATTTTGTAGAATTTTTAAATCAACAAGAAAAGCTAACCGTCTCTTATGCGACGGTGTCCAAGTTGCTTAAGGATCGGCATGTTTTAACTCCTAAAATGCATCGCGCCACCAGAAGAAAAATGAAGCGTGAATTGGAAGCCAAGGAACATCAAAACAAACTTCTGACGAAGCGCGAGGTAGCAACCTTAACCGAGGTTATAGAAACAGCTCCGCTCAAAGCTCATCCTTCTCGACCACGCAAAAAGTATATGGGTGAGCTCTTACAGATGGATGCTTCAGAAGAGTTGTGGTTTGGAAACCGTAAAACTCATCTGCACATCGCAGTTGACGATTGTACAGGGGCTATTTTAGGCGCCTACTTTGACGCACAGGAAACCTTACAAGGTTATTATCAGGTGTTTTCTCAAGTTCTAAGAAATTATGGAATTCCTGTTAAAATTTTAACGGACCGCAGAACCGTTTTTGATTACAAAAGAAAAGTGCACCCGACGCAACCGGATACACTTACCAACTTTGGCTATGCCTGTCATAATTTAGGCGTTCAATTAGCGACCACCAGCATTCCACAAGCTAAAGGACGTGTCGAACGCCAATTTGAGACTTTACAAAGTCGTCTCATTAATGAGATGTCATTGGCACACATCAATGATATGAAGCGCGCTAATCAGTTTCTTATCACATTCTGTGAAGAATATAATAGGCGCTTTGCGCTACGCATTAAAGATACCATGAACGTATTTGAGAAACAAATGAAACCTGCGGAATTAGAACTGCTTTTAACTGTGATGGTCGAAAGAGTCGTCGACCATGGTCACGGCATTAAATTCGAGAATCAGCATTGGTCTTTACATAACAATCACCAGCAAGTGATGTTAGCTCCTAATACTAAAGTTGAGGTCATTAAAACGATGTCTGGTAAACATTACGCGACGATCGGTGACCAGGTTCTACGTATGGAGGTCATTAAGGCTCATCAAGAGCAATCTCCGGAGCTAGATAATCCAGTCACCGTTAAGAAATCAAAAGCAAGAATTCCAGCCGCCAATCATCCATGGAGAGGAGCTATTCGTAAGAAATATGAAAATGGTAATAAAGAACTAGCCTATGCAATAATGCATGGTTAAACAACACCAAAGGGAAAAACATAAGGTGCAAAAATAATTGCACCTTATGTTTAATGAAAATTCGGACATTTTCAAAAATGATTGACA
>NZ_JQBY01000055.1 GCF_001437405.1 Pediococcus ethanolidurans | reverse complement strand
CTGTTATGAAGTGACCCTGTCAACTCCTAAATTTAATTTTCATTAAATAGTGACCGATCAGGGGTATAGATAAACTTCAGAACGCAAATCATCGACAGTTAACCACTCTGTTATACGTGGATTGGTTACCTCAGGTTAATGGTCCGTCGAAGGTTTGTATAAACTTAGAACATGGATCGCAAACCGGGTGATTAATTATTATGGCCAAATAGTAATTAATCGGTTTGTGCCACAAAAGCAATATCGTAAATAACCAGACCTGCGTGTTGGCTCTGAAGCTTATCTATACCCTTGATGCTATTAAATAAAATTAATTAAATTATTCTAGAATGTTCAAAATGTGATTATATTTCTGCATGTAAATTGAAAATTGGAGCCTCACTTATACTTGTCGATATTCAAAATGTCTGGTTTCTATGCCCCAAACAAAACAAGCTAGTTCACGTGCAACCGCCGTGATGGCCGTATTATAAGGTTTTCCTCGTTTGTACATTTTGTGAAACTTACGCTGGAGACGTTCAATACCACGGTCGGCATAATCAATCACACTACTGTTACGACCCTTTTGACGGGCCTTGATCCGTTTAGTTTTCTGGCCAATGGCGCCTTTAACAAGAGCCTGAGCACATTCAATTAGGGTGGTTCTAACCACTGAATTACCCTGTTTTGAAATTCTACCGCGATTAATTTTTTCACCACTAGAGTGTTCCATTGGCGTTAAACCTAAGTAGGCGGCAAATGAAGCGGCATTTGGGAAGCGGTTAAAATCTGAGATTTCGACTTGAATGGTGAGGGCCGAGAGCGTATCAACTCCTTTAAAGCACTTGAGGTCTTTGTGTAGTTCTAACCGCTCTTCATCAGCGAATTCATCGATTCGCTCTTTAAGGCGTTCGAGTTTATCATCAAGGTGTGAATATTCCTGCATATATTCATCTAAAATTTCTCTAAGAACTGGTTGATTAAACTCAACCGTTCGGAGCCATTGAACGTATGGGATAGACCAGTTAGCGTTGCCATTGTAGCTTAACCCTTGACTTAAGATAAGGGCCTTGATTTGTTGCTTTACTTTTTTAAAGGCAAGCTTAAAGTCTTTGCGCATGCGGATGAATTCACGAATCGCCACATCCTCATCACTGGGAATGTATACCGCTTTATACGTTCTGTAGGCCAGACTTCTGGCCAACATTCTGGCATCCGTGGCATCATTTTTATTTGTCTTATTTTTGGTGGTTTTAGCTATTGTTGAAGGAGCCATAATTGTACATTCAATGCCAAGTTTCGTTAAATCATGATATAACGAATAGCCCAAACACCCCGCCTCATAACCGGTTTTAAAAATGGTTTGATCATCATACTTGGTAGCTAAGTTATCAATGAATTTTTTTACCAGTTTTGGTTCCGCAATAATTTTGGTTTCAGCAATAATTTCACCAGTTTCAGCATCAAAAGCGCATAAACTATAAGTTTTCTTATGGACATCCATCCCGATAGATACTATACTTTGATTCATAAGTGACCTCCTATTGTCATGTGGTAATGACTCTTGTTTGTTTTTTTGAATTAACAACATTATGAGTTTAAATCCACGAATTGACAACTTAGGGGGTCACTTCATATTACTTA
>NZ_JQBY01000054.1 GCF_001437405.1 Pediococcus ethanolidurans | reverse complement strand
CGCTTAGATAAACGGACTAACATTAGTGGTGAATCATAATTCGACGGAATTATGGTTCACCACTTTTTCATTCTGTTAAAGTGGTAATGAAGTTGACATGTCGCAGTGGCCTTTGGCGCATCATATGATGACGTCGCAAGATAAACTGGCAACTTCATTTGGTTCACCAATAAGCTCGCTCGAAGTCCGTTGGCTATTAGAAGTCGTGTATTGAAAATTGAGATGAGTGAATCGATGAATACAACTTTGATAAGGTGGTGTTTAAATATGAATGATATCGAAATCATATTTGGCATAGATGTAAGTAAACATAGTTCAAATGTAGCAATTTTAGCCGATGACAGTGTCATTAAAGAATTCAAGATAACTAACGATCGCGTAGGTTATAAAACCCTTGATGACGCTCTTAATAGCTTTAAGTCTCCTAAGGTAATCTTTGAATCTTCTGGTATCTATTCACGAAGTGTTCGGGCGTTTCTCCAAAGAAAAAGTTGGATCTATATCGAAATTAATCCACTAGCAGCCAAGAAAGATATGGACGATTTTCGGCATAGCAAGAATGATCAGCTGGACGCAGTGGCATTAGCCACTGCAATGGCACAGCATCATTACCAACCGACGTTCAGAGAAGCAGGTGTCTATGAAGAACTGCATGATTTAGAGCGAACCTATCAAGAATTCAACGAAGATCTTGTACGGGCCAAGAACCGATTGCATCAGAAGCTTCAGCTCACTTTTCCTGAAGTTGAACAATTTATAAGTACAACAGATGGTGCTTTGTATTGGCACGTTGTACAACAGTTTCCGCATCCAAGTTTTGTATTAGAAACTAAATTATCAGAATTGGCGCAACTAATTTTAAAGGCAACACTCAAGAAGATGAGTGAAAAACGAGCACTTGGCTTAGCCGAGCACCTTAAAGAATTGGCAAATAAATCCGCTCCGGCAGTTAGTAGTGATGCGTGCGTAGTTAGCTCTGTCGTTTACTTGGCTGGTGAAATCGAACGTCTCAATGATAAAAAAGACGAAACCATTAATGAAATGTCTCAAATTTCAGTGTCGCTCAATGAGCTTCCCATATTGCAATCAATTCCAGGCTTCGGTATAAAAACAGCAGTTTGTCTTCTAGCTGAACTCGGTGATATTAGTCGATTCCATAGTTCTAATGCCATTAATGCATATGTTGGAATTGACTTGATCCAATACCAATCTGGCGACTATGAGATGGAACAGCACATCCGAAAACGTGGGAATTCATACGCTCGGAAAATATTGTTCAAGGCTGTTTTGAGTATGGTGTGTGCGGCCAGATATCATCCATCCAACGTCAGTATTCTTTATCAACGAAAAAAGCAATCTTCCAGTGAAACACACAATAAGAAGATTGCCATAGCAGCGATGGGACGGCTCATTAGAACCATCTACCACCTAATTAAGAATAATGAATTGTATGATTCCAGAAAGTGCCTACCACAACACTAATATACAACTCATTTAAACTTATTATATCACCTCAAAAAGTTCAAACGTCTGAGGTGTTTTTGTTGTGTCTTAAATATTAATTTATCAGTCCAAAAACAGTAATCTTAGGCTAAGAATAAATAAATAATTAAAAGAGTTACGGATATCAAAGGTTTCTCTTGACTAATGGTAGAAAAGGCCGAGC
>NZ_JQBY01000053.1 GCF_001437405.1 Pediococcus ethanolidurans | reverse complement strand
ACCTCTCAAAACTAAACAAAGTTTCGACAATGTGTAGGTTTCCGTTTCTAAATATCCTTAGAAAGGAGGTGATCCAGCCGCAGGTTCTCCTACGGCTACCTTGTTACGACTTCACCCCAATCATCTGTCCCACCTTAGACGGCTAGCTCCCGAAGGTTACTCCACCGGCTTTGGGTGTTACAAACTCTCATGGTGTGACGGGCGGTGTGTACAAGGCCCGGGAACGTATTCACCGCGGCATGCTGATCCGCGATTACTAGCGATTCCAACTTCGTGCAGGCGAGTTGCAGCCTGCAGTCCGAACTGAGAACGGTTTTAAGAGATTAGCTAAACCTCGCGGTCTCGCAACTCGTTGTACCGTCCATTGTAGCACGTGTGTAGCCCAGGTCATAAGGGGCATGATGATTTGACGTCGTCCCCACCTTCCTCCGGTTTGTCACCGGCAGTCTCACTAGAGTGCCCAACTTAATGCTGGCAACTAATAATAAGGGTTGCGCTCGTTGCGGGACTTAACCCAACATCTCACGACACGAGCTGACGACAACCATGCACCACCTGTCATTCCGTCCCCGAAGGGAACGCCTAATCTCTTAGGTTAGCAGAAGATGTCAAGACCTGGTAAGGTTCTTCGCGTAGCTTCGAATTAAACCACATGCTCCACCGCTTGTGCGGGCCCCCGTCAATTCTTTTGAGTTTCAACCTTGCGGTCGTACTCCCCAGGCGGAATGCTTAATGCGTTAGCTGCAGCACTGAAGGGCGGAAACCCTCCAACACTTAGCATTCATCGTTTACGGCATGGACTACCAGGGTATCTAATCCTGTTCGCTACCCATGCTTTCGAGCCTCAGCGTCAGTTGCAGACCAGAGAGCCGCCTTCGCCACTGGTGTTCTTCCATATATCTACGCATTTCACCGCTACACATGGAGTTCCACTCTCCTCTTCTGCACTCAAGTCTCCCAGTTTCCAATGCACTTCTTCGGTTAAGCCGAAGGCTTTCACATTAGACTTAAAAGACCGCCTGCGCTCGCTTTACGCCCAATAAATCCGGATAACGCTTGCCACCTACGTATTACCGCGGCTGCTGGCACGTAGTTAGCCGTGGCTTTCTGGTTGGATACCGTCACTGCATGAGCAGTTACTCTCACACACGTTCTTCTCCAACAACAGAGTTTTACGACCCGAAAGCCTTCATCACTCACGCGGCGTTGCTCCATCAGACTTGCGTCCATTGTGGAAGATTCCCTACTGCTGCCTCCCGTAGGAGTCTGGGCCGTGTCTCAGTCCCAATGTGGCCGATTACCCTCTCAGGTCGGCTACGTATCACTGCCTTGGTGAGCCTTTATCTCACCAACTAGCTAATACGCCGCGGGTCCATCCAGAAGTGATAGCCGAAGCCATCTTTTAAAAATCAACCATGCGGTTAATTTTGTTATGCGGTATTAGCATCTGTTTCCAGGTGTTATCCCCCACTTCTGGGCAGGTTACCCACGTGTTACTCACCCGTTCGCCACTCACTTTATAGTTAAAATCATCTTCGATGCAAGCATCTCAAAATCAATTAACGAAAGTGCGTTCGACTTGCATGTATTAGGCACGCCGCCAGCGTTCATCCTGAGCCAAGATCAAACTCTCATATTATACTTGAGTTTTAACAAGCTCATTTGTTGTTTCATTGTTTAAAGCGAATTGACTTCGCAAATTGTTTGCTTCAAAATTTTCATTTGAAGACCCTACACATTTTGTTTCGTCGAAACTTTGTTCAGTTTTCAAAGGTCTAC
>NZ_JQBY01000052.1 GCF_001437405.1 Pediococcus ethanolidurans | reverse complement strand
AAAAATGTACAAAATGGGCGGTTTTAGAATGTACAATTTAGCCGGTTTGACCGCGTTTCATTCTTAACTGCTTTTTTGTTGATTTTGATTCTTTAGTTTGGGTTGTTTCTCGATACTCTCGCATTCGGTAAGATTGTCCTGAAATCTTAATAATCTTTGAATGATGAACTAATCGATCTAAGATTGCGTTCGCCAAAGCTTCGTCGCCAAAAACATGTCCCCATTCTGATAGAGGTGCGTTGGTAGTAATAATCGTTGATCGACGCTCATAACGCCGATTAATCAGTTGGAATAATAAGTCTGCCCCCAGCTTATCAACTGGTAAATACCCCACCTCATCAATAATTAGAAGCTTATAGCGCACATACTGCCCTAACCGGGCGTTTAATTTCTGTTCGCGATAAGCACTAATCAATTTACTAACTAATTCTTGACAGGTTATAAAATAAGCACTCTGATTTGCCTCGCAGGCCGCGATTCCAATTCCCGTTGCTAGATGGGTTTTCCCAACTCCTGAATTACCAATGAATAAAACATTATCATGGTGTTTAAGAAATTTCATAGTTGTCAGCTCCCAAATAACTTCGTTATTGATGCTGGGTTGAAAGTCAAAGTCAAAATCCTTAATTCTTTTGTTGTAAGGAAATTTGGCTAATTGAATGTTATTGGCAACTACTCGTTTTGTTTTAGCTTCTGCCTCGCGCGAAAATAAAGCTTCTAATACCGGACCAAGGTCCGGTGAGTGTGCTAAATACTCATTCAGATGTTCAGCCGTATAAGGTAGTTTAAGTAAGGCTAAATTGTGAATTAACTGTTCTTTATTCATTTGCTAGTTATCTCCTAATTCGTCGAAAGCTTGTAAGTTTTGGTGAATAAAATTTGTAATCTCGTCATCAGTTCGATCATGCATCAATCCAGTTCGTAAAATGTCTACACGATCTGTAGCTTCATAGTTTAGAAGTTGACTACTTAAATTGTGTGTTCGCACGCATTCTCCGTTATAATAAATACGGAGTTCATCGGTATAAGATTTTATTTTAACTTCTTTACCGATTAGCTTAACTGGAACAGAGTACTTACGATTCTCATAATTTACCATCGATTCATTCGAAACCTTTCTTGTCAGGGTAGGCGTTGAATATGAATCCAGTAAGGTGTAATTATTGGAACGTAGATACTCTTTTTCTTTTACCCAGCGGTCAGCTGGTATTTCGTGTATTGCCTGTGAGGTTTCGTAGTTTAAATCATCATTGAACTCTGAGATTATTTTATAAAGATCCCAAAAATCATCAAATTCATTATTCATCACACGCAACCGTTCGGTTGTCCGTGCTAATGATTCTACTTTTCCTTTCGTTTGTGGTCTAAAGGGACGACATGCAATTGGTTTGTAGCCGGCATCACGACTGAATTCACGAAACTTTTCGTTAAAAACTGGATTACCAAAGGTGCTGCGTTGATGATCAACAACCTGTTTCATATTGTCGAACCATATTTCATCTGGAACACCGCCGGTAGCTTCAAAGGCATCATTCAAACAATTAAAAAGGGTTTCTTGTTTACGATCACGCGTTAAAACAATATATTTATAACGTGAATATCCTAAAACATATAAAAACAAGTTAAAAGTAACTGGTTCATTTTGTCGGTTATAAAGAGTCATCGACTCTTTCCAATCCACTTGAGCAGAAAGACCGGGGTTTGTTTCTACTCGAATCGTTACTTTTTGTTGATTCGTCACACGAAAAATTCGACAATAATCTTTCACAATGGTTTCGCCACCAGGATATCCTTGCTTTTTAATGAAATAGAAAATGGCATGCGCAGAACAACCGATATTCAATTTCTCTTGAATTTTGTCCTTATATGGATCAAGAATACTGGGACGTTTTGTTACTTCTTTAGTAACTTCATTTGAATCATTGTCTAAAGCTCGCTCATAGTACTTCTTTGCGGTACGTCGATCGCAATCAAAGTTGCGACCAACGAGACTGTAGTTAGGTTTTAACTCTCTCAAGACACATTCCTCCATTAAATTGTAGAGATCAAAACGGAAATTCTTCATAAACTAATTCCTCCAAAAAAACCAAGATAGAATTAGTTTACCCTATTAAAAAGGATGTCCAATATTGGACATCCTTAAACCGCCGATAATGTACATTCTACAACCGCCCATTACA
>NZ_JQBY01000051.1 GCF_001437405.1 Pediococcus ethanolidurans | reverse complement strand
GTTTTCATAAAGCTGTTAAGTCAGAAGCGGATACTCTTGATGCAATTTCAAAATTAAAATCTGATGTTCGTTCTGCTGATAGTGGACTGGCTATAATTTCTCGTGATATATGTGCTTTTGTTACTAGTGGAACTGACCTTATCGATGATAATACTAGGTATTTTTCACTGAATAAATTGCAATTGGAGCGTGACTGGGAAACTTATGGGTATCACTTCAAAAATCAGACTATTAATTGTTTAATGAATAAGCTTCTCGATGAGCTAAAAAGTACTGATGATTCTGTGAAAAATATTAAGCTTTTAGGAAAGACTCCCAGTTATACTTTTTATGATTCTGAAAGACCTGAAGTAAAGGAATTGTGTTCCTTAATAAATGCTGAAAGAAGAAAGATAATAAAATAAAAGTTAAAGGTCAATGCGCACTTACACACCACATGAAAATGTGGTGTCTTTTTTACAAACTGTATTAGATTTCGCTCTGCTCAAACTTGGATTGCTAATTTGGAAAAAATAACAAAAAAGCATGCTAGGATTTTCCTAGCATGCTGGAACATGTTACAAAAATTAAGTTCAGTCGTTTACACTCCTTCGAACTTAATCCTTGTACCACGTTGCAATTAAAACCGAGTACTAGCTGGTAGTCAACGGTACCGGAACGACCAACGGGAGCGAGGATAAGGAGTTGACTAGCTAACTAAACCCAGACACTGAATTGGCTGAAAGCCAAAGTTTCCTAAACTTTGCTTTCCTGCCCTCACGACGAGTGACGGGGTGAGTTTGAGCGGGTGCTCCCGCTCATGTTTTGCGGTCAAGCTGGTTCAGCTTGGTCGGGGTTCGGGGCGACAGCGCCCGAGGGCTTGAAACTGGCGATTTTTGCCAGTTTCTTCTTATCTTGATACATACTAGACACAATTATTTTTTTCAAAACTGCCTCCAAGCCTTGACACGTCTGGCCCAAAGCGTATTATGATGGTATAAAATAAAACAATAAAAAAACCCACGTGAGAATTCCTAGTTTGGCGACCCGGAACACGTGAGTTAATCTTGAATATTCGTATTTACTAGACATAGTTTAAAGCTTGAGTTATTAAGCGTCAAGTACCTAGGTTAAGTAAGTACATAAAAAGATTAGCTCCTCTCACGTGGCTGGTGAGAGGAGCTTTTGATTTGGCGAATAAAAAGATATTGCAAGATAAAAATAGTTATGGAAAGCCACGACCTTGGCGGCAGAAGAAATTAGAAAATTTGCGTTATGCGGAATATCTATCAATTTTGTTATATAAAAAAGCACATAAAGTACAAGGCTGTGCTGATGTTTTGCGTTTTCGAAAGTTGCCTGATGGTTCGACTAAGCTTTATCAAACGTGGTTCTGTAAGAGTCGGCTATGTCCTTTGTGCAACTGGCGTAGAAGTTTAAAAAACTCTAGTCAGTTAACTAAAATTTTGGCAGAAGCTCATCGACAGCATTCAACTGCTAGATTTATTTTTTTGACACTTACAGAAGAAAATTCAGTTGATGGTGTTGATTTAAAACGGCGTTTGAAGGTGTTAACTCATGCTTTCTTTAAGCTGGTTCATTACAAAAAAGTATCTAAGAATCTGCTAGGATTTGTTCGCTCAACTGAAATTACGACGAATGCAAATGGTTCTTATCATCAACATTTGCATGTTTTACTGTTTGTTAAGAGTGCTTATTTTAAAGGAACAGGAAACTATTTGTCTCAGGCTGATTGGACTAACTTATGGCAGAAGGCTCTTAAAAGCTCATATAAGCCGATTGTGAACGTTGAGGCGGTTCGAGTGAATAAATCTAAGGGAAAGTCTTCCTTGCTTGCTAGCGCACAGGAAACGGCTAAATATCAAGTTAAGTCTGCTGATTACATGACGGACGATGATAATCGTAATCAACAAGTAATTGATGACTTGGAGCAGGCTTTGGCTGGAACCCGTCAAATTGGTTATGGAGGCTTGCTGAAGATAATTAAAAAGAAATTGAAATTAGATGATGCTGATAATGGAGATTTGATTAATACTGATGGAAAACAGCTACTAGAACCGACTGAATCTGAGCTGATCGTAGCTAAATGGGATAGTCAACGAAAGAATTATCTGATTTGGTAGGTTTTCTTATATTAGATTGTGTAAGGACTATTACTTTACAAATTATTCTGAAGGAAGTTGGTTTTATGTTAAATATATTAGTTTCTGTATTGGTTAGCTGTTTGATTGT
>NZ_JQBY01000050.1 GCF_001437405.1 Pediococcus ethanolidurans | reverse complement strand
CATTCTAAAACCGCCCATTTTGTACATTTTTGAACCGCCCTTGACAGGTAATAATAAAATAGGATTTAAGATATGAGCAAATAAAAATTTCAGTTTATAGATCTATATTTTATCAACTATCAAGTTTTTATCTTTACTTTTTGAGTTGCTCAGAAATTTTAATTTATTAACATTAATACCAACTTGTTACTGATGAATTTTTCCGTTATTTGATCAGTTTAATTAACTATTGCAGTATTGTATTTATTGGCGTTACCACCAAAAGTTGCAAAACTTAACTGAGGAACAACTGTACATATCAATTTTTACTATTTTAAACAATTAGCTATCTCAATGATTCTAAAATTTATTAAAAGGCAGTGCAAATAATCAATGCATTTACTAAGGTCTTGTATTTTATCAACATTTCTGTTATCTTGATGATTGAATATATAAACATAGTTTGCCTCTTTAAATACATCGGAGGGCTTCATATATGGAGCTGGATTAAGGTGCCGGATTTTTGGCCTTATCCAGCTCTTTTTTTGTTTAAAAATCTATTATAGTACGGAGGTATATTATGAATCAGCATTCCAAGTCAACAACTCAAATTATTATGGTTTTTGTTCTATTACTTGGTAGTTTTCTTTCAGCTTTTGCCGAAACTTTTCTGAATAATGCATTACCAACAATCATGGCCGAAGTTCATGTGTCTCAGGCAACCGCGCAATGGTTAAGTACCGGTTACTTACTAGTTGCCGGTATTATGATGCCCACAGCCGCCTACTTTACAAATCGAATCAAACTAAAACCATTGTTTTTAGGAACGATTAGTATTTTTCTCAGCGGATTAATCATGTCAGCTACTGCTCAATCTTTTACCATATTACTTCTTGGACGTCTAATTCAAGCGGCCTCAGTCGGTGTTAGTATGCCGTTGGTACAAAATGTATTGACTTTGATTTTTCCTGCTGAGAAACGTGGTATTGCGTTAGGAATTGGTGGCATCGTCATAAATTTGGGACCAGCAATTGGTCCAACATTATCTGGGATAATTGTTACACATTGGTCCTGGCGCATGTTATTCATAGCATTAATTCCAATTGCCTGCTTAGTTTTAGTGCTAGGTATTTTTACAATCGACAATGTTACTGATACAAGAAGTGATCACCTGGATATGCCATCATTGATCATGTCCATTTTTGGGTTTGGTGGTTTACTTTTTGGGCTTTCACAAATTGGCGTCTCTGGAAATTTAGATGTTACCTCGTTGTTTGAAATTTTAAGTGGATTACTTGTAATCAGTTTATTTTGTAAACGTCAGTTATCTCTTAAACATCCACTCTTGGAATTACGCGTTTTTACTGCTCCTTCTTTTCGTAAAGTCGCCTTACTCGCAGCATTAACAAACATTGCTTTAATGGGTCCGGAGTTAGTAATTCCCCTCTATAATCAAACAATTCGTGGAACTAATGCCATGACTTCTGGGCTGTTAATGCTTCCCGGTACTATATTGATGGCCATTCTTTCACCACTTTCCGGTAAATTGTACGATCGTTTTGGTATAAAAAGGCTTGTATCAGTTGGTTTTACAGCAACTTTTTTTGCTACAATTCCGATGATTTTCTTTGATGCTTCCACATCTTTAAACACAATTGCATTCTTGTATGCCATTCGTTCTGCAGGTTTAACACTAGTCTTCATGCCACTAACTACTTCTGGATTAAATGCCCTGCCCCATTCCTATTTAGTTTATGGTAGTACCATGATCGTTACTTTACAGCAACTAGCTAGTTCACTTGGTACTGCCGCATTAGTAACGGCAATTAAATTAGGTCATGGATTTCAGTGGGCATTTACATTAGTTTTGATAATAGGTGCATTTTGTTTGATTATTAGTGCTACCTTAAAAAATAAAACAGTTACTGAAATTTAAAGATGGTTAAACATATTTTTCGGGAACATATTTTTCTTTACTATTATTTTTTTTGTTTTCATAATTCTTGGTATCATGTTGTTTTCTGGGCTCTATACTTTTCCCTGTTGATGGATTACCAATTTGGTAATCTAGTAACAGGAATTTTTTGTAAAAAAAAAGCCCCTCGAGGGGAGCTACAATGCCGCCGGTGGGGGTCGAACCCACACTCCCGGTAAAGGGAACTGGATTTTGAGTCCAGCGCGTCTGCCAATTCCGCCACAGCGGCATCTAACTAGTTATGTCAATTACACAAAACCTCAAGGATAACTAATGAAATCCTTAGGGCGGTAGGTGGGAATCGAACCCACGCGTGCCGGAGCCACAATCCGGTGCGTTAACCACTTCGCCACTACCGCCATCAATGGCAGGGATAGTAGGAGTTGAACCCACATCGACGGTTTTGGAGACCGTAGTTCTACCATTAAACTATATCCCTATCATTAAAATGGAAGGGAGTGGATTCGAACCACCGA
>NZ_JQBY01000005.1 GCF_001437405.1 Pediococcus ethanolidurans | reverse complement strand
ACTACTGAGCCCATTTGCTTCCAGACTAGGTGAGCCACAAAACGAGCTTACTTTTTTCAGGTTAAGTCGTTTAACAGTATTTATTGAAGTAATTTTGATACTTTCAACCTTTAGTAAATAACTAAACTATTTGCAATTTTTACTTATTCCAAATTTGGGAACAGTGCTACTGGCCTTTGACTTTTCACATCAAACATTCCACGGTCTGATATTTTTAACTCTGGTGAAACTAATAGCGACAAGGTAGAAAATGACATAATTTCATTAGTATTATGATACCCTAGTGCTTGCATTTGTAATCGTACTTGTGCAATTTGTTTTCCTAATTCAGCTATTGGAACAGTACTAACAACACCTCCAACTGGTAATGGTGCATTAGCAACTATTTTTCCATTGGAAGCCACCACATAACCTCCTTGCTCTTCAACTAACTTATTTTGTACCCGCACTATTTCTTGAATATCTGTACCCAGTAGAAGAATATTATGATGATCATGTGCCCATGTTGCACCAACTGCACCAGCTTTACTTAATGCATTTTTGACTAACGCAAATGCCAAATTACCTGTTCTACCGTAACGTTCTTGAACGACAGCTAGGCTAAGACCTGCTGACTGCCAATCAACACGATGATTTTTAACCAAAAGCTGCATTTGCTCACGTTTAGTAAAAGTACCTTTTGGACTGATCGAAATTATATTTGCAGTAACTTCTCCATTCGGCTGATCAATAGTTAGCTGCAAATCATCGGCAGTCAATGGTCGAGCTTTTATTGTGTGTAACAGATAAGGTGGAAAATTTGATTTAACCGGACTAGCATCATTAGTTATCACTTTTTTACCAGATTTATAAACGGCGTCAATTTTAAAATCTTGAAGATTGTTTAACACAATAAAATCTGCAATGCGACCGGGAGCAATCTGTCCACGATCCCATAACCCCATTCTTCTTGCAGGGGTGTATGTTGCCATGTAAATTGCTAATTCTGGTTGCAGTCCTAACTTGATGGCTAAGCGTACAATTTGATCAAGATGTCCCTGACGCAGATCATCGGCCATTACATCATCAGTCACCAATGCAACATGTTCAAACAGCTGTTCTTTTTGAACCGTTTTTATCACTTCTGCATTTAAAGATTTCCGTTGAAGTTGAACAAACATTCCATTCATTACTTTTTCAACTAAAGATTCAGGGGTCTGTTGAGTATGATCAGATGTAATCCCGCTAAAAATGAATTTGGCCAAATCTAAACCAGTGTATTTTGGACAATGCCCTTCTAATGGCATTGTCGGTCGTGCTCGTCGACACACATCTATAATTTGTCTGATCATAGAAGTAGGATCGGCTGTTATTCCCTGAAAGTTCATTGCTTCTCCCAAACAAATAATTCGCGGATCTTTAAGTAACTCTTGCGTTTCTGCAACACCGATTACACCACCAGTTGTTTCCATCGCTGAAGTTGTTGATGGTACAGATGAAGGTAATGCATAAAAAGCATCGATTGGTATCGGTTGTGCCATAAAAGCTTTAAGGCCATCAATTCCAGCCACATTAGTAATTTCATGCGCATCTGCAATAATAGTTGTGGTTCCATACTGTGCTACAGCCTGTCCAAAAGCAGTAGGGGTTGTCATTGAACTTTCAATATGCATATGTGAATCTACTAATCCAGGAACTAAATATTTACCTTTTAGATTCAGAATCTTTTTGGGTTGTATCGTATCGATATTCTTTGTTAACCAGTAAAATTTACCATTAACTACACTAACATTAACCAAACGAAATTGCCGTGAAACACTATTATAAACCTGTGCATTCGTAATCAATAAATCAACTGTTACCACAAAAATTCCTCCTCCATACTTTACTCAATTCAAACTTTATTTATTCATTAACTTATTCCACTTAGTAATCCAAGTAGTTAAATGATCATTAACATAATTAAAGTTAATTGTCTTTGCACGTTTTGCAATTGAACCATATGTCTTATTTTTCGAATTATTAGCTGATAGCTTAACCGTCTTATTAACCGGTACATTATTTAAAGACTTTGTACTTGCAACAGCCTTTTGTGCCTTTTTCCCAAGTCGATAGTCAATATACTTATATGCAGCTGCCTTATTTTTGCTTTTTTTAAGAATTGAAACAGTATCATAGTTTGCATAAGTTCCACTTGCTGGAACAGTGTAAACGGTGTTGGAATCAGCATCTTGAATCATACTAACAGCAAAATCACCCACTACAGCAACATCAATTTCACCATTTTTAAACATATTTGCTAAATCAGAGCTTTCAGTATAGGTTTTGACAACATTTGGTTTAAGTTCCGCCATCGCTTTAAATGCAGCAGTCCCACCATCCTCAGTTACTTGAGTACCGGCATGATCGCCGGCAATATACAACATTGCTGGACCGAACGTTGTGGTAATATCAGGGATGGCAATTTTATTCTTTAACTTACTGTTCCAAAGCTGATTCCAACTAGTTATCTTGCCTACTTTTTTGGGATTATAAATTATTCCAACAGAATTAACCGTATATGGCACACTATTGGTTTGTTTAGCTAACTTTTGTTGTGCTGTAGATAGATATTTAAAATTCTTCAATTTGCTCGTATCTAGTTTTGCCCATGTCCCCTTTTTGTAACCAGATAAGGCGTTGTTTTGTGATAGTTCTATTACGTCCACGCCATTATTAGGATTATGTGCTACTTGAGTATATCGGGCAGCACTATCGCCAGATTGTGTTTTAACTGTAACCTTGGTTTTTTTGGTAAATGGTTTGGTTACATCACGAGCCATTTGTTTTGTTGAAATACCAAAAGTAGATAGAGTCAAACTACTACTTTGACTCGATTTTACTGAACATCCTGTCAATAATGCCACAACCACTAGACCCATAACTAACAAACTTCTTTTTTTCATTTGAAATTCATCCTTTGTTTTTATTTTTTTAAACCTAATAATGCAGCAGCAGGTAATTCTAGCTGAACATTTTGTCCATTGCTTAATCGTTTAGATCCTAAATAATCAACTTTCAAATTTCCGATACACGTTGACACTGTGTATCGATAAGCATTTCCCAAAAAGACACTAGATTGAATCTCACCAGAAACAATATTTGTTTTAGCGGTTGATCCTAAAACTATTTGATTTGGTCGAATACTTAATGAAGTTACACCATCAACAGTACTATTAATATCCAATTTCACATTTTTTACATAAAAACTAGTTGATGAAATCTTCTTTGTTACCGATAAAAAATTTTCATACCCAATAAAACGTGCCACAAAAACAGTTTTTGGTGCTCGATAAATCTTTTGCGGTGTATCAAATTGTTCAATCACACCTTGATTCATTACAGCAACTCGATCTGAAATAGCAAAACACTCTTCTTGATCATGGGTTACAAAAACAGTTGTTGTATGCATAAGCTGTTGTAGACGACGGATTTCCTCACGCATCGACACACGTAATTTTGCATCTAGGTTACTTAATGGTTCATCTAATAATAATAATTTGGGATTAACGACTAGGGCTCGCGCTAAAGAAACTCGTTGTTGTTGGCCACCTGATAAGGCATCAGGAAATCGTTTTTCCAGCTTTTTTAGACCGGTTGCAATCAAAATATCATTTACTCTTTTTTGAATGATTGATACCTTCTCTTTACGTTGCCGCAATCCAAAAGCAACATTATCAAAAACGTTTAAATGAGGAAAAAGTGCGTAACTTTGAAAAACCATCCCAAAATTACGTTTATGTACTGGCAATTTACTAACATCTTTACCATCAATCAACACTTGCCCATCCGTTTGGCGTAAAAGACCAGCAATAATTCTTAACGTTGTTGTTTTCCCACAACCACTTGGACCCAGGATCGAGATCAGTTCGCCATTTTTAACATGCAAATTCAGCGATTTCAAAATTTCAAGATGTTTGTCATAACTCATATTTAAATTTTTAATTTCTAATTCAGCCATTTTAACTCCTATCTTTTGACAGCGCATTTAATCCTATAAAATGTTCTACGAGAATCATGAGCATCGCAGTAAATAACATTAATAAGACTGAAACAGCAGATACGGTTGGATCATAGTTATTTTGCAAATAATTCAAAATTGAAGTTGGTAACATATTTAGATTTGGCCCGTTTAAAAATAAACTTATTGGGATGTTGTTAAATGAGTTAATGAAAGAAAGCATAAATGCTGCAACAATACTGGAACGAATACTTGGTAGTGTTATCGTTAAAAATGCATGTATTCGTGAACTACCATATATCCACGCCGCTTCTTCTACATGAACGTCCAGCATTGTCATACTTGCTGTTATCAAACGCACTACATAAGGTAAGCATAGTAAAAAGTGACCAACTAGCAAAGTGACTAACAAAGGTAGTTGAAAAAGAATCACCATCGCCTGATATAATGCAAAACCAATTACAATTTCTGGAATAAAAGTTGGGCTAAGGAACAGAACCTGAAACCATTGTTGATGGTGTATGTGATAATGAGTAAGTGCATACACTAGTGGTACACCAACTAAAAGAGCTAAAGCACTGGCCAAGATGGCAACTAAAAAACTCATTTCAAATCCTGACACAAAATCTGGTTGAGCAAAAACATTAGCAAACCATTTAAAGGTAAAACCTTGAATTGGAAAGTCAATTGTTGCCCCACTACCAAATGCAGTAACAACAATCATAAATAACGGTGCAATTAAGAAGAATAAAACCACACAACTAATTGTAATAAGAACCTTGTTGTTTGTTTTAATCATTTACAGACCTCCGATCCAATTGCTTGGCCACAAGTCGCATCATCCCTAAAACTAAAACAGTCAAAATGATCAAAATTATTGCTACCACACTAGCACTTGACCAATCACCTAAAGTCATTGCCTGCTGATAAATCAAAGTTGACATAACTAAATGTCGATTTCCACCAAGCAACTGCGGTGTTGTGTAAGCTGTCATAGCACCCGCAAAAACTAAAATACAGCCAGTTAAAATTCCAGTAGTTAACTGAGGAATCATTACCTTAAAAAAAGTTACTAATGGCCGTGATCCAAGAATCGCAGCAGCTTCTTCCACCTCAACATTAAGTTCTTGAACACTGCTGACTAGTGATGTAACCATAATCGGTAAAAATAAATAAACCGAACCAATAACAATTGCCATATCGGAATATAACAATGTAAGTGGTTGGTCAATAAAGTTTAATTTTAATAACAATGTATTAAGCACACCATTTTTACCTAAAATAATGATCCAAGTAAAATTGCGAACTACCGCATTCGTCAATATTGGAAACAAAATTACAACTGATAACAAATTGCGTACTGTGCTCCGTTGTCTTGCAATCCAAACCGACAATGGTAATCCTAATGTTAAAGTAATTATCATCGTGATAAAGGCGATTATTAAGGTTCTGATCAAAACACCTTGATTATAATGACTTTGTAGAAAAGTTATGTAATTACTTAAACCAAAATGTCCGGCAAAGGTTGGCAAAGCTATTTGAATAACTGGAAAAAACAAAAATAACAAGATAGCCAAAACACCAGGTAAAAGTAACAAGAAAGCCGAACGATTTCTAATTTTAATCATCTCCTGTTCGTATGTAGTAAATATAGAATAGCATATTTTCATGAACAATCAAAGAGCCATTATTATTAAAAGTTCGTGTTTTGGAATGATTTTTGATTTAATGTAACAAAAAAAATCACCAACTAACAAAATTCGTTAATTAGTGAATTTTTCTTATTTAGGCATTGGTAATATGAATTGTCTTTTTAAACGGACCGTTCAGGAAATCCCACAATGGTGCGGTAATTCCTAATTCATCCAAATCACTTGGCGATAATTCATAGCGGATTGAATCTTCATCGCCGGCAACCACTTTTTGAACCCAGTTTGGTTCTCTAATAAGTTCTTGTCCTAAGGCCGCAAACTCAAAATCATCCTCAATGACCTTTTCTGCATCTGCTGGTTTCGTAATTTGACCGACCACAATCATGGGAACTTTATGAGCCACCACGTTTTGAATTTTTTCAATAAGTGGCTGTGTATCAGTTTTATTATTCAAAGATGTTTGCCAAACTCGATTTAAAGAGACATGTAAATAATCAATACCACTTTCAATTAAATTGGGAATTAAGGTCAACGTATCTTCAATTCGAATGCCTGGATCTTCAATTTCTTCTGGTGAAATTCGATAACCGACGATAAATGTGGACGGCGCATACTTATCAACTACTCGTCGGATTTCTTCAACAACACCAACAGGAAAATTCATCCGTTGATCCAGCGTGCCGCCCCACTGATCACGACGGCGATTAGAATGTGGAGAAAAGAACTGTTGAATCAAATAAGTATTGGCACCATGAATTTCAACGCCATCAAAGCCAGCTTTAATCGCTCGTTTTGTTGCGTCACCAAAATCTTTAATAACCGTTTCAACTTCTTCTTCGCTTAATTCGCGTGGGGTTTCTGAATCCGGTCGTAATGCCTTCACTGCACTTGCACTAACTGGCTGTTCGCCACGCAAAATTGCGGTATTTGTCATTCGCCCAGCATCAAAAATTTGCAAAATAGCTTTAGCACCACGACTTTTCATGGCAGCTGCTAGTCGTGCCAATTGTGGTACATCTCGATCTTCATTTACGGCCAATTCGCCCTCAAAACCTTTGCCTAGTTCCGAAACATTGGCACAACCGGTGATTTCAATTCCAACACCGCCCGCACGTTTGCGATAATATTCAATTTCATCGTTGGAAACAATGCCATTTTCAAAGGCACTTCGTTCGGTCATTGGTGGCATAACAATGCGGTTCCTCACTGTTGCACCATTAGCGAAAGTATATGGTTTTAAAAATTGATAATCTGACATAGAGTCATCCCTTTTTTATAAGTTAATCAATTTTATTATAACTTTAAACACACAATTGTAGCCCTATTTTGACTCGCTTCAAATTTCATTTTCTGTTTTATATAATTTTTTTGAAAATTACCCTTGGCATTTTCAAAATTTATTCGATATAATGAAAGAGTAATCAAAACTGAAGCACGTATATTTATGTGTTTATTGTTCAACTTCCAAAAGAAGATATTCAGTGGTTTTTAAATAAGTTAACCTCCAATTCTAGCGAAAGTGCAACATACCTTATTAAGGTATATGGTGCTTCAGTTAAAATTTGGAGGTTTTTTTATGCAAGAAGTATCATCAGTTAGTTCCAAAACGAAATTATCAATCGTTGGCAGTGCCGGTTTAGCCTTTTGTGGCGTGCTGGTGGAAACCGCCATGAACGTGACTTTTCCAACTTTAATGGCACAATTTCACGAGAGTTTAAATAACGTTCAGTGGGTAACCACCGCATATTTATTAGTTGTAGCAGCAACCATGACGGTAACTGCATTCATTCAGCGCCGATTTAAATTCAAAGCAATTCTTGGTGCTGCTGGACTACTGTTTATTTTGGGAATTTTATTTTCTGGAACAGCCACATCCCTTGTCATGTTATTAGTCGGAAGAATTATTCAAGGAATTAGTACCGGTCTAGTGATGCCACTCATGTTTGCCATCATCATGCATCAAGTTCCCCTTTCTAAACAGGGACAGTATGTTGGTATGGCCGGAATGGTGGTTGCTTTTGCGCCATCTCTAGGACCGACTTATGGTGGCTTCATTACCCAGATGTATGCGTGGCCACTCATTTTCTGGTTAACTCTACCAATTGGAGTACTAAGTTGTTTACTAGCTCTATGTACAGTGCAACAAGGTCAAGCACCAGTCAAAAGTCATTTTCCATTAATACAGTTTTTACTTGTCTTTCTAGGATTGACGGGTTTAACGTTAGCCGTTAATTATGCTGGAAACGGCAGTTTGATCACGCCACTTGTCTATGGAAACTTTATCTTTGGGCTTTTATGCTTTGCCATCTTTATTGTCTTAGCGCTTCGTAACGCGCAACCATTAATTAACATCCGTATTTTCAAAAACTCATTATTTACGCGCGCGGTTTTAATTTATTTCTTGATTCAGTTCGTTCAAATTGGGCTAACTTTTGTATTACCAACTTTTGCCCAACTTTCTTTAAGACAGGGTGTGATGTTATCTGGAATGATGCTCCTGGCTGGTAGTCTACTTTCCGCCGTTATTGCACCGTTTACAGGTCGACTTCTTGATCATTATTCAGCAAAGATTCCTTTTTCCATTGGGGCGGTCTTTTTGTTAGTTGGCATCGGCCTGTTACTTATTTTTACAAACTATTTGTCAACTGTAACCATTGTCATTTTCTACGCCATTTACATGTTAGGGTTTAGCTTCTTATTCAACAATTCATTAACTTTTGGGTTGCAACAGCTAAAGCCAACTGAAATTGGTGATGGTAATGCCATTTTTAATACGCTGCAACAGTATTCTGGTTCACTAGGAACTGCCATTGCCTCAACTATTTTGGCGATGACAACACAAAACATTCCGCATTCATCAACCATTAAGCAAACTGTTGTGGGTAGTCATGATGTCTTTACGTTCTTTGCCGTTTTGTGTGTGCTGGCCACTTGTTTGATCATTTCATTACCTAAAAAGGTTAATGACCATTAGCTAAAAAATCTTCACTGTTAACGAAACAACTTTCGTAATTCAGTGGAGATTTTTATTTTATCAAACTGAAAATTTAAAGAAACAAATGCAACTTTATTTACTGCTATGAAACAGTTTAATTCCTAAAGGTTAAAAATATTAAAATTACGTCAATAACTGACGTTAAACGACTTAGCCTAAAAAAAGTCTAACTGTCGTCTTGCAGTTCACATGATCTGGACCAGGGTACGAGTTCTTGCGGTTGATTTTTGCCACAGGAATCGACATCGTATGAAGCATTGAAGTTTTCGGCACAAAAACTAACCCTTATGTGTAATTTGACACTTCAATAATGCCCAATAATACTGATATAACAACTTTTATATCGATGTATTGTGTGTTGATTGCAGAGATAAGACTTAGTCTGGAAGCAAATGGGCTCAGTAGTGTCGTTTATCTTAGCGGGTTTCGCTTAGATAAAGGTCGAGCTTAGAGACGTGCATTTCGGCTCTAAGTCGTGCCCACTACTACGCAAAGAAGAATGATTTTCGTTCCGAAAATCTTGATACTCCGTACGATGTCGATTCTTGTGGCCCAGACCGCCGCAAGAACTCGCACTACGTTCCAGCCCAAATTTGCTGGAAGACGGCATTTTAATCTAACCGACATTTTTTACAAAATAACCGTAACATTCAACCTTTGCTTATAAATGCCAATTCTTTAAAATAGCTAGTTCAGCATCACTAATTTTATTTTCAGCTTTAGCTACCTTAATTAAGGTGCTGTAATTAGTAACGGTTTGCAAAGGAATGTGTGCTTGCTTGAAATTGACATCTGCCGCCGCTAACTGATAGCTAAAGATTCCAGCCACACCGACCACCTTGGCATTATCTTTTTGAACAGCTTGCACCGCACCCAAAACACTTTTACCTGTGGAAATAAGATCATCAATGACAACGACTTTTTGTCCGGCTTTCAAAACACCTTCGATTTGTTTACCTTGTCCATGATCCTTTGGTTTGGAACGCACATAAATCAAAGGTAAATTTAACGCTTCCGCTACCCAAGCCGCGTGCGGAATTCCTGCCGTAGCGGTGCCCGCAATCACCTCAGCATCTGGATAATTGGTTTTAATTACCTCCACTAATCCTTTACAAATTAATTGACGAACTTGGGGATAAGAAATTGTCAGTCGGTTATCACAGTATATCGGGCTCTTTAATCCACTTGTCCATGTGAAAGGTTCGTTTGGTCGTAAAGCCACTGCTTTGATTTCTAATAAAGAATGGGCAACCTGTTCAGCAATTGTCATTTTAGTTTTCCTCCTTAAATTCGTTTGCAATTTGTTGATAAGCGATTTGGGGATTATCACTTTGCGTAATCGGACGCCCCACAACAATACCATTACTTCCTAACTGAGCGGCTTTTGCTGGTGTCACAACGCGCTTTTGATCATCTTGTTTAGCTTGTTGCGGTCGAATTCCTGGCGTAATACACAAAAACTTTTCACTAACCACTTCACGAATAAACGGTACCTCCAAA
Organism: Pediococcus ethanolidurans; assembly: GCF_001437405.1. Lineage (GTDB taxonomy): Bacteria > Bacillota > Bacilli > Lactobacillales > Lactobacillaceae > Pediococcus > Pediococcus ethanolidurans. The sequence goes on along the minus strand of NZ_JQBY01000005.1, from coordinate 100,286 downwards.
GCCGAACAGATGACCCCATCTAAACCAGTTTTTTGAGCTAATTGCGCATAGTTTTGCACCGATTCTTTCAAAGAAATTGCCACATGTTGTTGTGTATGTAAAATCTGTTCATCAATTGAAGTTAATTGAGTAATTGCCAATAATTTAGCGGGCTGTGCTCCAATTTCTTGCGCCCCTTGTAACAATCCTCTTTTTCCAGCAGCCAACATTTCAGCACCACCGGCCGCATGAATAGTGGTCATTTTAACACCCAGTCGGCCAATCACCCGTGCCGCACGTTCCACTGTATTAGGAATATCATGCAGTTTTAAATCTAAGAAAACATCAAAGCCCAGTTGTTGAACCTGTGTCACGATATCTGGTCCAAAGTGGTAAAACAATTCCATCCCAATTTTAATTATGGGTCGTGGTTCAACTTGTAATTGTTCCAAAATATCAATCACCTGATCAATATTGGCAACATCCAAGGCCACAATCGGTTCATATTTAATCAAAGTTAACCTCCTGCAATTCCTTCAAAGTTTTGACACCATAGTAATTCATCACAGTTGGTAATTGTGCAATAATTTTAGGACAACTCAGCGGATCATGAAAATTCGCTGCTCCCACTTCAACAGCACTAGCGCCAGCCATCATCATTTCTAAAACATCTTCTGCACTTGAAATGCCACCAACCCCAATGATAGGTAATTGGCAAACTTGATGAACTTTATGAATCATTGCCAAAGCAATTGGTTTCAAAGCTGCTCCTGACAAACCACCGGTTCCGTTTGCCAACGCTGGTTTGCGAGTCTTTAAATCAATGCTCAACCCGGTTAAAGTGTTAATCATGGTTAATCCAGCTGCACCACCGGCTTCTGCTGCCAAGGCGATGGCCGTCACATCCGTAATATTAGGAGTTAGTTTCACATACAGTGGTACGTGACTCACTGCCACACACTTGCGCGTCAGATCTTCAACTAGTTTTGGATCCGTTCCCATCGCCAGGCCCCCATTTTCAACATTGGGACACGAAATATTCAATTCAATCGCCTTAATACTAGGTGATTCGTTGAAGTTTTTGACGACTGCAATGTACTCATCTTCACTAAAACCAGCCGCACTGGCAATAATCGGCAACTCCGGAAAATGGGTGTCCAACCAAGGTAATTTTTCTGCCACAGCCTGTTTGACACCAACATTTTGTAACCCATTGGCATTTAACCACCCTGCTGTGGTAGCCGTTGTCCGTGGTTTCGGATTGCCTGCCCGCGGTTGCAAAGTAGTTGATTTAATCACTAGGCCGCCTAACAGATTCAAATCAAAGCGTTGGGCAAACTCTTGTCCGTACCAACAGGTTCCACTGGCGGGCATCACTGGATTCTTCAACTCTAACCCTGGTAAACTAACTGCTAATCTATTCTCTGACATGCGCTCATCCTCCGTTTTTTATATGGCTTGAATTAAGTAAGCTTGGCTCTGTAGCATCGTGACCACTGCTGATAAAGTATCTAATGAAGTTAAAACCAGAATTTCATGACTAATTGCCAGCGCCCGAATCTTGGTATCATCATTAACGGACTCCATGTTGTCATCCACCGTATTCACCACTAACTGAATTTTTTGTTCGGTTAACAGTCGCGCGATTTGTGGCGAATTGGCACTCAATTTTTCAACCCGTTGTTTAACTAACACGCCTCGTTCTGATAGATACTGGGCGGTTCCTTCGGTTGCAAACAAGTTAAATCCTAACTGAACTAACTGGCGAGCTAATTCTGTTGCCTGTGGTTTTTCCGCATCCCGCACCGTCATCAAAATATTTCCGTGCGCTGGCAAATGCACGCCACTTGCTTCAAAGGCCTTATACAAAGCTTTTTCAAAGGAACAATCACTTCCCATAACTTCACCGGTTGATTTCATCTCTGGTCCAAGTAAACTATCTACCTGATTTAATTTACTAAAAGAGAAAATTGGCGCCTTAACATGCACTAGTTTGGATGGGGCCTGAATACCAGTTTGATAACCTAGTTGCGCTAATTTTTCACCCATAATTACCTGGGTTGCCAACTGAGTCATCGGAATTTTTGTTGTTTTACTCAAGAATGGCACCGTTCGACTAGCACGGGGATTCACCTCAATGACATAGGCTTGTTCATGATGAATCACAAACTGCACATTCATCAAGCCAAAGCAATTCAGCGCATGTGCCAACTGAATGGTGGCTTGTTCAATCTGGTTAATCACTGCTGGTGACAAGGTTTGCGGTGGATAAACCGCCATCGAATCACCAGAATGAATGCCTGCCCGTTCAATGTGTTCCATGATTCCCGGAATCACAACCGTCTCACCGTCACAAATGGCATCCACTTCGCATTCTTTTCCAACTAAATACCGATCCAACAAAACTGGGTGTTCGTGTGAAACCTCAATGGCAGCATGCATATAATGATTTAATTCTTCATCGTTATGCACAATCTCCATTGCCCAACCACCCAGCACATAGCTAGGGCGGACTAACAGTGGGTACCCAATTTTTCTGCCAATGATAAGTGCTTCGTCATTGGTCGTTGCGGTATCTCCTAATGGTTGTGGAATCTTCAATTCTTCAATAATTTGGTTAAATTGATCACGATCTTCTGCACGGTTCACATCAGCCACAGCCGTGCCTAAAATTTTAACGCCATGGTCGGCTAGCGGTTTAGCCAGATTGATCGCGGTTTGTCCACCAAATTGAACAATCACACCAAGTGGTTTTTCTAGATCAACAACATTTAAAACATCTTCCAAAGTTAATGGTTCAAAGTAGAGTTTGTCTGAAATCGAAAAATCCGTTGAAACTGTTTCAGGATTGTTATTCATGATAATTGCACGATAACCGGCGGCCTTGAGCGTTTGCACACAGTGAACGGTGGCATAGTCAAACTCAATTCCCTGCCCGATTCGAATGGGCCCCGCACCGATAACCATGACCGTTGGTTGCTCACTAGGTTGACTTTCATTTTCTGTTTCATAGGTACTGTAAAAGTAAGGTGTGTGTGATTCAAACTCGGCGGCACAGGTATCCACCATTTTATAAACTGGCCAAATTTGATTAACCTGCCGTAATTTTCTAATTTCATCGGCAGTTTGATCCCATGCCTTACCAATAATGACATCTGTAAATCCATTTTGTTTGGCAAGCTTGAGAGTTGCTAAATTGTTAGATTGTTGCTGTAAAAAGCCTTCAATTTCTAAAATGTGACTTAATTTATCCAAGAAAAACTCGTCAATTTTAGTTAATTCATGAATTTCAGCAACTGACCATTGGCGACGTAAAGCTTCCATGACACAGAACAAAAGATCATCGCGCGCATGCACCAATCTTTCTGTTAGTTGTTGTTCAGTGAGTTTGGTTAGTGCCGGCGAACCCATTAAGTTTTCACCAATTTCAAGTGAGCGGACTGCTTTTTGCGTAGCTTCTTCAATATTGCGACCAATGGCCATTACTTCGCCAGTGGCCTTCATTTGTGTTCCTAACAATCGATCAGCATGATTGAATTTATCAAATGGCCAGCGCGGAATTTTGCAAACGACATAATCCAGTGCGGGTTCAAAAGCAGCAAAGGTGGTTTGTGTAACTGGATTTTTAATTTCATCCAGAGTTAACCCAACCGCAATTTCTGCGGCTAGTTTGGCAATTGGATATCCGGTGGCCTTAGAAGCCAGTGCTGACGAACGACTCACTCGGGGATTAACCTCAATAATGTAATACTGATAACTATGAGGATCTAAAGCTAGTTGAACATTACACCCACCCTCAATTTTCAAGGCCGAGATAAGCTTTAAAGAAACATCCCGAAGCATTTGATATTCCCGATCCGACAAGGTCTGCACGGGCGCATAGACAATTGAATCTCCTGTATGAATACCAACGGGATCGAAGTTTTCCATTGAACACACAACCATGGTGTTGTCGTTGCGATCTCGCATCACCTCAAACTCAATTTCCTTAAAGCCGGCAATACTTTGTTCAATCAAAACTTGTGTAATGGGTGATAAGTCCAACCCGTTTTCAGCAATTTTAGTCAACTCAGTCATATTTTCAGCAATGCCACCGCCCGTTCCTCCTAGTGTATAAGCGGGACGGATGATAACTGGGAACCCGATCTTTTCACTAAATGCTTGGGCCTGTTTAACGGTGGTAACGGTCTGAGACTTTGGGACTGGTTCACCGAGTTTTTGCATCAGTTCTTTAAACTGTTCACGATCCTCGGCTTGATTAATAGAGTGTAAACTTGTTCCCAACAGTTCGATATTAAAGTCCTTCAATACTCCGGCTTCGGCTAATTGTTTCGCAAGATTTAAGCCGGTTTGCCCACCGACTGTTGGTAAAATGGCATCTGGGCGCTCTTTTCTAATAACTCGACTGACAAATTCTAGGGTCAAAGGTTCAATGTACACTTGATCCGCAATTTCTGGATCAGTCATAATGGTAGCCGGATTAGAATTAACAAGCACCACTTCATAACCTTCTGCTTTTAAGGCGAGACAGGCTTGTGAACCCGAATAATCAAACTCAGCGGCCTGACTAATAATGATCGGACCAGAACCAATGACTAAAATCTTATGAATATCTTGACGCTTAGGCATGTGTGCTTATCCTCCTTTGACGTTGAAAACTTTCAATATTATCTAAGAACTCATCAAAAAGGTAACTTGCATCATGGGGACCAGGAGCGGCATCAGGATGAAACTGAACTGAAAAGGCCGGATATTTTTTATGCCGCAAGCCTTCAATGGTTTGATCATTAATTTCTTGGTGGGTGACCAATAAATCAGTTTGTTGCACAGACGCTGCATCCACCGCGTAACCATGATTCTGGGCCGTAAAATCAATCCGATTTGTCGCAATTTCGCGAACAGGATGATTAAAACCCCGATGGCCAAATTTCATCTTATAAGTATCAGCACCATTGGCAAGCGCAAAAAGTTGATGCCCCAAACAAATACCGAAGAGCGGAACCGTTTTTTCAACCGTCCGAATCATCGCGAGTGCAGTTGGCACGTCTTTAGGATCACCAGGGCCGTTACTTAACAAAACGCCGTCTGGTTGATAGTTTAAAACCTGTTGGGCGGTTGCAGTTGCCGGCAATACTGTGACATTACATTGCCGTTGCGCTAATTCGCGAAGAATACTGTGTTTCAAGCCAAAATCGATCACAACAATTCGTTTGCCTGAATTTGGATTTGGATACGCATTTTGGGTAGTACTCTGAGTCACCAAATCCGGTGAAGTTTTTTTGACGTCACTTTGTAAGAATGCTTGCGCTTGTTCTAAAGTATTAACCAACGCTGCTTTCATCGTGCCTTGAACCCTCACAATTTTGGTTAGTTCACGCGTATCAATGCCCGCGATTCCGGGAATATGATGCTGTTTTAAAAACTCATCCAAATTCATTTGACTGCGCCAGTTACTAACCTTGCGCGCGAGCTCATGGACAACCACCCCTGCTGTTCTGGGAGTCACCGACTCATCATCATCAAAATTAATGCCATAATTGCCAATTAACGGATAGGTAAACATTAAAATTTCTCCATTATAGGATTGATCGGTGATTGATTCTTGATAACCGGTCATGCCAGTGTTAAAAACTAATTCACCGATACAGTTCACTTCTCCACCAAATGCGGTTCCCTCATAAATTCCGCCATCTGCTAACACTAAATATCGTTTTTTAATCATTATCTTGTTTCCTCCGATAGGCAACCTTTCCATCAACCAGCGTTAATACTGTTGATCCAATCACGCTCTCGCCAATAAACGGCGAATTGTGCCCTTTCGATAAAAAATTGGTTTCTTTAATGGATACTTGCCGATCTAAATCAAAAACCGCAATGTCCGCTGAATCGCCGACTTTAAGTTGACCCGCATTTTGTAACTGAAACAATTTTTTAGGCGCTGTACTCATCCAATTAATTAAATTTGCCAGTGGCCAAATACCAGTTTTAACAAATTTGGTATACAACAATGCAAACGCAGTCTCTGATCCGACAATGCCATTCGGTGAGCTCAAAATTCCTAATTCTTTGTCTGTTTCTGTGTGTGGGGCGTGATCGGTTGCAATCATGTCAATTGTGCCATCCAGCAACCCGGCGACACACGCCAATCGATCTGCGGCACTACGGAGAGGTGGATTCATTTTAAATTGGGCGGCATGCTCAGCTTTAATCATGGTGTCATCCAGCAAAAGATGATGTGGGGTTACCTCGCAGGTCACATTGACACCTTGAGCCTTGGCAACTCGAATTAAATTAATACTCTCTTTAGTCGATACATGACAAACATGGTAATGAACGCCTGTACTAGCTGCCAACACCAAGTTGCGGGCAATTTGAGCAGTTTCACTCACATTATTCACACCTGGAACTTTAAATCTTTGCGCAGCCGCGCCAGCGTTAAGCACCCCACCATTAGTCAAAGTCATATCCTGTGCATGATCACACAATGGTAATTGTAATTTGGCAAGCTTTTGCATAGCATTTAACATCACATTTGCGTTTTCAATCCCGGCACCATCATCACTAAACGCAAATGCCCCTGCGTTAGCTAATTGTGCGAAATCGACTATTTCATGACCCGCACGCTTTTTGGTAACCGGTGCGTACTGTTTAATTTTTACGGGTGTCTGCTGATTCAATTCCAATTGATGTTTAAATCGTGCCGGTGTGTCAGGTGTAGGGTTTAAATTTGCCATTGCCCCGATCGTTGTAAACCCACCATGAACAGCTGCAGCTCCACCCGTACGAATGGTTTCTTTATTCGTAAATCCTGGTTCACGTAAATGCACATGCAGATCAATTAAACCTGGCGAAATGAACGCATGCTGTAAATCAATGACTTCGTCTGCTTGATTAGTTGCACCATTTAGTTCCTGAATACGACCATTTACAATTAAAATCTGGAGTGGAACCAACTTATGCTCAACAAAACCCACGCCATTTTTTAATAATAGTGTCATTGCTGTTCAGCTCCCCTACAAAAGTTTTTGATACCGTAATAGACTACTCAAAATTGCCATTCGTACGAATACGCCATTCTTCATTTGTGTAAAAATTCTGGAGTGCGGACTTTCAACCAGTTCATCATCAATTTCAACACCGCGGTTGACGGGAGCTGGATGTAAGATAATGGCATCCGGTTTTAATACTTTAATTCGATTTGAAGTAATGCCAAATTGTTTACGATAGGCCTGCTCATCAAACTGACTGTTGGAACTTCCAGAAAGTCGTTCATGTTGCACACGCAAAATGTTGATGACGTCCATTTTGGGTAAGAGTTCCGTAAAACTACCGAACTTTCCGTAACGTTCAAGTTGCGGATCAAACCATTCTTCAGGACCGGAGAAGTAAACTTCAGCTCCCAATCGAGATAACATTTCCGCATTTGATCTTGCCACCCGCGAATGGCGGATATCGCCATTGATTAAAACTTTCAGTCCTTTAAAATGTTCAAATTGTTCATAAATGGTCATCATATCAAGTAGACATTGTGAGGGATGTTGACCAGAGCCATCACCGGCGTTAGCAATTCCAATTTTCAAATTAGGAGCTTCTACTAATCCTTGATAGTAATTGTTTTGTGAGTGGCGAATCACGGCAATGTTGACGCCGATTTCTTCAATGGTTCGTAAGGTATCATACAGGCTTTCTCCCTTATTAACCGAACTAGTTGCGGCATTAAAATTTAGCACCTGCATGCCTAATTTCATTTCTGCCATCTGAAAACTGGTTTTAGTCCTGGTAGAATCTTCGAAAAATAAATTCATTGCATACGCTGGTTTTAACAAGTGAACCTGTTTACCTGCTTTAAATGCCTGTGCCTCATGAATGAAATCTAACGCATCGTCTGCTGTTAATTGATCAATCGAAACTAAATTTGCCTGTATTTGTTCTACCATGCTGTTTCTTCCTTTCGTTTCTACATAAAAAAGCACTTAGTTAACCGTTTTCTGATTAACTAAGTGCTTTAGCTTGTGTTGTAGATTCTCCGCAAGAGCTTATGCGAAGACTTTACTGCACCGTTTTGTTCTCTCAGGAAACAATTAAATGGTTCAGTGACATTATTTAATTTTAAAAAAGATCCCTTAGTCGTTAAGCCAAGGGGTCTTCCTGTTGCTTTCATCGGAATCCTTCTTGGTCTCTCGGACTAAGTTAAAGGTCTTTATGTTGTGCTTACTTTAGTCTTAAATATGGTGAATGTCAATATAAAAAATATTTTAAGCTATGTCAGATTTTAATAGATAGTGTCTCTAAGCAGATTCGGCCTCAACTTTTAACTACTTTCTGATTCCGTTTTTGAGGTTGATTTAAAACAGTGTAGATCTCTAAATTTTCTAGAATACTGTCAACTGGTACGTCTAACTGAAGAATTTCCGATTGTTTTGTTTCAAAAAAACTTTATACTGACAATACTTGAGCTTTTTTAAATTAAATCGTTATAATTGAAATTAAATTCTACGCTCATTCAAGGAGAACTCAGTCATGTTTAAAAACGCTGATTTGTTATTTTTACAAAGTATCCCCGATAATTTTTCACAAGCCATTGTTGACAGCACCGTAACTTCAAAAAAAGTAACTTACGATCACGTTGCGCTTGTTGAAGTCACAGCTGCCAATGAAGTATTTGTTCTTCACACCTTACCGTCCACCGGAAGTATTCGTGAACCTTATTTAAGGTTTAAAACTCGCGATTGGGCACAAATCGATCTCTTTCGGGCGAATCAATCCATTGATGCTGCACAGATTATTGCTCAAGCAAAACAGCTGCTTGGTCAGCCTTATAATGACAGTTACAACCCCAATGTCCATGGCTATTACTGTGCTGATTTTGTTTATACAGCCTTTGAAAATAACCAAATTTTTAAACTCATTCCAATGAACTTCACGGATCAGAAAACCGGAATCATTTTACCATTTTGGGTCGATTATTATGCACAATTAGGTGTTCCTGTACCCAATGGCAAGTTAGGCTTAAATCCTAATGAAATGGTGCAGCAAGGAGTTTTGCATCAAATCACTAATGTTGTGTTATAAAACAAAAACAGCCTAAACATCACAACTGATTACTCAATTGTTAATTTAGACTGTTTTTTATTTTAAAATTTATTAACTTAAAGTTTTCCGTCAGTTAGTTCTTAGTTGTTGCAGGTTCTCCCGCCAATAGCCATTCTAACCGTTTCTTTTCGTTAGCTTGCCATGCAGCACTGCGACCTGCACTAGCTGGTAGTGCTTTGCCAGCTTTTAACAATGCCAATTGTTCCTCATCAGAAGCCTGAGTTAACTCATTTTTATGATTCGTTTTAATGATGGTACAAAGGCGATTACCATCTGATGCTGGCTTGCCATAATCATTAAACGTCCCACAAACACGAAAAGCAGGAAGTTTCGAGTTTAAATCTTGTGGCGTGATTTCGCGATCAAAATAATCTTTAACCATTGACATAATTAAAAGATCCAAGTTTCGTTCATCAAATGAAACCATATTATTTTCATCAATTTGGAACACATCTCGATCGTAGGCAAAACTCTTAGATTGCTTAATGGCATTGCTTTTTGCCTCAAGCGCAGGAAAACCGCCTTGCAAAATATAATAGCAATTATTATCCAGATCAGTTGCTTCTGTTAATTGAACTGAGTTTTCTGAAGAACGATTACCAACACCCTCCAAAATTTCAGCACCGACAGCGGTAATTTCAAAGCGATCTTTAAATAACTCCTCCAGCCATTCTTTGGCTTGTGTCACATCTGATAAATATTTTGATTGATCATCCCAATATTGTTCATTTGAATAGTTCTCACCCAGGTTAAACTTCTTATACAGTTTGGACCATGCTTCGATAGTTTTTACGGTTGGTACAAGCGCAATTTTTGTATAATTTGATTTCTGAATATTATTGTCCAGAAAAGTGCCTGCTGCATAGTTCCCAGCAAATTTTAAATAATCAGCCCGTTTTTTCCCAAATATTTCACTATTAGCCATACCTATTTTCCTTTCTGTATCTGCAATGATTCTGATTTCACGTTACCCGAAAAATTAACCGATTACAAGTATATATTTATTTTTTCACTTTTCATAGTTGCATTTGCAACTTATTGTGCTAAACTACATTTATATTTATAAAGCATTATAAATTTTTTCTAACGTTTTACCAAGGGTAAGCTGCTCACTTGGTGAAACGTCTTTAAGCGCATTTTGAATGTATGCTTGTTCAATCCGATATAGGTGATTATAAACTTCTTTTCCCTCTTTGGTTGGGTAAAGATTTTTAAACTTTTTATTCTGAGGATCAGTCACCTTATCGATATATCCTTCTGCAATTAATTTATTCAAGGCCCTGCTTAAAGTGGTTTTATCGACTCTAACCATTGTTACTAACGCAACTTGTGAAAGGCCTTCATTTTCGACAATTCTCATTAAATAAACAAACAAATTGTTATCCAAACCCAATTGACTGACTTGTTGATTAACACTAGTTGTTGATTGTCGTGAAATAGATCCAATCAATCTGTATAGTTTTGTACTATCCATTCATTTGCTCCTTAAAGTTGTTTAGTTGTATCTTCAACTATATTATACCTATTAATTAAAGAAAGAGGAATGTTTATGTGGCAGATCAAAAAAATTGATGAATTATCAAGTTTAGAACTATACCATCTTCTAAAACTTCGTATTGACACATTTGTCGTGGAACAAACTCGTATTTATCACGAATTGGATGATAACGACTTAATTGCTTACCACCTTTATTACCAAGACAAAACCAATTCTGATGTTCTAGCTTACGCACGTATTTTTGAAGTGGATGATCATGTTACCTTTGGCAGAGTAGTGATCACAAAGAAACTACGTGGTACTGGCATGGGTAAACAGCTCATCGAACGCATCCTTTCATTGTGTCAGGAAAAATGGCCAAACAAAGAAATTATCATTGAAGCTCAGGCTCAAGTGGCGGGTTTTTACGAAAAATTTGGTTTCAAAAAAAGCAGTGAACCATTTATTTTTGAAAGCACTCCTCACGTTGAAATGAAATATCGTGTCAATTAACTGCAAGAATTTTTCATGTAACAACCTCTTTAATTATTGAATTAGATCACAGTGTAAGGGTTTACTTTTTAAGCTTTTTATAATAGAATTTATCTGTATAAGATTTAAAATTCTAGCATAATTTAAGGAGAGAAAAATATGATTGCAGTTAATTCACCACAGAAACAAGACGATATTACCAAGCTTTTGACAGAATATGATGGCGAGTTTAAATACGAATTTGTTAAGAAAACTGGTATGAAACTCGAATTCAAAGTTACTCCTGATAATGATTTAGATGCTGCTGCAAAAACAGCAAAGGGTCTAATCAAGGGTGAAAAATGGGGTTCCGTTTTATTCTTCCAAGTTGTTGCTGAATAATATTTCTTAAATCGTTAATTAAGAAAAACTAGCTGCTAAGAAGTGCAGTTAGTTTTTTTTACCATTTTATTGCTTAAACTTTTTTCGATACTTACGAATAAATACAGCCAACTCTTTGACATCTGTAAGAGATACTTTCCAATTTTCATAGCATGGTCAATTGTATTCAATTTTATTGAGAAAATTTTTCCAATATCGATATATGAAAGCTTTTTCAATCCTAGTGAGTTCCAATCCCGGATCTCAAAATACTACTGGGCGTCCTTTATCTCCTGCTCTTCCAATAACTCCCACATAAATACTAATAATCTCATTTTATTTAATAGTCTTCAGATTCATCTTTTAACCAATTTTCAATCTTTTTTCGCGTATCTAGTTTCTCCTCAGATAGCCCTTTTATCGAATTAAGCAAGTCCTGATTAGCCCTTTGCTCTTCTGTTAATTTTAGATCAAATGGCATGTCACCTTCCGCCAGTGTTTTATCCATATTAATTTGTATTTTCTTTTTCTTTTTTACACTCATTTGAATCCTCCCCATCTTTTTGATTATAATATCTTCAGTTAACATCAACATTTGAAATTTTTCAGTTATAAACTAACTCTGACAATCAAACTGAGCCTAAAAACTATTTACTTCATCAAAGTACGCAAAAACTCTGCCTGCGCATGATTAGCGTTTGCTGCTACTGTGTCACGTTGATTCAATTGAAATACGTGTTCGCGTGGTTCTTTTTCATCACCATAAACTTTAAATTCGTGTGGAACACCCTTATCAATTAAAAACTGGTCAAAACGAACTCCCTCATCATGTAGAAAATCGTGATTAGCTGTCATGACAAAAACTGGTGGAAATTTTGAGGTAATGAATTTTTCAGTGTGTAATTGTTGATCATAGCGTTGCATCACTTCAGGCGTGTAATAGGCACTCATCAAGCTATTTTCAGGAATTGCTCCTGAGCGTTCAATGAAATAAAAGCCACTATTTAAACAACCACCACGAATTTTTAGTTTCTCACTACTTACCAAACCAAGTGCCGTGCGATACGCTTCGTTTGAATAAGCTGTTAAATACTGTTCAGCTAATGTTCCTCCCGCACTATCACCAATCACAAATACATTATCGACATCTAAATGATATTCTTCACCATGCTCTGAAATCCATTGACCAACTAATGCCGTATCTTTTAAAGCACCCGGAAATGGCGTTTTAGGAGCTAGTCGATAATTGAAATTCACCACGCCAAAACCAGCTCTTGCCCAGCCAAGACAATAATGTTGATATAGTTCTTTAGAACCATAAACGTTACCACCGCCATGAATATCAATGATTACCGGAACCTTTTGTGTGATTTCTTTTGGTGTATACACATCCAATAGGTTTTCAGCTCCGGCTGGCCCATAGCTCAAATTATCATAACGTGTGACATCTGCAAACTGGGTTGGTAACCCAGCATCTCTTTTCTCATCAGAAACTCGCCACTGATCCGTTGTCTCTTTAATAGCTTTTAGAATTGCTTGCTTTGATTCTGTCATCCTAATGCTTCCCTTCAAAAACTTTGTCCAGATACTTTATTTTAGCACCAAAATCAGAAAACGCTTTCTACAAGTAAAAAAAGCACCTCAATTTTAGAGAAATGATTAGATCTCTCTAAAATCAAAGTACTTTTTGGAAACTTTATTTAGTCTCAGAAACACCTTTTTCGACTGCATCGATTAAAGTGTCCATTTTGGTGGGCTCTTCTTCACAATCAAAAATAGCACCATGATAAATCTGGCGAATTGGATCCTTGATGTCCATATAACGACTATCAAATTTTTTCACAGTATATTTTCCGTCTGGCTCCATCAAAAAAATGGCACATCCATCGGCTTCTTTGTACCCATCACGTGTGAACGTCACAGGAAATGTACACTCTCTAAACTGGTATTTAATACCATCAGTGCGAGGGTGAGTCCTCATATTAATTTCAGACAAAAGGTTTTCAACAATGCCATCTAAAGTCATAATTCTTAAACTCCCTTTTCTCAGTAACAGAATATTCCTTTTAAAGTCTAGCACAGCCATGTGATAATAACTAACCAATTTTCACACTAACCCAAATTAACACAAAAAATCTTCAAATCCTAATGATAAACAGTCCTTATTATCATCAAGCTTTGAAGATTTTTTGTTTTCTAACTAATTATTTAACCACATAGGCCTTCTTCAAATAAGTTCCGCCATCAGTTGTTGAAACTGCATCCTTTACCTTAGGATTATGCAGATAGGTTGAAGCCCCTTGATCAATCACGGCCACACCCTGTTGTTTCATCAAAACTTTTTCGGCTTTCACATAATCGTCATACCGTGCCTGACTATTGGTTGCATCCGTTGTAATCGCAGCTTTCATATACTTGTCAAAAGTTTTATTACTGAATGACCCAAAGTTATAAGGATTACCAGTTTGTTCGAGTTGCAAAACATCCATCAAATCAAGAAAGTCAGGACTCCAGCCAGTCAACGCCATATCAAAACCAGTGTGACTCGACATCTTTGTAATTGCCGATTTCTTTGGCAAAGTACTTTCTTTTACGTCCGCTCCCTTTAGAGTTTGATTGATCTCACTTTGCATATATTCGGCAACCTGCGAGTTAGATCCTTCATCCCAACACATCAAATTGATCGTTAGCTTTGTTTTACCCAACTGTTTCATTCCTTTTGCCCAATATTTTTTAGCTAGAGTTTTATTTTGAGTTACTGAGTTGGCAACTGCCGCATCAGTTGTAAAATCAGCCCCCGTTTTTGGATTCTCAGTTAATTTAGCGGGCACAAACCCTTTTGGTGTGATTGAACCATCGGCTAACACCTTGCTAGTCACCTGCTTACGATTCAAAACAAGGGAGATGGCCTTGCGAATATTGATATTTTGCATAGCTTTATTCTTAAAATTGTAAACGGCATAAGTCATTGAATTTGCCGTTGAGGAATAGAAATCTTTATTGTTCTTTTCTTGTGTGGCTTGTTCACCTGACAACGAGATATCATCCAACTTCTTAACTTGATACAGATTAAGCGCTGTGCTGGAATTTTGTACCACCTGCATATTAACAGTGGTCAAATGCACCGTCTTTTTATCCCAATAGTTTGTATTTTTCTTTAGTTTCCAAGTTAAATTGCTACCCGTCCAACCTTTTTGAACAAATGGCCCGTTATAAACGGTTTTATCACTTGATGTGCCATAAGATTTACCATACTTTTCAACCACTTTTTTATCCTGTGGGAAAAATGCAGGTAAAGCCGTCATTTGTTTTAGATAAGGTGCCGGTTTCGCTAAAGTAACTTTAAAAGTTGTTTTGTTCACAGCCTTAACACCTAACGTTTTGACACTCTTTTTCCCATTCATGATTGCATTTGCATTTTTAATTGGTGCAAATAAAAACGCATTGGGTGCCTTCGTAGTCGGATTAACACTTCTTCGCCAGCCATAAACAAAGTTCTGGGCTGTTACCGGATCTCCATTACTCCACTTCATCCCCTTATGAATTGTGAACGTATAGGTCATTCCATCCTTGCTAACGATTGTTTTACTAGCTGCTTCGGGCATTAACTTACCCGTTTTGTTGGGGTGATAAAGTCCTTCGTTGGTGTTTTCCAATTGAGCAAGTGAAGTTGAATCATCCGCAAGTGATGGATCCATCGTTTCTACCTCAGTATTGGCCATTAGATTGTAAGTTTGCTTAGTTGCATAGTCGTGAGTCCCCGCACTGGCACTCTTACTTCCACATCCTGCCAACACGGTGGCTGCAATTAGAAACAAAACTGAAACTTTCCATTTTTTATTCATAAAATCTGCTCCCTTTTTCGTAATTAGATAAAAAAATACCCGCCACACTTCTTACGAAGCACAGCGGGTAACTCAATTATCCTTTTTTATCGAGACGCCAAAAAATTATTAGCTAAGGATTGAAGTCACAGAACTGTGCGCTTTAATTAATAAGCTAATAATGACTAAATTACTTAAAATAGCTTTAACAAAACTTGTCATGTGACTTCATCCCTTTCGACTTGATGAGGTTAATTATAAGAGTTGATTATTAAAAGTCAACACTTTTTTTAATTTATTTTTAATGTGAAACAAAATGATTCTTAATTCAGTGGTGACATTAAACCCTTGCCGATTTAATTGTAAACCGATCCAAATTTCCTCGGTTAATATCGTATCCGAGTCCTTCTTTTGCGGAAACATCAACAAATGTTCCGTCTAATGCAATTGTGGGTTCGATAATGTCGTCTGCATAATAACGTTTTGAAGCAGCAATATCATTCGGTAATGTATATCCTGATAAAGTGGCAATTGCAATGTTACCTGCTCGCGCAATTCCTGAATCCAACATGCCACCACACCAACATTCAATACCATTTTCTTGCGCATAGGTTTGAATTTGTTTTGCGATGGTTAAGCCACCCAATCGGGCAACCTTAATATTGATAATTCTTCCACTCTTCAATTGCACCATTTTACGAGCATCATCTAAAGAAGTCACACTTTCATCCAAACAAATACTTGTTTTTAATTGTGCTTGCAGCGTAGCATGATCCACTAAATCTCCCGGTTCAAGCGGTTGTTCAATCATAATTAAATTCAGATCATCAAGCTTTTTTAACATTTTCACATCAGCTAACCGGTAAGCAGAATTAGCATCGGCCATCAACATCGTATCTGGAAACTTTTCTCTAACCGCAGCAATATATTCATAATCTTTGCCTGGTTTAATTTTCATTTTGATACGTCGATAACCATCCTGAAGATAACCTTCAACAACTTTTACCAATTGCTCTGGAGAATCCTGCACACCAATGCTAACTCCAGTTTCTACTTTATCTCGTTTACCACCTAACGCTTGTGCTAAAGTTTGATGATGTTGTTTGGCGTAAATATCCCAAAGTGCACAGTTAATCGCGGCTTTTGACATGTTGTTTCTACGAATATCAATAACCAAATCATACAAATCATCTGGATGCGTGAGTTCCTTATTCATTATTCTTGGTAAAAGTTGCTTGATTATTAACTCCCAGCTACCATCCCGAAATTCTTCATTATAAAATGGCTGATCAAACGCAGATGACTCACCATAGCCTACTGTGCCATCTTGATCATGTAGCTCCAAAATAATACATTTTTTACTAGTCATTCTAGTAAAACTAGTTTCAAACGGTGTTTTAAGTGGAATATCCACTTTTCTAATAAAAGCACTTACTATTTTCATGTCTAATCTTCACTTTCTTGGCTTGCAACAACATTTTCTTTATATCTTTCAATATTTTTTTCGTTAAATGTCAGTGATGTGATAAAAGCAACTCCTGCTGCAACTACTAAAAACAGAAAGGCTGCACTATAAGATCCACCAAATAGTTGTACCAAGAAGCCAATCAAAATAGGCGCAATAAACCCAGCCAATTGGCCACCAAAATTCACAATTCCAATCGAAGAACCATAAGCATTTTTTGTCATTAGTCTAGCAAAGAACGCAAAACTGCTACTAAACGCAATTGATTTAAAGAAATAAGTAATCACTTCAAACGTGATCACAGCACCGACAGATGTCGCTTTATACATACCAAACATAAAAACGGTTGCCAGTAAACTTGTCAGGGCAATTAACCATTTCTCTTTACCATCAAACCATTTGATCATGATAAAGCCACTGGCAATAGCACCGATTCCAGCTGCAATTGACGGTAAGGGAACCATCCAAGCCACTCCTGCCAAGTTAATGTGTCTAGCCTGTAATAAGTACGTTGGCATCCATGTATCCAGCCCCTTTGTAACTGAACTAAGTCCGAAAACGACAATGAAAAACTGCCAAATCATTTTATTGGTCAATACTTGTGACCAACTAACTTTTGTGTGTTTAGAATCGGTAGTTTTCGCCTTTTTTTGTTTGGGTTTCATAACGAAAAAATAAACAATTACAAACACGATTCCAATAATTCCTAATAAATGAAACGCGCTTCGCCAACCAACTGAAGCAATAATTGGGGCAATGATGACCGGCGCAATTGCAGCACCCACATAATTAGATGAAATCATGCCCGACGTGGCTTGTGAACGACTTTTATAGGAGAACTCTTCGGCTACCTGTTTCAAACTTGCTGACGGAAAGGCACCTTCTCCCAAACCAAATAGAATTCGGATGACAATAAGCGAGCCTAGCGACCAAGCAAATCCTGTAAACACAGTAAAAATTGACCACATGGTAATTGCCACAATCACCGTATTTCTTGTTCCAAATTTATCCGTTAACCAGCCACCAGGGATTTGCATCAAGGAATAACTGAAGAAAAACGCACTCGCAACAACTCCCAAAGTTGTGGTACTTAAGTTAAAGTCTTTGCCAATGTATGACAAAGCAATATTAATAGCCGATCTATCCAAAAAACAAACAATATAGGCGATATAAATTAAAATAAACGTTGCTTTTGGTTTCTTTGTTTCCGTCTGAACATTTGAAAGTGCACTATTTTCCATAGACCTTACCTCTTTTATTTAAATAAACTATTTACTAATTCATATGAAATTTTGATTCCATCAATAAAATCCTTTTTAGTCATATTTTCATTTGGCGCATGATTATGTTGATCATAATTGGCATATGGGATTGTAACCACCGGAACTTTAAGTACTTCCGTCCATACATAATTGGGTACCGTTCCAGCCATGACCGGTTCAATGACCACTGATCCAGTTGCTTTTTTAATGATCGCAGCAAAAGTGTCAATCAGTGACTTAGATAAGTCCGAGGTACTAGGTGGAATTGCGCCTAAACAGTTAATTGAAACTTCGCCACTTTGAATTTCAGCTGCTAAGACTGTTTCCAGTCCTTTGCGAATTATTTCAATATTTTGGTTACCCACTAACCGACAATCAATCTTAACGTTAGCTTGATGTGGAATAACCGTCTTCAATCCTTTGCCAGTATAGCCACCATTAATTCCCGCAATATTAAACGTCGGTTGATACATTAATCGTTGATAAAACTCCATTTTGTCTGGGATCGTTTTCAAACCCATTTGAGAACTGATCTGCTCTTTATCAAAAGGTAGTGCTTCTAATAAATCTGTTTTAATTTCTTTTCCTTGAGGCACACCCTGGTAAAAATTAGGAATCAAAACGCGCTGTTCGTCAAAATCATATAATTTTCTTAAAACGGCAACCAATTTAATGGCTGCACTAGTCATAATGTTGCCAGCATTACCAGAATGATTATCATTTTCACCCGTTTTCGTGATTAATTCGAAACCAAAAAGACCCCGATTACCAAGTCTAACCACATGTTCGTCATTTTGATTAATGGAACCATCTACGACCACCGCTAACTCCACTTGCTTCAATAGTGTCTCATGCAAACTTGAGACCGTTGTTTTTAAATTGACGCTCCCACGTTCCTCTTCACCTTCTACTAAAAAAGCCACATTGAATGGTAACGTTCCATGTAATTGAATATATGTATAGATGCCTAAAATTTGGGCCATCAACTGACCTTTATTGTCACCCACACCACGACCAAAATATCTTGCATTCTTCAATGTTAGTTTAAAAGGATCAGTTTCCCATAGGTCGCGCGTACCACCGGGCATTGTATCGTAATGTCCATAGAACAAAACAGTATGATTACTTGTCCCGTTAATTTGGGCAACGAGCGATGGTAGTCCGGCCGTCTTAACGAGTGTAACCTTGGCGTTTAACAATTTTTCAAAAGTAGTTTTTAAGAAATCGATACATGCCGTCATATCATCGTCCGCATTACTGACCGACCTAATCTCAACAAACTGGGTTAACAATTGTTCAAATTTTGAATAATGTGCTTTTATATATTCTGCCTCTTGTGCCATTTTTGCTTTCTCCTTTCAAATATTGCTTTTAAATTAGAACCTATCATTTTTTCTAACTTAATGTTAATAATACTATTGCTTTTTGCCATAAAAATGAAATACAATAATTCACATGCAGTATACCTAAAAAGCTATAGGAGATGAAAACCATGCGTTTACTACAATTAAGATACTTTGTTGAGGTCGCGTCTACCGAGAATATTTCTAGTTCTGCACGCAAATTACGCGTTGCCCAACCCTCACTCAGCAAAACATTAAAGCAACTCGAACAAGAACTTGGCGTGACATTGTTTATTCGTAATGGTCATTCACTAAAATTAAGTTCTCAAGGGACCGTTTTTTCAAAACAAGTAAACCAAGTTCTCAATCAACTTGATGCGGCAGTTAATGCGGTTAAAACGATCAGTTCTGCCAGTAATAACGCGGTAACTTTACGTTTTGAGACGTCATCTCCTATGATTCCAACATTAATTCAGACTATTAAAGCTCAAGTACCGGGCGTGACAGTTAACCTTGTTCAACACGGCCTGGAAAATAATCGCTTGGAGCATTATGATTTTGAGTTTAGTACACATCCGATCAGCGGTAACACAAATAAGCTGCTAACTGACGAAGAGATTTACGTCGCTGTTAGCAGCCATTCCAAACTTAGTAAAAGAGAACACTTAACACCTGATGATCTTTTAAATGAAAATCTTATTTTATCTGAAAAAAGTCCTCTACGAACTTATTTAGAATCTTACTTACTTGACCATAATTTTAAAACAGTTGTCCCTAAATTTGTAACAAGTGATCGGGATACTTTTCATGGTCTAATTGCACAAGATATTGGATATGGATTTGTCCCTGAAAGATCTTGGTTAACCGTTGATTTATCTGCTATTTCTTTACACAAACTCTATCCCGATTCACCACACAGAAAAATTTACTTGAGCTTTCAGCCCTCGATGGATCTCAATCCTGTTCATGTAAAGGTGGAACGCGCAATTGAGGCCTATTTCAAGGAACTATAATGTTACAAAATTTTTAAAGTAACTAAAGGTTGAAACTATAAAAGTACATCTCGTTGCCTGATACAAAGCGTTCTTGGTAACAAAATTAGATAATAATACTGGTTGGGATAGAACAAAGTGTGAGTTCTTACGGCAGTCTTGGCCAGAAGGACTGACATTGTACAGAATATCAAGATTTCTAGAATGAAAGTCTTTCTCCTACACGTAGTAGTTGGCATAACAAGCATAAACTATGATATCTATTTTTTCACAAACGGCTTTATACATTAGATTTTCAAAACTTTTTAGTCAAAAAAAGTTTCTCCTGGATAAAAGCTATCTAGTAGAAGCCTTTAGTTTATTTTCACTTTTTTAAACTCACTTCCAACTGGTTTTATCACCGTCAGTATTGGATTTGTTTAACACAATTCTCTCGTTAATATGCGTCTGTGAATTGGTAATAACTTGAAACGCAAAATCAGCAACACTTTTTTACGAAGCTTGTACCCCTGTTCGCCTAATTATGTGATTTCATACACAATCTTTATCAGTTAACCATGCTGGACAAATTTCAATATATTGCAGACCAGATTCTGCAACTTGTTTTGCGGTAGATCTAAATTCGGGCAGATACGCATCAATGGCCTGTTCGTTCCATTCACCGTATTTTCCTAGTATCCCACCGAAACGTTCTTGTTGAGCCTGTTTCATCGTTTTAATCAAATTCTGAATTTGATCGACCAAATTGATTCCTCTAAAATCAGAAAAAACTAATCCCACCGACTGCATCACCATTTTCCAAGTGATCGGTGTTTAGGACATCTTCTTTTATCAGCCGAACATATTTATTATTAGCATAATTATTTAAGCGTTGTGCTTTTCATAAAAACGAAACTAATTTGTCATCCGTTGCTTTTAAAAGTCTTTCGGTAAATAATCGCGCCATTTTCCCGTGAGCACCTAAAATCATAACTTTACTCATTTGCTAATCCCCACGTTTATTATTATAATTAATAAAGTTTTCCGCAAAATTCAGGAAACCCACTGGAATTCCCATAATCTAATGGTTTAACGTTTTCCAATATTCTCATATCTTCATTCAAGGTTTCAAAGTTAATTTCATCATTTGCTCTCATGTGATCTGGATTAACAGTCCTGGGCAACCCCATCATCCCAAATTGCTAGTTGCGGAACAATAACGTGATACTTATCTGCCTTTTCTTCAATCTCTTTATCCTGTAACGCCAACCCATGAGCACTTGGAGAGAAGGGCTTAACGACAATATCATTATCCCTAGAATACTTAATTAACTCTAACGGCGTTGACGCAATACGAGATAAATTTTGTTTTAAAAGTTAGCTTTGTCGCAATATTTTTAATCAATCACAGTGTCCTGATTATCTAAAAAAGCTATTACCTGTTGATAATCCCGCCAAACTATTTCGCCACTATACTTTTTTCGTAAGCGATACGCACCATCACTCATATGGCCTAACAACTGCGGTTGCGATAATAGCCGTTTCATTTGTACCGTTAACTCATTCACATCATTTGGTTTTACTAGTACACCGTTACTACCATTACTAATCATGTCACTTGGCCCGTACTTAATGTCATAAGCCAAAACGGGAACTCCGTGGCTTAAAGCCTCCTGCATACTTAAATTAAAGCTTTCGGAATGGCTGGTCATCACAAACAACCCTGATCGATCGTACATTTTCTTTAGATTATGTCTAAATCCAGCAAATCGAATTGCATTTTGTGCACCAGCTGCGATAATCTGTTCATTCATTTGTTTTAAATAGTCTCTTGATACTTCCCCATTTGCACCACCATAAATCACCAACCTAGCTTGCGGTACTTGCTTCCATACCGAAATAAATGCTGCAATCGCATCACTAATTCCCTTCTCTGGTGAAATTCGGCTCACAATAATAACCTGATATAAATCACGCCGCTGCAATTCAATTGGACTTGGTAAATTCAAATTGAAGCCAACCGGAACAACAAACACAGGTTTTGTATCCGGATAGCTTTTTTGAATATCCTTTTTTTGCGCTTCTGTAGACACTAGGAAGGCATCAATATTACCTGGATGCTGTAACAGCCTATCATAGTAGGCTAGAGCCGGTTTGAAACGCTCTTTTTTCCCTGCCTGCTCCGCAATTTTGTTGACTTCAGTTGCCATTGTTTCCTCATAACCTACATGTGCATTGTGAATCACCGAGATACGTTTGCCTGCCAAATTCATATCGCGAAAAGTAACTGGGTCAAATTCCCGGTCAAGAAAAAATGTACTAATTTCTTCAGCATCGAGTTTTTGTAAAAAATCATTCTTTAAGTCATTAAATGAATCGAATGTTTCGCCACTCGCTAATTTAATCTTTTCCGTATCTAATTTTTCATAATTTCGATATTTGATTGTTATTGCCTCTTTACCAGCAGGAGTATAATAAGTTTCTAATTTAATATTACCCACTAAATCAAGCCAACTACGGCGAGCAAAAAATCCGCGTTCGTCATACGAATCGGTATGATCAATCTTGCCTGACTGATTGGTCCAAAGGACTTGCTGTACTTGACCAGTCAACTGAATATAACGTATTTGACAAACTACATGACGATTTTTAACACAATTAACCGCGGCAAGATCCTGTTCAAACCCTACTAACTCAGACTCTGTCCCTTTTGGCCTAACACTTGCAACTGTGAGTGCGTGAACATTAACCAGTCGACTTTGTTGATAATAATCAAACATATTACACAAATCTTGTTTATCTAATCCGTACACCGCAGCCTTTTTATGCGTATCTCGCGAATAATTGAATGAAATAATCTGGGCTGGAATTTGATTTTTCTTAAAAAGTTTCAGACGATTAATTTGAGCTTGTTCAATTCCTGTCAAAAGATTATCAATTCCTCGACCAATGAAGTAATTCATTTAATTTATGCCCCTTTTCCTAATTTTGATTTATCTGACTCCTAAGAGCTTTATCTAATTTAGAAAGCCGTACCTTTTGAACCAGTTTTCCTTGCACTAATAATCGCCCTGTCCCCGTGTCATCACAAGTTACTAAAGTCAGAAGATTTTGCCCTTTTTGATTATTTAAGACAGCTAACTGATTAGCTGAAATGTACTTTCGTAACCAGATTTGATAAATATAAACGTCTGTCATATCCGACACGTAAACCTTTTCTCCAACACTTGTTCGTACCAAAGGACCAAACAAAATATGATCATTATTAGCCATATGATGACCAGCTAACGCATAATTTGCTTCTCCCATCTTTTCTGTAGCCTTCAATGTCCCAGCTGAAAATGCCAAATTACGTGACTCTACTCCCCGAGAAATCGGCAAATTCATTTTTACATTTGGGATTACTATCTTCCCCACTATTGGAAGATTACCCTTTTTCAGGCTTAACTTACTAAGTTGCGTCAGCGACAATGGTTTAACTGCTTTAAAATTATAGTTAGCTTCATTATCAGCTTGTCTTTTCGTCTTGGCAATTTTACTACGGCTAATTGTTATCTTTTGACGGGTAACTAGCCAGTTCGACAATGAATCGTGACTCAAATAGACACCACAAAACCCAATTGCAATCAATAAAACTACCGTCAATAATGCTTTTCTAATTTTCCTATTCATTAGCCTTCACCATGCTTAACTGCCAAGGATTAATTTTTTGCGTATGCCCATTAGCCAAAACTTGCATAGTAACTGGTCTTTTCATACTCTCCAGCCGATACGTCTGAATCACTGTCACTGTTTGATTAGGTAATAACATAATCTCCTGATTTTCCAAGTAGTTAGCAGAAACTCCTCTCAATCGCCCTGTTGCTAAGTCGCTTCCAGCTAAAATAGTTGTTGTATTGTATGTGGTCAATTGATGAAAACGAATTTTTTGATTAAAAACGTACATAGGAAGCGCGCCAGTGTCGCTGTTGTTCTTCATACGATAGTGTACTACTAAAGTTGGCAAATGGAGAAAATCGGTCGCAGTTTGATAGCTTATTTGATCAATCGAGATCTCTGAAAGATCCAAAGATTTCTGTTTGGTCTTTTTTTGTGAAAGTTTATTAATCACAACCGTTTTATCGGATTGAACTGAATCATTAATCCACCAATTATAGATAAGCTTTCCAGAGGTCGCAAAAACCAGCATCAATAAAATAATTGCCAAAATTAAATTTAATTTATCCCATTTTGTCTGCGGTCGACTCGGCTTTTGGGTCATCACTAAACTCCCTTTCTGCTCGCTATTTCTTTATGTATAAAAAAGCGAATGTTCCTCAAAGCTAGCTAAAGACAGCCATCTCAGAGTCAACACTCGCTTTTTTAATATTTATATGTTTATCCCTTAATCAGGATCAAACAAGCTCTCTATTGAGTCATCACAAACTTACCAATTACAGGAATTGATAAGGCTGAACTACCGGCCAAGCCAATCAAGACAACAATCAGCGGTACAGAAGCACCACTTGTTTGAGGGAGAGTTGTTGTTCCTTTTCCCTCGGACGAAACTGTCACAGACGATTTCAATTTTGTAGCTTGCGGCTTAGTTTCTGTTGTCACACTAGGAGTAGCTTTCTTTTGTTTGACAGTTACTGCCGTACCTGTTGGGTAACCTACCGGCAAATTAGGATTCTCGGGGTTTAGGTTTTTAAAACTAATTGCCGCACTCGTGTTTCCATTTTGCGTGGTTGTTGCCGCAGACACGGGCGTTACCACACCCAGAAGTAGGGCTAGAAGCCCGATGGTTCCTAGAACTAACTTCCAGCGGTGATTTATTTTATTTAGAATCATCCGCCTTATCCTCCTTCTTTCGTCGTTTCAATAATAACCAAATTAACACTATTAATAAGATAACGACAAAGGCAATGATTACGTAGATCCACCAAGGAATCTGAAGTGTGCCTAAATTATAACGAGCAGCTTGGACTGCCGAAATATGGAAATCTTTATTAAACTTCCAAGTTTTCTTGTGTGCAAATTGCCCATCAGTTGATGTGTAAGTCATATGCAGCGTATAGTTTCCTGGTGCAATTGCCGAGCTTCCCCAAGGAACTGGTAAATTAAAGTTTGTGTTCGGTGCAAAAGCTGCAGTTTGAACCACCAAGTGCTTCAACACTCGATTTTGTCCTTGACGAGTAATCGTTGTGTTAATATGACCCTTGGTTAGTAAACTTGCCCGATAATTTTGCACGTTTACAGTTACCACTCTTTGACCAAGTCGAACCCCAGCTTTAACTGTATTCAACTTCAGATCTGGCTTAACTTGCTTACCATTTGTCACCATACAAGCTACTGCAAAGGCATACTTACTCTGCAACCCTTTTTTTACCTTTTTTGTAACAGGTTCAACATGCAGTGCACCTAAAAGGGTTCCATTTAATTTCTTATCAGGCATAGTTAATCGCGCAGTTACTAAAACAGCCCTTTTAGACGGAATGGTGATCTTTCTGTCCGCCGGTGCAATTTTAATCAACTTGTCGAGACGATAACGCATGCTAGAATCCACCGTTTTCGGAATTTTTCCGTAGTCAATAACCGCATTCGAATTAGTGATCGCAGTTGTAGCTTTCAGTTTTACTGTAACTGCTTTTGAACTTATATTACTTATTTTTAATTTTAAATCAGTACTTTTCCCAGCACCGAGTTTAAGATCATAGTAACTAACGCCCTTACTAATTTGATTCTTATTGACAACCGGTGTAACTCCAATCGGGACAGCTTGGACATCTGAAGTACCGGCTGCTTTTGTAACAGAAACTCCCGACATTATCAAGATTCCAAATATTGCTGCGATGGTTCCTAGCCAACGCCATAGTTGTTTCGACATATATAATCAGCACACTTTCTAGATTAGTCTCTTAAACTTAACTTATTTACATGATAACTTATGCTGGAGTGTCATTCAAAGTCCAAGTAATTGTAGAAGTTGAGTTTCCTGGTCTTGCAGAATCCTGAATAACCTTCAAGTTAACATTTGCATTTTCCCAGACTTGTTGTTGTGTACCTTTACCAGTACCTTCAGCAGCATTCTCAACTGCGGTGTCTCCGCCACCAGCAGTCAATGAGACTGCACTAGGAACTGTAATATCTGCTGTTCCCCATGTGAGGTTTCCATCAGCATCGGTTGCTAATTTTTGTGTTTTACCACTAGCAAATGTCATTACTGCGCCATCTAATGTATCTGCGCCGTCATTTTGGAACTTGGCTAATTGAGCTGTTACGTTCCAGCCGGCACCTGTACCACGTTCATCAGTTACTTGCGTATAAACGGCTCCACTGACATCGGTTGTTGCTGGATCCTTTTCATGTGTTGCACTATCTTTTTCAGCACCACTGGTTGCATTGTCTGCATTACCAACCAATGCATAGGTGTGATCACCAACTGTGGTATCTGATAACTCATGGTCACCAAAGTTCAGTGTATTTGGAACGGCATCCAATGAAAGCGGGCCAGGATTACCAGTTGAGTTACCTGGATCTGGTGTAGATGGATCACTTGGATCCAAAGGATTTGTACCATCACTCTTACCATGGAATGAGATATATGCATGTGTTTGACCCGACTGAGTTGCTGTAGCTGTTGTAGTTCCAGCTGCAAACACTGGTACTGCCATTGAAACCCCAAGAATTGCTGTTGATAGTAATGTTGCTGCTTTAATTTTGTTCATAATTAATTCCTCCAATTTTCCCTTAATTTTTTAAACGGCAAATACGATACCCCCTTACCACTTCGTCCTAATTAAAGGCCCCACCTCCTTAAATGTTAGTTGCCTAACTAACAGTATTTCTATGCTGGACCATCAGTTAAAGTCCATGTGACATCTGATTTATAACCTGTATCAGGTTTGATCGATTCTGATCCGCTTGGTATTTTCAACTTTATACCCTCTGTGGAAAATGCATCTTGATAAGTACCACTAGTTGAGTTTGTTGCAGTCATTAAGTCTTGACTGCCACCACCAAGGTTTAGAATCGTTTTACCTGAAGTCATATTAATACCAGTTGTGGTCCAACTCTTTCCTGTTGAATCTAATTTTTGAGCAAGTCCATTAAAGATTAGCTCGGCGCCATCAATTGTACTGTTGTCAGCTGTTGATAACGCGGTTCCTTCCACAGTAACTTTCCAGTTTTGGTTACCTGATCTGTGGTCTGTTACTTGAGTAAACACTTTATTTTTATTTGATCCCGTTGCATTTGCAACACTCGTCAAAGTATTAGTAGGTAATCCAGTCGAAGGATCTGTATATTGTGCGATACTAGAATCATTTTGGTCTGTTGAAGTATTAAAATTATACTCATTGTCCTTGGTGTAATCTATTTCTTGATCACCAAAATTTAAATTAGCTGGCACGTTATCTAGCGTGAGCAACCCCTTTGAACCTGTTCCTGGATTATTTGTACCGCCCGGAAGAGATGGATCATCTGGATCAATTGGATCTGTTGTGCTCGCCAAAGCAGTATAGTAGTAAGTAACGTTGCCACCACTCGTTCCTAATTTGTTGTCCGAATTCATGTAGTCTGTGGCACTACCATCAGAATTCCCAGAAAAGCCCTTATCTGTACTGTAATAAAGTTTATAAGGATCTTTATTAGGTGTATATCCAGTCGGTGTCGTTAACTCTTGAATTTGAATAGTATACACCTGTCCGGGCGTGATTTTTGCGTTCGTTTTAGTTGCCATATTAGTCAACAAATCTTGTCCACTTGTTGGTAATGTGGCAGTTTCATAACTTCCAAGCGATGTCGTACCAGACATCACAGTCACCCTGTACACGCCACCCGAAATTGGCTGCCCAGTTGTTACATCTACAACTTTTACATATTGACGTACCAACGTGACAACTAGCCCACCATTACCGTCTACTTTTATCAATGTATCGCCGGTAGTAACTGACTTGTATCCCGTTGAATAAGCAACCGTATAAGGCGCATTATTTGTATAGCCTGCTGTACTTGCATCCGTAGTTAATGTATAAGATGCTGAAGATGACCCGCTTGGTAAAGTAGCTGTAGGTGTCACCGCAACACCGCCATTATCTGTTGTATAAGTCTTTGATTTCGATCCATTTGAGAGTGTGAAATTAATACCCTGAATCGGATTGCCACTAGTATCTACGGCTTTTATTTGCGTGCTCGATTGATCCGCAAATTGTAATTTACCTGACTTCACTGTGAGTATGCCATCTGGAGTCGCCGATGTACTATAAGTCGACCCATCTGAAGACACTCCCGTTACGCCAGCCTTAAGCGAATACTTAAAATAATAAGTATTCTTATTCAGCGCATAACCTGTTGGTGCAGTTTTTTCAACTAACTTGTACGTGTGCACTTTTGTGATACTTGCATCAGAATTAGTAGACGTGTTTACACCAGGTGGCACAATGGAAGTAGCTCCTGACGAATCAGTTGCAACTGTATCACCAGTAGCACTAGTTCCGGTGTATCCCGAATCTGGAGTTGTATCCGTAAGTGTAAATGCACTGTTTGCTAATCCAGCTGACGAATCTTTGTCAATTTTATTTATATGGATTGTTTCATATATTGTAATTCGCAGAATTTCCCCACTAGTAACGGTATTACCTGCACTATCAACGATTGAAAGTGCTGTTCCTGGTTGAGTATAAGTACCCACCTTATAAAGGGATACAGTACCATCTGAATTGAATTGAAATCTATAACGATCACTCAATGGAATGTAATCATTTGATAAACCAGCCGCTGTTAATGCCCCGTTAAGGTTAATTCCTGAGTAGGTATTTGTAGCAACAGATGTCCATTCTGTGTCGGCCATCCCATCTGTTCCTGTAACACCAAATGATCCAGCTACTCCTGTGTTGGCTGTAAAACCTGAAGCATATGAAATTGTTGATGTATTAACTGTTCCTTCAAACTTAAAACCAACATTTGGAATACCTTCTCCCGTAGCACCATTGATAACTTGAACTTTTGGCGCAGCATACAGCCTAATTGTGAGCGTTCGACCATCACTGCTAATACTTGCAGGCGTATTATCAATTTGATGTGACGCCGTGTTGAAGTTTGCATCAAGATAAGCTTTAGTTGCTGCATTCACGCCACTAGTTTGAAGGACCATCTTACGATCGGTTCCAAACGTAAGTCCAATTGAATTCAAATTTAGTGGAGGCAGGTATGCAACCGATCCATCTATGACCGTGAAAGTATCGTTCGGAGACCCAGTATAGTAATTGGTGTATCCTGAGGTATTTCCATTTGAACTTGAAGTTGGATCAAAAGTTGTAGTACCACTGTCATTGGTTGTTAAAACTGTTGAAAAATTATTTGCTTTTGAAGTAGAGGACCCATCTTGAACATGATACCCTAGCACAAGTTTTGCGCCAGATACAGGGGTAGTCCCATCTGGACCCACAACCTTTACCGTATAACTTGACGCAGAAACTGCTGTAGCATCCATCAGTGCATAAAAACTAGCCGA
Organism: Pediococcus ethanolidurans; assembly: GCF_001437405.1. Taxonomy (GTDB): domain Bacteria; phylum Bacillota; class Bacilli; order Lactobacillales; family Lactobacillaceae; genus Pediococcus; species Pediococcus ethanolidurans. The sequence goes on along the minus strand of NZ_JQBY01000005.1, from coordinate 70,527 downwards.
TTGTTTTGCAATGACCGTACTTGGATCTTGAACCAATTTATTAACTGCCGCATTAGTTGAAAATGGTTTGTTGGCCGTCCCAACACTATTGGTAATTTCACTTGTTGTCCGTGCTTGCTTAGTATCGGCTTCATTCACTTCTTGTTCCGCGACCTGATTAGTTTCTGTCAGGGTTGTGTCAATATTGCCAGTATTCAGTGGATGGTTTCCCTCAATCGTTGTGGCAACTTGCCCATCTGTATTTCCCGTTTCCGTATCATCCGTTGTTTGAGTCGTATCAGTATTTGTATTTTCCGTGGATGTTTGTTCCTTTGACGAACTTACATTTTGGCTCGAATTTTGACTTGAGCTAGAGCCAGAATTTTTAACAACACTAGAAGAACTAGAGTTGGTGTTAGAACTTGAGTTGGAACTGGAACTGGAACTGGAACTGGATCCGGAACTAGAAGCTTTACTGGATTCAATTGCGGTTGCTCCAACAGAGAATGAAAATGATGTGCCGGCAATACCGTTGGCCTTTGGAGTCAAAGTCACCATGGCTTGACTTGCACTAGTTGTAACCGCGAACACTCCGTACAGTGGACCAAAAGACACCTCGCTAGAGCTTGAATTCGTGGTTGAACTCGAATTTTTGGCTGAATCCAACCATTTAAAGCTAACGTTTTGACTGTTCTCGTTATACTTAATCACCATTTTGCTGGTAGTTAAGCTTGTTACAATGCTATTATTTTCATTAACATTTTTAGATACTGAAACGTTTTCATTTTCTACTTGTGCCAACAGGCTTTTTGTTTGATTCTCGTCAAACTTCAAACTGCCCGGTAAATGAACACTTACCCCATTCTTTTGGTTACTTAAATTGTTTAATTGAAATTTCAAAGTCGAATTGGGTTTTGCTTTATTATTAGTCAACCCCGAGATTTCTGTTAAACTAACCGCCGCACCATTCGTGTCGGCATCGACATTTTCTAACTGTGAAAGCGAAGTAAAGTTTCCAAGAAGCAAGCACAGTGTAGCAAGAATCTGAATTCCTCTAGACCAAAGCTTTTTTTTCTTTTTAGCGTCCATACTTAATCCCCCTTCCTAAGACCAGTTAAATCAATATCCAGCCAGTGCGTCTTTTAAATCACTATCTTTAATCTTTATATCATTTTCCTTAAACAGTTTGCTCAACACTTTTTTCATAACCTTACTATCTTGCTGATCTGCAGCTAAAATCTGAGCCTTAAGTTCGGTTTTGTGATCTTGCCATTTTCCCTTACCTGGATTTTTAATCATCTTGATGATTTCATAACCTGAACTCGTTTTCACTGGGCTTTTATAAATTTCACCAGTTTTTAGCGTAAACGCCGCTTTCGTAAAAGCCGCATCAAGTGACGTATTTGTGTTATCGAATGCCGGCAATTTTCCACCGTTATTTAAATTAGATGTATCGGTAGAATATTCTTTGGCAAGTTTAGCAAAATCGGCGTTGTTTGCCTGACTTTTCTTAAGAATTTTTTTAGCTTCGCTCTCGGTTTTAACGGTAATTTCAGCCACCTGAACCTTGGGCTCAAATACTTTAAATTGTTTTTTTAAATCTTTATTTGTTATTTTGACACTGGCCTTCACAGCCTTTTTCATTAATAAATTTTCGCGAAGCTGTTGCTTAAACTGCTTCTTAGTATAAGAGTTTTGTTTTAAAATACTGCTAAAGTTATCACCATATTGATTCTCGTATGTTGTGTAAACCTTATTGACATCTGACTTGCTAACTTTTTTGCCATATTCATTTTCAAGTGATTTTGTCACAATTAATTTTTGTAAAACTGTTTTAGCACTGCTATCCTGTTTTAGCGCTTTATAATATTGGGACTGTGAGATATCACTACCTTTCATTGAGACAACCGTTTTATCCTTACTATTACCATTTCCACATCCTGTTAGTCCAGCCGCTATAATAATGGTACCAAACGTTATTGCAATGATTTTTTTTAGACTGCTCATTTTCATAATTTTCATTCCTCACCTAATTCATTCAAAAAATTCTAATTATTATTTTATATAATTTCTAACCACTAACAGAACTATGTATTCCAAATATAAAAAATATAGTCGTTTTTGTTCTAAAGCTTATTATGCTATCCACCATTTATAATACATTGATTTATACAAAAAAGAAAGCTTTTTGGTAAGAGTAAACGTTTTATTTTTTAATATATATATATAACGAAACACTTTAATGGCTTATTCTAAATTTACTTATTGATTAGTAAGGATACCATTTTCTGGGATTCTTAAGATAAGGATACTTTTGTTTACATTTGTAAATAAGAAAAATTAGTACATTATTATAACGTCCAATTCAATGATCATTTTGATCCATCAGGTAGAAGAAAATTGCTTAATTCAATTATCAACCTCTCATACTATCGTACGCACAATTCCATCCACAGCTGATTTAAGTATTTATACTCGTAATAGTGCTTCGACAATCTTGCCTTAGTCTCAAGGTACTGGCTGATACTGTGCATGGCGACAAATTATCACCATGTCAGGCGTAATAAACAATATAAAAACTTTGAATTTATAATGTTCGCTTTTGTAGCAAATCAATTTTTACTAGTTATCTTTTGTAAGATTACATCACCGTTTAACCTTAGAAAATCATTCTGTTACTCCTTTCACCATGGCAAGGGTCAATTTTCAATCTACTAATTTATTTAAGGTTACCTGCTTATTGATAATCTCATTGTATTTTAATTAAGGATGGATTTTATTTAAGACAGGAAGTTTTTGAGCAATACTCCAACATAATAAAACATAATAAACCTGAAATATTCATAGTAAAGGAACCAACGTTAGTGAATCACCACGGCCACTGAACGTTGGTTCCTTTTTCTTTTGCACCTTTTGGGTGCATAAAATTTATATACAAAAGGAGCCCCTTTTTTGATATAGTTATTATCGCTAAAAAACAACCATCAGAAGGAGAGCTCCCATGCCAACTTTACAGGAAAAACAAGTTCATTTCAATTCCAAATTACATATTTCTCACACTGGTGGTGAACTTTCCAGTGATGCAGGGTTAGTACTCATCAAAGAAATCATGCACAAACTCGATTTCTCAAATCTTGCCCAAGAACTAGTTTCATTTAAAGATCAACGACACTATTACCAACACAGTAATATCAGTCTAATGGAACAGCTATTATTGCAGAAAATTGCTGGCTACGCCACTGATAATGTCGCTACCAGTTTGTGTTTCGATCCTATTTTTAAATTGCTGCTTGATAAAACTACCTTGGCTTCACAGGCTTCTATTTCACGGTTTTGGCAACGTTTTGATGAAACAACTATCACTTCTTTACAGGTGTTAAACCAAACTTTACTTGATCGAGGACGCCTGACCACCAATCAAACGGAGCTAATCATCGATGTTGATTTAACACATTCTGATACCTTCGGTAATCAAGAAAACAGTGATTTCAATGCTCATTATCAAACTAACGGATTTCACCCGTTGGTTGCCTTTGATGGTCAAAATGAAGCTTTTTTAGCAGCCCAATTGCGACCGGGTAATGTTTATACAAGCAAGGAGATTCGACTATTTTTAGAACCTCTATTACAACACTATCAGAATAGTCTGCCTTGTACTGAAATCTTGGTACGTGGAGATAGTGGCTTTGCCACGCCAGAGCTCTATGATACTTGTGAAGAACACAAAGCGTTTTATCTGGTTCGTTTAAAAGCCAACCGGCGTTTGCGTGATTTGGCTGAAAGCTAGGTGCGAATTGATGATGAACAACAATGGGGTCAATCTGAAACCCACTACTATTCGGCCTGGTATCAGGCTGCTTCCTGGTCGCAGCCACGTCAAATTTATATTAAATCGATCCGTGAAGCGGATGAACTACTCTTTAATCATGAATATTTGCTCACTAACTTAACCAAATTAACACCAGAAACTGCCTTCGAATTATATCAACACCGTGGTCAAATGGAAAATGATATCAAAGAAGCCAAGGAAGGGTTCTTTTTTGACAAAACAAACAGTACAGGTTTTATTGAAAATCATGCGCGGATGATGCTAAGTGTTCTTGCTTATAATTTAGTGAGTCTCTTCAAACGGGTATGCTTACCACCGAAGCACGTCAGTGTGCGTGTTGGGACGCTTCGTCTTTGGTTGTTTAAAATTGCGGGAAAACTGGTTCGAAGTGGTCGAAAATTGCACTTGAAATTAAGTAGTTCGCATGTTTACCAAAAACTATTCTATCAGGTGTTAGCCAAGATTCAACAATTACATTGGAGGTAGCTAGCGAATCGTACCAATTTAATCACAGTTTTTAAAATAACTCTTCGTGAGTTTATTTGAAGTACGCAAATTTAGTTTCGTACGCCAATTTCAATTTGAATACGTGTTATTTTTTCATTATAGAAGCTCTAAATTTAGGCCCATTAAAAAAACAGCCTCGCAAGGGCTGTTTTTTTGATATATAATCATTATATTTCGATCTATGAATATTTCAGGATAAAACCTGAAATGTCTAAATTATTTATTTAGAAAACCTCCTAATTTGAAGTCCTTAGATTCATGCACGCTAAATGATCATTTGCCTTGGTCCAAAACAATGCAAATTACACTATAAATAACAATAGACAGCTATCAGACCAAGTAACTTTGGTTGACAACTGTCTATTTGAGATATTTTTAATTAAATTTTCTATCCGGTACTTACATTGAACTAATCAATATCATCAATATCCGGAACATCAATCTTTTGCTTCTTCACAGATACTTCGTAAAAAATCCAAGCAACCAGTGCAAAGAAGATGGGTCCAATCACTGTCCAAAACGCAGTGTAATAATCGTGAATTGATAAGGGTTCAATCACTGTAAAAATGATTCCTAATAGAATGACTAACCATGTGATAACCGTGATTGTCCACGTCATTACCTTATTTTTAAAGAAAACAAACGGACGCTCTAAATCAGTTCGCTTTTTAAAGAATGGGAAAGCTCCAACTAAAAACAAGTATGGAACAGCGGAAGAAATATTCTCCATGTCCTGTAAAACCGTGTAGAAAGATTGTGCATTACTTCCGCCAAAAGAAACTGCAAAAACAATAACGGCCACGATAATAGCCTGTAACCACATCGAGTAGGCAGGAACCCCAAATTTGTTTAATTTGGTCATTTTTTTAGGCCAAAATTTGGCTGGCGATCCCATAATAAAGGATTTCAATGGCGAATAAACTAACACAAAGAAAGCCCCCATATCAGATAAGAATTCTTCAATTCCAATAATTCTGGCAAACCAATTGCCTAGATTAACACTAGCTGCTCCTGACAAGTGTAACGTTTTACCAATTGACACACCTAAATTATTCATCAATACGTATAACACATTACCTAAATCACTCGTTTTATTGCCCAAAACGGTATGCCAATTAGCACTTACACCCCACAAGAAAATTCCCAGCGAATAAGCCACTAACATGATAATTGTTGAGATAATCATAGCGCGTGGAAATGTTTTTGATGAATCTTTTACATTATCCACAACACCACCCATGGTTTCCATCCCACCATAAGCAAAAATAGCATACACAATAAACGACATGATGGCGATTGGTGAACCAAATTGACCGTTTGGTGAATGAATAATTGAACGCGCAGTAAATGGTTCTGCCAAATGGCCACTGTGAACTGCCAATAAGACAAGGCTAATTAGTAAAAATAGTGCCGTGATGGTTAACGTAATAATTCCACCAAACGCTGCAAAACGCGCAATTTGATTAATACCATGCGTCGAGAAAAAAGTAACGGCAAGCATGAATACGATCGCAATCAGACCAATCGTCTCAACACTATTCAATCCCAAAAAATGCCAAGATTGGGTTGTGTCATGTCCTGTAAACATTGTGGCAAACGGAATCCAAATTTTTGATGACTCTGAAACTAACCAAACAATCCAGCCTGACAACCAAATAAAAGTGCCAATAAACGCTAATTCTTCTCCAATTGACCCCGCTAGCCAAGAATAAATGCCCCCATGCGCTTCTTTGAAACTGGCACCATATTCAGCAAACATCATAACACTTGGAAGGAAAAATAGGATTGCTCCCAATACATACCACAGAATAGCCCCATAACCCATTTGATCATAGGCCACCGTCGTATTCGAAATTCCATAAATGGAAGTAAACACCATAAGAATCAAGCCAACTAACCCAATTTTATGTTGTTTTGTGTTTTCTAGTTCTTCCAAAATAAATCCTTCTCTCTAAAATAGAAATACTTGCCTATTTTAGCACTTTTTGTAAGTTAAATATGCATTTTTTTAAATATCAATCAATATTTTAAGACCTTATTCACTATTTTATGAATAAATACACAAAATCGTTAAAATAAACTTATTTTACAATTAATAAATTCATTTCAGCTCACTTTTTAATAATACGTAGTATATCGACACTATTGAGTCAAAATCGTTTATAATCAAGATATAAATTCTGATTGAAGGGGGTGCAATCTTACTTATGAACCGCAGAAATTCTCATCTCAGTAAACATGGTAAAAAATCGATTCGAAGAATACTATTTTGGGTAGCAATTGCAATACTTTTTATCGCAACAACCGCATTTGTTTACATTCGACATGCGCAATCAGAACCACCAGCTAATAATTTGACCTTGAGTGCTGCCAGTTCACGCAAAGAAAAGAAGGCCGAATCAGCCTCAATTGCCAAGTTTGAATCCAGTCTTAGTGCCAAGGATAGATCCAATGCTCAGTCGTCTTCAATCTTTCGGGCACGAAGCTCAATCAGCAAAGCTCGCGCATCTCTTGCCCGCGAAAAGTCCTCCAATAGTAAGGTGGCATCTTCTCTAAAACGAGCACGGGCTAAATCAGCTAGAGACGCAAGCTCACTTGCAAAAGTTGCCAAGCAGAATTCAACTGATGCCGAAAAAATATTCAGTGCATCGACCAAAACAAGCGCTAGTTCACAAAAGAAAACTAGTTCAAGCAGTGAATCTAGTAGCAGCTCCAGTCATTCAAAAAGTTCAGCAAGTCAAACTAGCTCTAGTGATTAATAAAACTATAAAAAAATCTCATTCAATAAACCGAATTTGCTAGTTTATTGAATGAGATTTTTTAAACTACATAGCATTTTTACTGCTTATAATAAGCCTGTGTTCCGGTTCCACCTTGACCACCGCCAAGAATCAAACGATCGCGTGTGTAATCCGAATCATCAGAATTTGAAAGCTTAACATTCTTAGGGATAATTGTTAACGGATCAAAACTAGATCCAAGGACTTTTGCGTGAAATGTTCCTATTCCACCTTGAATATATCCATTCGTAATTTTACCAGCTGTAATTACGTCTGGATAGCCATTATGTTCTGCTCCACTTAAAACCGCACCCTTACTCCAAGCTACATTACTATCTGCAGGTGCATTCATTATTTTGTTTGTAACCACAATAGTTTTACCATCATGATTATTCTTCCAAGTTCCAACTAAACTTGAAAAATTATTCTTTGATATTTGCGAAAGATTAAGTCCGGTTTTTACTGTTTTAGCTTTCACGACGGGGACTTTAGTGGAAGTTTGTGCAAAAACCTCCGTATATGAATTATTACTCGTCCAAATAACAATCAAATTTTGAGAATTTTTACCAACATTATCATTTGTTTGGTACTGACTTGTTGTTCCTTTTGGATAAAATTTAACCGTCCAATTGACCGCAACATTTTCATCAGACAAGCCGGCCGTTAAAATGTTATCTTTAGTCTTGAACACCAAAGCATGTTCGCCGTCCGTATCCGTTAAAGTTTGTTTTTGCACTTTGGTTGACCCATTAACCATGGATTCGTTAAAAACACTAAGGGTGTCTGTTCCACCTTTGACAAAAGTTTTTCCGGTTTTATGAGCAAGTTCCGTCCACGTTCCCTGCAGACCACTATAATCGCCTTGTTTGATCTGTTCAAAATTCATAGTAGTTGTTTCAGAAGAATTTTTCTTAACACTCGACGAACTTTGAACAACTTTCTTACTTCTATTTGAACTTTTCTTTTTACTTGAGTTCGATTTTGATCGCCTCGTTGTTGTTACTGTTTTTGAAGACGATTGTTTTTGGTTTTGATTTTTGCAGGCAGTTAACATTACCATTGCCATGATTGCAAAAATTAAATTCATAACTTTTTTTCTATTCATTCTTTTATCACTCCATTTATCAAATTATGTATTTGGATAAATTTATTGTACTAAAAGAATACGACAAATTATGTCACTGCCAGTCTTACATTCAATAGAAAAATTAGTTAAATTACTGTAGTAACTAGTAATGCACAAAAAAAGCACTAGCTCATCTTTGCCAATGCCTTTTACGATTATTTTTCTTATGCGTCAGGGGGGAATCGAACCCCCATCATGAGGACCGAAATCTCATGTGCTATCCATTACACTACCGACGCCTTCATTACAATTCTAATGAACTTAAGCCAAAATTTCAACCTAAAGTTTTAAGCATCGGTTTTTGAAGTAACGTTAATGATCAAATTCGATCTTCTAAAACTTTATCAATCATGTCTAAGACACCACTATGATTGTTATCCAGTGGCGTGATTAATGAAGTCACTGCTTTAGCTTCCGGTGCCGCATTTTTCATAGCATAACCATACTTAGCATCCTGTAACATCGCCGCATCATTTTGATTATCACCAAAGGCCATCGTTTCAGTCATTGAAACATTCCAAATTCGTTGTAACTGTTCCAAACCATATGCCTTAGTTACATGTGGTTTAATAATATCAATGCCACTATATCCACTCATCACTTCAGCTAGTTGATCCCCAAATTCTGCTACTAACTCGGCATGTTTGTCACGGACATCCGCAATTCCCGGCCAATTAACATCAACTTTATAAATTTGATCATTAACCTCAGTCAGTGGTGCTTTGTGTTGTAACATTTCATAGAAATACTGCGTCCGGCCCCATGTCTCAGTTTGTTGAGTCACGTTTGTGTACGCACCCTTTTGTCCCGATAAGACAATCACACCATTCGCTAAAACGGGCTTGCGTGCCATACTATCCACCACTGACTGCCATAGCTCTGGTTCAATTGGACTAGAATCCAATACACGCCCATTCTCGACAACCAATCCGCCGTCTTCTATCACATAAGTAAGATCACCCTCAATACCAGCCATCACCTTGATACAATGCTGATACTGATTGCCACTCGAAACCACAAAATGAATACCTCGTTGATTCATTTCATTTAATTGTTCTTGAAAACGGTGACGATCAAATTCATGCTGATCGTCCAAAAAGGTACCATCAATATCGCTAGCAATTAATTTTATGGTCATTTGAAACTCCTTAACTTAAAATTTTAGGTTTTGATCAATTAACGCTGATTAATCACACGACGAATTTCTGTGTCTAAGTAAATCAACATTTTATTGGCATCTTGGCGAAAATCAGCATCAAACGACGCATTTTGCGATTTAATTTCACCGATTGGTTTTTGAATAACATCAAAGATGGTAATCGTATCGTCGTGTAACTTGCAGGAGTAATAGTTCCCTTCTAGTTGCTCATCTAACAAAGACTGGGCATTATCTTGAATGGCTTCAAAAACAACCTGCTTTTCATCACTTGTGTGACCAAGTTCTTCCAATTCTGCAATCTTAACTTTTACTTCTGTCATGTTTTGAGGGATTTGAATCATTTTAATTTACGCTTCTTTCTTATTTCTTCTAAATCTAAAGGTTGAAACTATAAAACACATCTCGTTGTCTGATACAAAAGTGATCATGGTAACAAAATTAGATTAAATTACCGTCTTCCAGCAAATTTGGGCTGGAACGTAGTGGGCGCGACTTGAAGCCGCAAACCACGTCTTCAAGCTCAGCCTTTATCTAAGCGAAACCCGCTAAGATAAATGTCACTACTGAGCCCATTTGCTTCCAGACTAAGTCTAATCTTTGTAATCAACACACCAATATAACAACTTTGATATTAGTGTTGCTGCACATTATTAATGCTTAAAACGTTCTTAGTCCGGAGGCGATTGGTCTCAGGGGTGAAATTATCCTTAGTAATTTATTACTTAGGATAAGGCCGAGTTTGAAGACAAGTGTTCTTCTTGGCTTCAAATCGTGCCCACCCCGTTCCAGACCAGATGAGCCGCAGGACGGCATTTAAACTACTCTTCATGAACTAAACCACTAACGACAGTTACTGAAGTAATTTTGATACTTTCAACCTTTAATTTCTTCTATATAAAAATACCCCTTCATTTTATCATGATCGAGGTATTAAATACGATTTTTTGATTTGCTAGATAAATAAAAGTACCACAGTAATTTCAGTTATTGCTATTAAACAGTTTAATTCACTATAGGTAGCTTAATTGTCATTTTGCAATCTTAACATTTATTCTAAGATAGTTTTTCCAGTATACAGTTCGTAATACTCGCCCTTTTCTTGCATTAAGGCTTCATGATTTCCTTCTTCAATAATACGACCATCTTCAATTACCAAAATATCATCAGAATTATGAATTGTTGATAATCTGTGAGCAATCACAAATGTAGTTCGACCACGCATCAAGTTATCCATGCCGGATTGAACCAACGTTTCCGTTCGTGTATCAATACTTGAAGTTGCTTCATCCATAATCATAGTTGGTGGATCAGCCACGGCAGCTCGCGCAATTGACAACAATTGACGCTGTCCTTGTGACAAGTCCGAACCAGAACCATCAATCACCGTATCATAGCCCTTGGGCAAATTACGAATAAAACTATCTGCATTGGCCAATTTAGCGGCAGCCACGACTTCTTCATCCGTTGCATTTAACCGACCGTAGCGGATATTATCTCGAATCGAGGCCGTAAACAAATTCGTGTCCTGTAAAACAATTCCCATTGATAAACGCAGACTTGCTTTTTGAATTTGCCTAATATCAATTCCATCATAGGTAATCTTGCCACTAGAGATGTCGTAAAAACGATTCAACATATTGGTGATGGTCGTTTTCCCAGCTCCAGTTGCCCCAACAAACGCCATTTTTTCACCCGGTTTAGCTTCCAACGAAATATGATGAAGAACCGTTTTTTTGCCATCATAACTAAAGTTCACATCATTAAACACAATGTGTCCTTTGACTGGTGTAAGTTTTTGGCTACCATCACTTTCAATTGTTTTCCATGCCCATCGGTCTGTGCGTTCACTCGTTTCAACTAAGTGATGTTGAGTGTCCTCTGAAACGTACACCAAACTGGTATTCCCAGAATCTTTTTCAACTGGTTCATCAAACAACTGAAACATTCGTTGTGCTCCCGCAAGACCCATAATAATTGAGTTTAGTTGCATAGTAATTTGAGCAATTGGTTGACTAAACGAACGACTCAACTGTAAGAAGGCCGCAATTTCACCAAGTGTAATTGGCGTCACATGATTTACGGCAAAATAACCGCCAACCACCGCAATTAAAACATACAAAATATTACCGACATTTCCCATAATAGGGAATAACATCGTTGAAAGGCCATTTGCCATACTAGCATCTTTTCGCAAATCTTCATTTCGAAGATCAAAACCGGCTTTGGACTGTTTTTCATGTGAAAATACTTTAACGACTTTTTGGCCATTTAGCATTTCTTCAATGTAGCCATCAATATTTCCTAAAGACTTCTGTTGCAACCGAAAATACTGACTGCTTTTTGAACTGAGGGTCCGGACCACAAAGATGCTTAGGGCAAATATCACTAAACTAATGAGTGTCAAGAATGGACTTAACGCAATCATGGCGGTCAGTGTAAACACAATATTGAAAATGGCATTTATAAACATAGGAAAACTTTGTTCTACCATTTGACGTAAAGTATCAACATCGTTCGTATACCGACTCATGATGTCTCCATAGTCGTTTGAATCAAAGTAACTCAATGGCAGTTTTTGCATATGAGTAAACATGTCATCTCGAACACGTTTTTGTAATTTCTGTCCAGTCATAATCATGATCTGCGAGTAAGCCAAAGTTCCTAATACACCCAATAAATAAATCGCACCCATTAAAATAACAACGTGCAATAGCGGTGTGAAATTAGGATTAGTTGCTTTGGTTAGCGGTGTGATATAGTCATCAATTAAGCGTTGAATAAAAACAGTTCCAATCACAGCCGCCCCTGCAGATACAATCACAGAGAAAAACGCAATAAACAACGCAAAGTGACTTTTTTGCAAAATGTATTTTAATAATCGCCATAAAATACGCCAAACTGAACCATTTATTTTGGCTCTACCTGCTACTCTAGTTCTTTGCATGCGAATCTCCTCCTTTGATTTGTGAATTATAAATATCTTGATAAAGTGAATCCGACTTTAATAGTTCATTATGAGTGCCAACTGCCTCAATTTTACCGTCATTCAAAACGACAATTCGATCCGCACTTTGTACTGATGAAATTCGTTGCGCAATGATCAACTTGGTCATATGCGGTAATTCATCTCGAAAAGCCTTTTGAATCAAACTATCCGTGTGGGTATCTACAGCACTGGTAGAATCGTCCAAAATCAAAATTTTTGGTCGTTTTAACAGTGCTCGTGCAATCGTTAAACGTTGTTTTTGTCCACCGGAAACATTGCTACCACCTTGTTCAATATACGTATCATAACCATCAGGTAAACTACGAATAAAATCATCCGCTTGAGCTAACTTAGCGGCGTGTACAAGCTGTTCATCCGTTGCATGCTCATCACCCCAACGTAAATTTTCCGCAATTGTACCCGAAAACAAGACATTTTGTTGTAGCACCATCGACACATTGTCGCGTAACGTTCGAATGTCGTAATAGCAGACGTTTTGCCCACCAACATCCACTTTGCCTTTATTCACATCATATAAACGCGGAATCAATTGAACCAATGTACTTTTACCACTACCAGTTTCACCGATAATGCCAATTGTTTCACCAGATTTAATATGCAGGTTAATATCATGCAAACGGGTGACATGATCATCAGCATAATTAAAATCAACATGTTTAAATTCAATATCTCCGTTGGCAACATTAGTTAAGGCATCCTTAGGAGTGGTTAACGTGCTGTTATAAGTTAAAACTTCATCAATTCGTTGCGCCGATGCGAGTGAAATTGTCATTTGATTAAATACGTTTGATAAAATATTCAAACTCATTAAAACGGACATCGCGTAAGCAAGCAAACTGACTAATTGTCCCGGCTGCATTGTGCCGGCCACAATACGTTTGGAACCAAACCAAGCCAAAAATAATAACGTTCCATACATCACGAACTGCATGATCGGACTATTCAATTGTAAAATGCGTTCCGCTTTACTAAATACTTCATAAATACGAGAAGAGGCTTGTGCTTCTTTTTGGTTTTCTGTTTCTGCACGATTATAAGTTTTAACAACGCGAATACCACGCAGATTTTCACGAACTACCCGATTTAATCCGTCATAACGTTGATAAACTTTCTTAAATAATGGGCGACCAATTGCAATAATTATCGTGAGTCCAATTGCCATGGCTGGAACAGAAACTACAAACACCATGGCCATTTGTGCATCCACTGTAAACGCCATTGTAATCGAAAAGATTAGCATCAAAGGTGCTCGCGCTGCAGCCCGAATTAACATTTGAAACGCTTGTTGAATATTCATAATGTCTGTCGTCAAACGAACTACAATACTAGACGTTGAAAAATGTTCATAATCTTCAAAGGAAAAGTCCTGAATATGATAATACAGATCATGTCGCAAGTTTTTAGCAAAACCCGCACTGGCTTTACTGGAGTACCAACTTGCTCCCGCGCCTCCAGCTAGTGAAATAAAAGTTCCCACCAGCATAAAAGCACCTAGTTTTTCAATATAGCCTAAGTTACCTGGAATAATTCCTTTATCAATCATATTTGCCATTAAGTACGGAATAAACGTTTCAATAAAAGTCTCGATTGCCACTAACACTGGTGAAATTAAGGCATATTTTTTAAATTCTCGAACTGAATGTCCCAAACGTTTTATCATTGTTTATCACTTCCTGAATCTTGTTTTTCTAAATTTTTAATCATTTTTTGAGTAACCTTTTGCCACGCCGTTATTTCTTCGTCTGAAACTCCTTGAAGCAGAAGTTTTTCAAAATCAAACGTTCCAGCTACAACATTTTTACGAAACTTTAAGGCTTTGGGAGTCAAAATAATTTGTTTTAACCGCGCATCTTTGGCAACGGCCTTTCGCGTAATATACCCTTTTTCTTCCAAAGCTTGCAGTAAGCTTGTGACTGAAGAGCGGCGAATACCAAAATACTCCTCTACATCGCGTTGATAAATATCTTTCTTACCTACACGCAGAAGTAGAAAATGCAAAATACCGCCCTGTTTACCAGTTATATCATCACTTAAAAAAGTACGGTTAAATGTACGTGTTGCCCGGTTTGACAAAATATGTAACTGTCGATTAATACCTAAATGTTTTTCCATAATGACCTCTATTATTATTGTTAGAATTCTAACAATAGATAATAGCACTTCCTGAAAATTCATGCAATTAATTAACATTTTCTTGAGTTTTCATATTCTTTTGCACAAAAAAAGCAATCTCCAACTGTTTTCGATTTAGACTCTCGAATTCAATGAGTGATTGCTTGTTCAATTTGAACATAAATTTTAATATTACAGAATCGTCTGCAGATCCAGCAAATCGTCAATTTGATATGTAGGACTGACTGTTGAATGATTTGGTTGCAACTTAGGATTAAACCAGACTGAATCAATGCCTGCGTTCACGCCACCTTGGATATCCGAAGTGAGTGAATCACCAATAATTAACGAATTTTTAGGTGTAAATCCGGCAATCTTTTTCGCAACGTAATCGAAAAATTCGATCCGTGGCTTTTGGTAACCAACCTCTTCGGAAACAAAAATGTGTTTAAAGTAATCAGTTAGACCCGAATCGTTTAAACGATGTGCTTGAACTGATGCAATGCCGTTAGAAACAATAAATAAATTAAATTGTCCCTTTAAATCGTTTAACAGTTCGCGGGCATGGGGTTCTAATTGATGACCTTGATTCAAAAAGCTACGATAAATTTTTTCATACTTGATGCCATCAACCTCTTCGTTAAAATGTGCGAAAAGTTTCGTGAAACGGGTGTTGACTAAAGTTTGGCGATCCAATTGACCTAATTCAAACCGTTGCCACATTTTTGCGTTTAAAACACGAAAATAACTGACCACATCGTCTGTTAATGGATATCTGATTTCTGTAAATAATCCTTTAAGGGCTTGATTTTCAGCCGCTTTAAAATCTAATAATGTGTCGTCCACATCAAATAATAGATTTTGATACTTCATGCTTTTCACCTCAATCCCTCTTGAGTTGCATTATAACAAATTATCCCGCACTTTGACGAATTTCTTTAAAAAATACACACAATTCACGTTCTTTTTGCCCTCAACTATGGTACATTAAATGTAAAGGGAACCAACCACATTAGGAGGATTTGTAATGAATGATTTAACTAAACTTGCTGAAGAGATTGTCGGTTATCAGAAGAAACATGACTTAACAGATGCAGATGTAGCGTTCGGGACTCATTTATCCGTGGAAAAGATTCACAATATCAAAATAAATTCGTATACCCCAACAGCAGATGATATTCAAAGAATTAATAATTATATGAGGGACAACAAATAAAAGTGAGCGAAACAAGGCGCTAAAGTCAAGAAAAATAAGCAGGATGGAGGTGGGATCGCAATCCCACTGGAATCCTGCTTATTTTTCTTGGCTTGCCTTGAGGAGCTGTCCTAAAACAGTGAGCGGATTGAAGCGTTTAGCTCTTAAAAGATAAGGACGACGGAGGGGGATTGTAATCCCACGGGAGTCGTGCTTATCTTTTAAGGGCTGCTTCAAGGAGCTGTCCTAAAAATAGTGAGCGGAACAAAGCGTTAAGATAAAAAACTCTAAGGAAGACGAAAACGGGATCGCATCCCGTTGAGAGTCTTGCTTAGAGTTTTTTATCTGCTTTGTGTAGCTGTCCTAAAAATAGTGAGCGGAACAAGGCGCTAAAGTCAAGAAAAATAAGCAGGATGGAGGTGGGATCGCAATCCCGCTGGAATCCTGCTTATTTTTCTTGGCTTGCCTTGAGGAGCTGTCCTAAAAATAGTGAGCGAAACAAGGCGTTAAAGCAGAGAGCTATAAGCAGGATGGAGGTGGGATCGCAATCCCGCTGGAATCCTGTTTATAGCTCTCTGCTTGCCTTGTGTAGCTGTCCTAAAAACAGTGAGCGGATTGAAGCGTTTAGCTCTTAAAAGATAAGGACGACGGAGGGGGATTGTAATCCCACGGGAGTCGTGCTTATCTTTTAAGGGCTGCTTCAAGGAGCTGTCCTAAGAAAAAGAAGCCCAAAACACGCAATTCCAGGAGCATGTTTGGACTTCTTTATATTTTAAAAAACCTCATCCAACCGCCTTAATCGCCATCAAGTAAGCTTCGTAAGTTCCCTCATCAAAGCAAACCATCGTCACATCTTTGACAAAGGTTGCTGTTTTCAAAAATTTTAAAATCGTCGCGACAGCTATTTTAGCGCCTTCGTTCAGTGGAAAACGGTAAACTCCGGTACTAATTGATGGAAAGGCAACACTCTGACACTGATTTTTCTCAGCCAATTTCAAACTGTTTAAATAACTATTATGCAAGAGCTCCGCTTCATGATGAGTACCGCCACGCCAAATTGGACCTGGGGTATGAATAACGAATTTAGCCGGTAATTTGAACCCCGGTGTAATTTTAGCCTCACCGGTCTGACAACCATGAAGCGGCCGACAAACCGCTAATAGTTGCGGACCAGCTGCCTGATGAATTGCCCCGTCAACACCGCCACCACCTAATAATGTTGTGTTAGCAGCATTAACAATCGCATCTACTCGCATTTTTGTAATGTCACCACGAATCACATCGAATGCCATTTACTCACCTTCTTACAAAAGTCCTTTATCACGTAAATGATTTTCTAATAACACGGCATTTAAGAAATCAAACGAGAGTTCATCCACATCCTCAATTGTAACTTCCACGCCAGTTTGATCAACATACAAATCTGGATCAATCACATGAAAGCGAAAATTTTCAGCTCCAAGCTCTGTGATATAACCCATTTCACGCACACCCGTTATTAACGTCATGCTGAGAACACGTGAAAAAGTCTCAGCTTGTTTTATTAAAGCTAAAAATAAATCATCCGTTGAATCAAATAAACGTTCTTCATTCAAAACAGGTTGGACAAAGGTTTGATGCTTTTTTTGATAGTTAACGAATGCTTGAATGACCTGTAGATAGTCTGACTTTAACGTAATGCTGGCAATCGTATCCATTCGAATCAAAGAATAACCGCCAAATTGACCCGCCATATCCACTAAATTACATAAAACTTCATCTTCATTAACCGCATTCACTGTCCCAACGAAAAAGTTAGTCGATTTTGTTTCATCGTTAATCGTGATCAGTGTCTGACTTTGTTCGGCTGATTTTAGGACTTCATAAAAGCTCGACTCATCCGTAACTGTCAATCTTGTTTTTGGTGTTTGGGTCATAATTTTAGGCCACGTAGCAGACTCAACCGCCAATTCACGACCAGAAAATTCTACAATTTCGGCTTCCGTATATTTAATTGTTGCTTCAACACGATGCATCAAATTAAACTTATCAACCAGTGTCATTTCAAAATCATTTTCATGAACTGCCGTCACAGTACCTTCTTGATAGTTCTGCAAGTCACTTCTAGTTAAGACTAAAAATTGGTGGCTGGCAAATGCCGCTTCAACAACTTGTTTGATTAAATCACTAGTACTATCAAAATCAGGAATTTGATCAGTTGCCATAATTAGCTGATCTGTTTCTGCAATTTGAATGGTTTCTAACATATTATCTAAGTCAGGACTATCATATTCAACATTATCAATTGCATCAAATTGAACATAAACTGACCCATCCGCTTGGCCTGTGTCATCAAAGGTGTTAAGGACTACGCCATCGGCACCAATACTATTCACAAACCCTGTGTAAAAAGTTTCTTGCGCTTTTGGAAAAACATTGGCTAAACGTTGATCGTTTTTGGCAAATTCTAAATCATATAAAATCGAATCCACTTCGACACCTTCTTTCATTCTGGTGTTCTTTCCATTAAGTATACGACCAATAATCCGAAAAGTACTAATCCGCCAAGCACGAAAAATGTACCATGATTAAACCAGTCTGAAATAAAACCAAAT
Organism: Pediococcus ethanolidurans; assembly: GCF_001437405.1. Taxonomy (GTDB): domain Bacteria; phylum Bacillota; class Bacilli; order Lactobacillales; family Lactobacillaceae; genus Pediococcus; species Pediococcus ethanolidurans. The sequence goes on along the minus strand of NZ_JQBY01000005.1, from coordinate 52,239 downwards.
ACAAAGGATCCAAATGGATGCATGCTGTCAAAGCATAAAAACCAAATTGAAAAGACCCGCCCTAAATAAGCAACTTCGGTGGCATTTTGAACAATTGTCATCATGCGGACGCCCATTCGTGCTGTATAGAAACCATAGACTAACGCAATGGCCAGCAATAGCAAGTAATTCACCCAAATGCCCGTAACAATTAAACTAATCCCCAAAATAAATGCGTCTTGATAATTATTTTTAACTTTTGGTTTACGTTTATCTAAAACCAATGAAAGGCCGCCCAGCATGCCGCCAACAGCTACCAATGTCAGTACATAACTGTATAAACGTTCATCCCCGTTGTAATACCGATCAACATCATAGGGTAAAAGTAAAGTAAAGCCCGCATACATTGCAGCCAAAAAAGCATCAAAGATAATTAATCCAAAAACATCACGATTATGCCGAACATAATTTAATCCCTTGGATAAACTCTGTAAAATGGGCATCGTTTCCTTAGTGTGATCCTTTTCAGGCGTATATTTTAAAACCCACGTAAAAATAAATGACAACAAAAAGGATAACGCATTAATAATCAAAAACGATTTAAAATTAATCCAGTGTAACGTCAACAAAAAGCCACCAAAAAGTGGTGCGATAATGTCAGCCAATGTTAACCCAGTATTTGACCAAGAATTAAAAATTGATAGTTTGTCGCTACGAATTATTTCCGGAATCACCGCCTTAGCAGCTGGAAAATTAAACGCCAAACCGATATCAATTACGCAGGTTAACAAAACTAACTGATAAAAAACAGGTTCATTTACATCCATAATGACCGCCATGATTAAACACGCAAAAAAACTGACGGCATCTGCCATAAGCATAATTATTTTGCGATTATATTTATCTACCATGGGACCCGCAAATAGATCGCCAGCCACGAGGATAATTCCACCAATTCCTTGTACAATTCCCAAAAGAGAAGCATGGCCGGTCGCTTTTACAATGAACCAGTTTAACCCAAAAATAAATAACGCATCGCCCAATCTAGACACAAAAGGACTAAAAAATAAAGGCCAACTAAATTCCTGTTTAAATCGCTCTTCCATTTTGACACTTCCCCTGTAGTAAGTCTCTCCATTCTACAAGAATTTTTAGAAAGGAACAAGGGAGAATCCGCTTTATATCTAGGATCAAGCGAATAAATTGCCGTAATCATCACAAACTTTTTCTAAATTAAAACTAACAACCATCACGAATTTTTTTAATTCGTCATAATTGTTAGTTTTTGGTAAAACAACTTATTTAGCTGGATTGTTCTTGACACCATTTTTATCTGTAAAATCAATAAATCCAACATTGTCATCGATTGCACCGCCATCTCCGCTCAGTTGCAGGGTGCCAAGATGTGAGTTCAATTTGATAGTCATGTTTTCTTCCAAATCTGCTGCTGAATAATCTTTAATTAATAAATCACCAATATTCGAATGAACAATGGCATTATAACCATCGATTGGCATATCATTACCCACAATATTAATTGTAAACTGCACTTGCATATGAATCATGGCATGTTGCGAATAGGCACCCACACCATCCTCAAATGTTAACAATAATTTTTTTGATTCATCTAAATTTTTTTGAACTTTATTTGCCGCAGCAGAATCAAACTGAATTTTCATTTCAATTGACCTCCTATAATTTTCCCTTATTGTATTCGCTTTCTAGATTAAACCCAAGCAAAATTACTTGGCTATCATGCAAAATGTTATATGCTATGATTATAAATAGAAAACAAACGAGGAGCTTTTCAATGGAAAAATTCGAAAAATATCATCCAATTTTGACAACGCATTTTACCCTTGACTGGTTAACAGCCACCAAAGTAAAAGACATTTATGCCTTACGTCATGACACTTCAATTGCAGCCATGAGCGGTCGCCATGTTGACCAGGATATTAAAGAAACTGCCGACTATGTCAACAAGATGATGCGCTTAATTATGCACAATGATTCATTACTCTGGGGAATTTCCGATCGTAAAACTGAAGAATTTTTAGGTACTTTTTGCATTTGGAATTTCAACGATGCCAAAACAACTGCTGAAGTGGGTTTCGAAATTCTTAGTGATCATCAGGATCATGGCATCATGTCTGAAGTTTTAAGTCACATGATTAATTTTGCCTTTGCCGAACTCAAGTTAACAAGTCTTTATGCCGTAACGGCGCAAACAAATTTGGCTTCGCGTGCCGTGCTTACCAAAAGCGACTTTACGCCTGATTCAAATTATCCCGGAGAAAAAGAAACGATCAGCTTCAGCCTAACTGCTCCTAAAAATTAATCATTATACCATTCTAGTTTTTCCAAACTCTTTTTAAGGGCGTCTACCGATTTTTGATGATCTTCGGTTACCACGTCCTTTTTTGTATACACTCTTTTTGCTGATTCAGGTGCAGTTGGTCTGATCGCTGTTTTCTTAACATCAGTCGTCTTCGTACTCATTTGATCCATCGTTTGATTTAGCAAAGTATCTACAAAAACATTTCCGCGATTAGTCGCATGACCCTTTGTCCAGTAATAATGCAGATTTGGGAAGTGACCCAGCAACTGATCTAATTGTCGCCACAACTCACTGTTAGCAAGCGGTTGACCAGAACCGCGTTTCCAACCCCGTCGTTTCCAGCCAGCTAACCAATGTTTTTGAATCGCATTTAACACATATTGAGAATCCGCAACAATCGCAATTTTTGCTTTGGAATCAAGATTGGTTTCCAGCCATTTCAGTGCCTCAATTAAGGCCATAATTTCCATCCGATTATTTGTAGCACCAAATTCACCTTTAGAATCGGAATACTGTTGTCCATCTGTCTCTATTAAATAGGCCCATGCAGCCTTATCCTGCTTTTTAACATGACCGCCGTTAACGTTACCTGTATTGCGTGAACCACCATCTGTGTAAACCACAATCGATTCTGTCGGGTTTCCTGCCGTTTGGTGAACAACACTCTTGACTGTTTTTGAAACAGGCTGATCACCCTTTAACCAATGTTGTGCCTCTTCACGTGTGGCAAAGCCCTTATATCTCGCACCAGAATAGCCGTCAATCTGCTTTTTGGTTTCATTCCAATCAGTGAAGATACCGGTTTTTTTACCCTTTGCAACAGCATAAAACTTTTTTTTAGTTGCCATTTTAATTCCTCAATTCAAATTTAATCGTTTGTAGTTAATTGAACCACATTGTTAAAACACGTTTCAAGCCATTTTTAAGCAAAAAAATTCCTCTAGGGTAAGTTTAATACTTTTGTATCAACTTATCCTAGAGGAACTGAACTCGTTACCCGAAACGGAATCATCAGCATTCAAAATTGCTAGACCTCGAATTTCTTATTAGTTTGCGTACCGGAGTACTTGACCGTCAGTTTTTTCGTTTAACTTGTTAAGTGCTTCTGTGATGGTTACACCACTAGCTTTAATGTTTGAATCGTGTTTGTCACTAGCCCAGAACAACTGTGTTTTCGTGTCCAAAGCAATACGGTAACTACGATTACTAAAGTTTCCAAATCTCATTGTAAAACCCTCTTTCCTTTTGTTTCTCAACAAAGGTCTCAATGAGATACGAAATATCAATGATTCAAAATGAATATATTTTTTGCAGCCGCGTTCTTCCCTTCAAAAATGATATGTCGTACCAAAATACCTTTGTTCGATTGCAATTACCAATTCTCTAATCACAATCGTCATTTGTTAGACTAACATCAAACAAGGGTAAAACGCAAATAAAAAGCTTGCCGAAATATCGATTCAGGATCTAGTTTAATTCATTTTTTTAAATGTAAATTTTGGAACAGATCCTTGAAACTGAGCAATTTTAGTCAATTTATCTTTTAAGGCGTTCTGATTCGTTTTACTGATCACTAGCCAATGATTAATTGTAAATTGGATGTAGTTTTTCTTAATTTGTTGCGTCCAATAACCAGTCAGATCCCCATTAATAATAATCGGCGCCCGCAAAATACCATTTTTAGTCCACATTACTTTTTGCATCTCTGGCTTCATTAACCAGTTTTTATCTGCATAGCCTGTTAAACTGGCATCAAACGGTGCTGCAATTAAGACCTTGGTTTCTAATTCATCGGCTAATTCCTGTAACTGACTTTGGGAGTATGCTCGTAAACTTACCAGTTCTGACTGTTCAAATTGGTTATGTGCTTTTGCAATTGACTCCCACACTGGCCGAACCACGGAAACTTTGATTCCGGACCACCGTACAAAATCAGTTAAGCTCGCTGGTCCAAAGCCCTTCAAATAACGACGAATCAGAGTTGCAACTGATTTCGCCCCTTTCTGTGGCTTAGTTGCGATAATTCGCCAGTTTTGCGTTGAAGAAGTAGCATCAAAATACAAATAACCCTTCATTGTCAAAACCTGTAAAACAACATAAATAAACCGACCATCTAGGTCTAACGTTGGAAATTGTTGGTGTAACTCGGTTAAGACATCTTCACGCATCAACGTTTTGTGCTGCAATAACTGTTTAATTACTTCGCCTACTGCTAAAATTTGATCTTTTTGTCCTAAAAAATAAGCTGCCGGAATTTTTTCACTACTTCTGGCATTAACCACCAATTGAAAATCAGCCAGACTAAATAAATGCAATGTCCATCTCTGTCCCCAAGCGCGAACAATCTGTTGTTGTTGAGCCATTTTCATAACGGTGTCTAAATTTGCATTTTGTGTATGTAATCCCCAATTTAACCATGCTGTTTGTGGCTGCTGGCTTTGAATGCCAACAATTCTTTCAATCGCCTCAGTTGGATCCTCAAAAGGATGCAATAGTCCTTGATTAGCCAATCGTACTGCTCTTAATTGTTTAATTTCCATATGATTTCCTTTGCAGAAGTTCAAGATTCTTCTATTAGTATAGCAAGAATTGTTAGGTTATTTTTGGATAAAGCCAAATTTTCCTTAAAACCGCTCGATAAGTCAAAAAGAGAACCACAAGCACAACTCCCGTGGGATTGCGATCCCGCATACTTCCTCTTGGCTGTTTTTTTCCCGCTGAGCTCTAGGACCGCTCGACAAAACAAAAGACGGAAATTAAGCATGATTCCCGCGGGATGCGATCCCGCATACATCACGATTGTTTGCTTTTTTCCGCTGAGCTCTAGGACCGCTCGACAAAACAAAAGGCGGAAATTAAGCACGATTCCCGCGGGATTGCGATCCCGCATACATCCTCTTGGCTGTTTTTCTCCGCTGAGCTTTAGGACCGCTCGACAAAACAAAAGGCGGAAATTAAGCATGATTCCCGCGGGATGCGATCCCGCATACATCCTCTTGTCTGTTTTTCTCCGCTGAGCTCTAGGACCGCTCGACAAGTCAAAAAGAGAACCACAAGCACAACTCCCGCGGGATTGCGATCCCGCATACGTTGTGCTTGTGGTTCTCTTTTTACCGACTTGTCTCGCGCACTCTTCTCTATCCCTTACTCAAAATATACATGAAGAAGATAAACACAAAGAACAACCCATACATAATCGGATGCACTTCCTTACCCTTCTTCGCCGCAATCATCGTAATCGGATACGTAATAAATCCAAGCGCAATCCCATCCGAAATACTATATGCCAGTGGCATTCCAATCAAAATCAAGAACGATGGAATCGCAATCTCCATCTTTTCCCATGACACATGCTTCATCGACTGCGCCATCAACACTCCCACAATAATCAATGCCGGTGCCGTCACCTGATTCGTCACCACCGTCAACAACGGTGAGAAAAACATCCCTAAAATAAACAGCACACCCGTTGTAACCGCCGTCAATCCCGTTCGACCACCAACCGCAATCCCGGCTGACGATTCCACATACGCACCCACCGGTGAAGTTCCCAAAACCGATCCTGCCAACATCGCCGTTGAATCTGACATCAATGCCTTACCTACTCGTGGCATCTTATTATCTTTCATAAATCCAGCCTGCTGCGCCAAACCAACCAATGTACCAGCCGTATCAAAAAAGGTAACCAGCAAGAAGGTCAACACAACAACCCACAATTGAATCGTATTAATATCGCCAATATGACGAACGCCTACCATAAATGTAGGTTTCAAACTTGGTGCCGCAGAAACCCATTGTGAAGGGCCCTTAATTAGTCCAGTTACCAAACCTAAAATGGCAGTAGCAGCCATCCCAATAAAAATACCACCAGGTACACGCCGAACCATCAAAATAGAAGTTAAAATCAATCCGAAAATAGTCAACCAGGTGGTCGCCACACTCAGTGATCCCAAACCAACGACCGTTGACTTGTTTGCCACAATCAAACCACCATCATGCAATCCGATAAACGCAATAAACAAACCGATCCCACTTGAAATTGCATATTTTAAATCGGCTGGAATTGCATTAATAATCATTTCTCGTAATTTAAAAATTGTAATCACAATAAATATTAATGAAGCCACAAAAACACCGGCTAAAGCAGTTTGCCAAGGAATCTTCATCCCGATACAAACTGAATAAGCAAAGAACGCATTAATTCCTAACGCAGGAGCCGTTGCAATGGGATACTTTGCAAGTACACCCATTAAAATACATCCCAATGCACTAGCTAAAGCAGTTGCAGTGAAGACCGCCCCTTTATCCATCCCCGAAGCACCTAAAACACTTGGATTAACGAATAAAATGTAAGCCATCGAAATAAAAGTAGTGAAACCTGCCAAAATTTCACGTTTTACCGTGGTATGTAACTGGTCAATCTGAAAATAATTATTAATCTTTTCTCCCATAATTGCTTTCTCCCTTAGCATTACTGATTCAAAACTAAAAAACTAGTTTTGTTCGTGTTTTGCTCTTGAAACAACAATATATATCTTACAATAAAATTCATTCAATGTAAAACACAAACTTTAATTAATTTAAAAAACAGTTCATTATTAAAAATAAATTAATTGCGGTTATTCGTTCTCACGTCACGATTAAATTAACCTCGTATTTCTTTGCATAAGGGTGTATAATTCATGATTATGACAGTGTGTCACATCAAACACACGAATGTAAACTTTAAAGGTGGTTATTAAATTATGAAAAAGTTTTTACCGGGGATCATTGGCCTTGCTGCCATTTTCGCACTTGCTGGGTGTGGCAATCAAAAGCTAACCGTGGGAGCATCAACTAAAACGCCGAGTGGCATGGTTGCCGTAATTAAGGGCAAAACCAACAAAGATGCCAAGATTAGCTATCAAGTTAAAGGCCAATCCAAAAAATCAGTTAAAAATACTGATGGTGCGTATGTTATTGAAGTACCCGCAACCACAAAAACGCAAAACGTTACAGTAACTTCAAAAAAAGGTTCCAATACAATCACTAAAAAGGTGACGATTAAAAAAACCAAAGCTTTGGCAAAATATCAAACAATTGCCTCTAAATATAATCAAGCTGTAATTGGTATGTCGTTATCTAAATCAACGCAGAAAAAGGCACAAGAATTAGCTGCCGCCGAAAAGAAAGCAAAAGCTTCTAGCTCAACTGCTACTTCCGCTGCTAAGGCTAAAGCTGCAATTGCTAAATTACCGGCGAGTCAACAGAAAAAGGCTCTTGCTAAACTTCAGGCTGAACAAAAAGAAATGCTCGCTTTACAAAAAGAAGCTAAAGAAGTTCAAGCAGCCATGGCTTCAGCAAAGAAGAAAAACAAGGACAAATTACTCCCAACAAGCCTAAATAATGGTGTTCAAAATGTCATCACTCAAAAGAATTACGCAGTGCGTGCAAACTACCAAGACAAGGATTTGATGGGTCTCACTTTAATTGTTCCGGTTAAAGCAATGAAAAAATCAAGCGGTCAAAAAGATTTTGGAACGGTCTTTGCGTTGCTAACTAGCGAAGTTGGTGCTAAACCCAAATCCGTAATGAAACAATTTAAAAAAGTTCAAAAAGACGCCAAAAACAGTACCAGTACTTCCACCACTACTCACGTGATCAAATCAAACGGTGTTAAATTTCAGGTTGGCTATTCAACAACCCATCTGTACATTTACATTACCCGATAGATGGAAGCTAAAAAGACCAACTAATTATGCTTACAAGCGTAATTGGTTGGTCTTTTTTGGTTAACTTTTGTATGTTTTTAGAGCGCTTTTCCTTTACAGCCGAAACGTCCAAAAAAAGGCAGCTTTCTCCGCTTGCCAGTTCTTGCGGCGTGGTTTACCGCCACAAGAATGGTCAACGTATGAAACATCGTTGATTATTAGCGAATCTTGCTAATAACCTTCCTTAATGTGAAATAGTGCCAGTTCTTGCGGTGTGGCTTGCCGCCACAAGAATGGTCAACGTATGAAACATCGTTGATTATTAGTGAATTTTGCTAATAATCTTCCTTATAGTGGAATAGTGCCAGTTCTTGCGGTGTGGTTTTCCGCCACAAGAATGGTCAACGTATGGAACATCAAGGATTATTAGTGAATTTTGCTAATAATCTACCTTATAGTGGAATAGTAGCTACGAAATCCCAACGATTCCTAAACCGAATCATTGGGTGAGTTACTAGATCATTTTATCTTTATAGTCGAAACGTGCAAAAAAAGGCAGCTTTCTCCGCTTAGCCCAACTCATCCAACGATTCCAAATACGAATCATTGGGTGAGTTACGCTAATGCTCAAAAGCTAAACGCCTTTTTTTGCACTCTTTTTTACCAGATCTGCACCCGTTTTTCCGGCTTCAAATACATGCCATCTCCCGGCTGCACCCCAAACGTCTCATAAAACTCGTCAAAGTTCTTCACCTGCACATTTGCCCGCAACTTCGCCGGCGCATGCACATCAATCGACAACAACAATTGTTCATACTCCTTCGTTGCCTTACTTCGCCATACTCTTGCCCAGTTCACAAAGAATGCCTTCAAATCTGGATCATCCGTATGCTTTGCCGCCTCCAACGCACAGCTCAAACCACCATCATCAGCCACATTTTCCGTCACTACCAACTTACCATTCACCTTACCACCCGCAAATGGCAAACCGTCAAATTCTTCAATCATCGCTTGAGAACGCTTCTTAAATTCCTTCATATCCGTTTCCGTCCACCAATTATGCAAACTACCATTTTCATCAAACAACGCACCATTTGGATCAAACGCATGTGAAATTTCATGTGCCATCACAGCCCCAATTCCACCATAATTCTCACTTGCACTTTGTTTCAAACTATAAAATGGTGCCTGCAAAATTGCAGCTGGGAAACAAATCAAGTTTCCTTCTGGCGAATAATAGGCATTAACCGTATCCGCACTCATTTCCCACTTTTCTTTATCAACCGGTTTATTATATTTACTTAATTGATCTTCCGTAAAAATTTTGGCAAATGTCTGAACGTTTCCTAACAACGTTCCGCCATCTTCAACCGCAGTCGTCTGCAATCGTTTGTAGACTTCCTCCATCTTATCAGGATAGCCAACATGAATATCCATCGCACTCAGTTTAACCACCGCTTTTTCACGGGTAGCCTTACTTAGCCACGTGTTATTTTGCAAACGTTGCTTATAAACGCCTGTCATGGCTATAACCATGTCATGCACATCCTGTTTAGCCTTTTCGCCAAAGTATTTCTTACCATAATAATCACCAACAACTTGGCTAAATGTGCGCCGAGCAAGATAAAAAGCACTCTTTTGTTGCTTCATAGCTTCCTTTTGGCCTGATAATGCACGATGATAAGTTCCGCTTACTTGACGGAATTCTTCACTAAGATACCCAGCCAACTGTGTAACTGTATTTACAATCAGCCAGTTTTTAAATGCTGGGAAGGTCTCTTCATTAACAACTTTTGTAAAGTTTTCAAAGAATTTTGGCTCCGTGACGATCACTTGTTTTGGTGTTTCGCCTAATAAATCACTGATGGCATCGCCAACCTTGAATTCACCTAATTCTTTAACAAATTCAGAAAATTCAATCGGATTATATAGCTTGGCAACGTCGCTCATTTCCTCGGAGTTTTTCTTAAAAGGTGCCATCGAAGCATCAAACTTTTTAGCGTCCGCCATAATTTGTTTGGCTTCATCTGCAGATTTGCCCACCATGGTTAGTAACTTTTCGGCCATTTGTGTGAAGACTGCCAATAACTGTGGACCTGCCTGATTACCTTTATCATAGTAAGTCTTATCAGGCAGAATCAAACTACCGCCTTCTGCCCAAAGAACATTCAATTTGGTTTTTCCTTGACTCTTCAAATCAGGTTCAACACCAATATCAAAAGGAACAGGGAAACCTGTTAAAATCCAATCTTTAAACTGTTTATTGAGATCTTCAAAACTAGAAATTGCTTCTACTTTTTCAAGGAATGGTTTTAAAGGCGTTGCGCCATCCTGATCTCGTTTTTCAAAGTTGGCAGCAACATCATAAAACTTCAAAAATTCAGTGATCAATGGGTCATCGTTCGTAAGTTTGCCCGCTTTCATATCAGCAAAATCGCCCATTAACTTCTCATCTACATCATCGACTAAATCCATGAATCCACCTGTAGATGAATGGTCACTAGGAATCTCCGCCTTTTTGATCCATTCTCCATTTATTGCATCATAAAAGTCATTTCTTAATTTGGTTGCATCTGCCATTTTTATCCCATCCCTTTATTTTCAGATAGCCATAGTATAGCGCATTTTTAATTTTCTCACAAAATTTTAATTTTACGATACAGCATTACTAATATAATCCCGTAATGTTTGTCCTTTTAGACCAGCACTAATCCCAATTAAGAGTTTAATTCGTGCCTTGGGACCGTTTAGGCCTTGGCAAAAGGTGACACCCATGCGTTCCAGATCAATGCCGCCACCAGGATAATCATAAATAGGTTCTGCCACACCGTTATAGCAGCGAGAAACCATTACCACTGGGATTCGATCTGCCAAAAGATGTTTGATTGCCTCAACTGTTTCCAAAGGCATGTTACCCGCCCCTAATCCTTCAATGACGAGTCCGTTAGTATCCGTTTTATCCAAACACTCTAGCAAACTAGCCGGCATTCCCGCGTAGGCTTTTAACAAATAAACGTTATGTTTTAATTTATCAATTGGCATAACCGTTTGTTGAATAAGTTCCTGGAAGTAATGAATGCCGCGTTTACCTACAAGCCCGATTGGACCAAAAGTAGGGGTTCGAAAAGTGTCCACATTAGTAGTGTGCGTCTTTGTCACATAACGTGCCGTGTGAATTTCGTCATTCATCACTACTAGCACACCTTTATCAGTGGATTCATCGGCAGCTGCCGTTAAAATCGCACTTTGAAAATTATAAACACCATCCGACCCAATTTCATTTGAAGATCGCATCGCTCCGGTCAATACAATTGGCAAATGATTGGGCAGCGTGAGATCTAAGAAATAAGCTGTTTCTTCCAAAGTATCTGTTCCGTGAGTAATCACAATACCGTCATAATCCTCAGATTCGGCCTGTTGTACTCTTTTTTGAATCACCAGCATATCTTCAGGCGTAATGTGTTCAGAAGGTTTATTTAAAACGGCTTCATTCGTTAATTCAATGTTGTCATCAATAAAACGACTATCCAACAATGGATTTTCCTTATTTGTTGAAACTTCGCCAAGATCGTTGGCTGACATCGAAATGGTACCACCAGTATGTAACGCTAATATTTTTTTCAATCGTTTTCCTCCGTTTTCAAGATCATCTCTAGTCTTGATTCTAATAGATTTTTTGATCAGTTACTAGACCACTTTCTTAATTCAAACTTAAATATTTTCTTGCGTTTAAAATTCGGTAGTTTACACCCTTGAATAAAGGTTTAAAATAAAATTAATATGTAAAATAACAGGTGACATATAATGACTAAAAAACAACAAAAGTGGCTTTTATTTTACCAAATGGTCATCGGTGGTTTGGCGCTACTCTCTAGTGGTATTGCCTTTTCAACTTTCTTCACACACGTTAATCTTTTAACCGGCTCTCTTGGTGTATTTATGAATAGTACACTGGGTATTTTTTGGATCGATTATTTAGTTCGACTTATTCTTTCTAAAAACAAAAAATCTTTTCTTATTAATAATTCCTTCGATATGTTAGGGCTAGTTCCTTTGCATCCCGTTTTTGCCATTTTTCGAATCGAACGCGTGATTCGAATTGTTCGTTACTATCATTTGTTTTGGCGACTTGGTTTAGATGGTAAGTTTACCAAAGCGGCACATCGATTTTTCTACTCTACCGGTTTTGTATACCTTCTCTATGCCAGTGTTGTCATCCTAGTGTTAAGCGCACTGCTTTATTCAATTGTTGAAAAAATTTCACTTGCAAACGCCCTGTGGTGGGCAATTACGACTGCTACAACTGTTGGATATGGTGATGTTTTCCCCCATACCGCAATCGGTAAAATTATTGCTTCCGTCTTGATGCTAGGTGGAATTGGTTTTATTGGTTTATTGACTAGTACAATTACCGGGTTTTTCACATCAAACAACGCCAATGTAGAAAATACAGATTTAACTTTGTTACTACAAAAGATTGATGATCTGTCTGATCAAGTCACGCAATTACAAAAACAGGTCGCAAAGAATCAAAAAAAACCACATCATAAAAAGAAATCATGAACCAGTAAGAGAGATTGGAAAATGAGTATTTTTCCAATCTCTCTTATTAACTACATAAAAATAAACATTAAAGTACCTAATCTGTGAACTTCACGGCTGTCCCATAGGCAGCGACCGTTTCCATATCCTGACTAATCGAATCAGAATCAAAGCGCATCATAACTACCGCATCGGCACCCATTTCAACAGCATTATCTCTCAAACGCGTAATGGCCGTATCACGTGCTTCTGTCAAAAGTTCTGAATAAGCCTTAATCTCGCCACCCACAATATTTTTAAGTCCAGCACCAATATTTTTAATCACATTTTTTGACTGGGTTGTCAGTCCAAACACTTCACCAATAATTTCATAATTATGACCGGGAATATTTTCCGTCGTCGTTACTAAAATTTTGTCTGCCATTTGAATCTCCCCTATCTTTTTTGACTAAACGCTGCTTAACCCCTGTATTATAGCATGAACGGGAATTTGATAGATATTATTTAGACACTTTATAGTTAAAAACACTTTCCGTTAAGCTTTAGGACCGCTCGACAAAACGGTAAAAAGAGAATTCTAAGCATGATTACTGCGGGATCATCATGCTGCATACTGCTCTTTGCCTGCTTTTTTCCGCTGAGCTTTAGGACCGCTCGACAAAACAAAAAGAGAATTCTAAGCGGGATTACTGCGGGATTGTCATGCTGCATACTGATACTGCTCTTTGCCTGCTTTTTTCCGCTGAGCCCTAGGACCGCTCGACAAGTCAAAAAGAAAATCCTAAGCACAACTCCCGCGGGATTGCGATGCTGCATACCACCATACACCCTTCGCCTGCTTTTTTCCGCTGAGCTCTAGGACCGCGAGACAAAACAAAAAGAGAATTCTAAGCATGATTACTGCGGGATCGCGATCCCGCCTCCATCACGCTTAGAATTCTCTTTTTACCGTTTTGTCTCGCGCACTTCTATTCCTCACTACCCATATAATTACCAACACCTGCGGCCAACACCGCTCCTACCAATGGTGCCACCAAATACAACCAGTAGTGACTCATCGCCGAACCGCCCGCAAACAACGCCGGTCCAAAACTTCGTGCCGGATTCAACGATCCTCCCGTCAAATTCAACGCCACTATAATCATCAACGCCAACGTAATTCCAATTACCAAACCCGCAAAGTTTGCATTTCCCCATTTATTACTCGTTACCAACAAAATAACCAAAATAAACAAGAAGGTGACCAACGTTTCCGTAATGAACGCTCCGCCCACCGAAATATTTGGAAAATCCGTTTGTCCCAAATTTTTCGTAGACAATCCTAATTCATGCACCAAATCAAACACAATTGCCGATGCCAAAATTGCACCGATAAATTGTGAAATTACATACCCTACAAAATCCTTTAAACTCAATCGTTTATTCAATAACATCGCCAATGATACCGCCGGATTAAAATGACCACCCGAAATGGCACCCACCGAGTATGCCATTATCGTAACTGCCAGTCCAAACGCTAATCCAATCGTTAACACGCTTCCCTTACCAATCGTGACCGTTGCAGTTCCGACAAAAACTAATACAAATGTTCCAATAAGTTCAGCTAAATATTTTCGCATTATGCCATCTCCTCTACACATTATAGATAATGAATGCTTTCTATCTACTAAAAATTATAGATTAAAATATAAAAATAAACAATCTTAAACTATTAAAAACTTACTACAAATTTTAACTATCCCTTAAAATCAGGGAAAACACTCGTTTATATAGCGTAACTTTCTTCCTGTTATGGTAAAATGTAACTAATATATTTTAGGGGGAATGACCATGAGCCAAGTCGATGTCGCATTAATTACAGAACCAACTGCTAAACAATTTTTAACCGATTATAAAGAACAAAAACGAAATAATAACGTTCCCGAACTCGAAACCCAAGGCCATTTTATTTTACCCGACTACAAATTGACCAGACAGCGTAAAGCTTTTAAAATTATGAAACACACCTATTTAACAAAGCACTACAAATCTTATGTTGCTTTCGATTCTGATAATGGTCATACATTGTGGATGAAAAACTTTGCCAGCCTCACTGAAGCTGTCTTTTGGCTTGAAACTGGCTTGGACATTGGTGATACAGATACTCGTTCCACTTATAAAGACTGGAAAATTAAACATCAGGATGCCATTGACGACTTAAAGGATCAATTACGTCAGTTAAAGAAAAAAAGAACCCAACAAGTTCCATTAGATAATGCTAATTAATTTTTAAACCACGTGCCCACCTACTTTTGTGTAGATGAGCTTTTTTATTTAAACTACACCTTATATTACAAAAAAACGAATTTTCTAAGTTTACTTTAATTGCATTGACATTTCTAAGTTACTTCCCTGTAACATTAAATACGTATCATAGACGATATACAATTCGTGCGGGGGTAACTTCTAATATGAAATACATAGTTAAAATATTCGCAATTCTAGCCATTTTTATCGGAATCACTGCCGCTCATGCTACACAAGCAAAGGCAGCTACTACTTTTCGAGTCGTTTCAACGAAAAACGTCACTCCAAAGTCCTACATTCGTTCTAGTGCCAAGGGTTCACTTTATAATTTGAACGGAAAATTACCATACGTTAGTTTTAAGGCTGTCCATCAACTCAAGAATTATCCAAGAACTACTTTTCGAGTTACAAAAACTCGGGTTATTTTAAGAAGTGGTGTTAAATCTACTTACTACTATGCTATTAGTACAAACGGTCGTGCTGCTGGATGGGTATGGCATGGTTATTTAAAAGTTAAACCTGGCACAGCTACTTATGCTAAAGTTTATAGTCAAGCTCGCAAACAACTAGGCAAACGCTATGTTTACGGAGCAGTTGGTCCAAATTCATTTGACTGTTCTGGCTTTTCAAAATATGTTTACAAAAAGTCAATCAACAAAACACTTCCTAGAACTGCACAATCTCAATACAATAAATATAAAAAAACTTCTACAAAAACACGTAAAGCTGGCGACCTTGTTTTCTTTGGTTCCAGTAAAAAACGAATTTCACACGTTGGTATCTATGTTGGCAATGGCAAAATGATTGATGCTCAGAACCGTGGCGTTGTGACAGAAAAAGTTGTTTCACCTTGGTGGCATTGCGTCGGATATTGCCGACCAGCAACTCTAAGTTAATCATCAATCAAGTAGTACTTCGGTGCTACTATTTTTTTGTTCATTTTTCTATAATCTCCAATCGGAATACTGTACAATAATGGTAACAAAACAATTAGGAGGTCGATTAAATTGACAACTGAAAACAAAATATTAAGTTCACTTTCCTATTTAAGTATCTTATTTTTACCAGTACTTTTCCCCTTAATTGTCTGGATTCTCACAAGCGATCGTCCACAAACACGTCATTATGCTGCGAACGCATTAATTGTTCATCTTTTCCCTGCCCTACTGCTATTTGTAATCTTGATTATTGCAGGTATTACCGGTTTCTTTACCCATGATGCTTCTTCCGTCGGTTGGATGATGGTGTTTCTTGCAGGTCTATTTGCCATTGTGGGAATTGGCTTTTTTATCTACAGTATTTACAAAGGAATCAAAATTCTTGTCGATTAACTAAATCTTAATATTCTCCTAAAGCCTTGTGTAGCGGTACTTTTGCACAGAGGCTTTTTATTTTTCCAAAAGAAGTGCACTAAATGTTGCAAGCGGTTACATGATGTGCTAATATAATAAGTGAGGAAAGGGAATGAAAGATTTCCGATTAACTCAAACTTCTCAAAGCGCTTTAGGTCAGTCGATAGTTGCCGATGGTGATCTAACGTAGAAGCGCAACTGGGAATCATGTAGTGAAGGCTTATCAATCATGGGCATCGCGTAAAAGTTTTGATGCGCAACTCATGAGAGTATGAACAGATACCTTGAGTTATGAGCATCGGTTTCCAAGGTTTTGATGTTGAAGAACATTATGAGCGGATAAAGTTAGTACTTGGCTCAAAAGTCTAGATGTGCGATTGATAGGTGCATGATTCTTTGGTAATATTGCAACAGATTTTTGGTAGATATGTAGTTGAACTTCGGTTTAAGTGGGTGTTGCCAATGACAAGTGAAAATGTAAGCTAGAAGTAGCTTACAGAGTGACAAATCATTTCAAGAATTACAGTAGTGTTTAGTAAGTAACAAGTACGTTTGCGGAGGTATTTAGGATAGAAAAACTAATTTCTTCCAAAACCGTCTTTAATCACCGTTAGCCTGTATTTTGTGTATGTATCACGTGGGATTCAAACTTACGCTGATCACAATTAGCAGATTTTGATAACAACGATCACAGGTAGGTCAGGTTCACGACGGTAGAACAATTGAACAATGAAGGTGTAAAGTTATTAACAATTCTGGTATTGAAGAAGTTAATCGCGAAAACCTTTCCTCGTAGGTAGACTTTAAGCTTTGAGAAGAACTTAAAGTCTATCTTTTTGTATAAAAGTGAGCGCAATAAACCGATAAGAAAAAGAAGCTAAGTGTGTTGGAGACGGGATCGCAATCCCGTTGGAAACATACTTAGCTTCTTTTTCTTGGTTTATGGAGCTGTCCTCAACTACTAAAAATATGAATTGTGTTGTTGGAGGCGGGATCGCAATCCCACTGGAAACATACTTACTTTCTTTTTCTTGGTTTATGGAGCTGTCCTCAACTACTAAAAGTTGAAAATCAAAATCACTTCAATAGCTTTTGTTAAACGACTTAGCTCATAAATAGTAGTCTAACTGCCGTCCTGCGGCTCACTTGGTCTGGAACGGGGTGCGAGTTCTTGCGGCTGACTTTTGCCACAAGAACTCGCACCCCGTTCCAGCCCAAATTTGCTGGAAGACGGCATTTTAATCTAATTTTGTTACCATGAACACTTTGGTATCAGACAACAAGAAGTGTTTTTGTACTTTCAACCTTTAAGTCAAAAATAAAAAAGCACTTACCTGTTACCGGCGTAAGTGCTTTTACAAATTAATTATTAGCTTCTTTCCGCTTCTTCTTTGCTGAAACGGTTGTTGAATAATGGACTAACTGGTTTGTTTTCGTGAATTAAACGAATAGCTTCGCCAATTAATGGACCAACAGAAATTTGCGTAATTTTTGAAATTTTCTTTTCTTCTGGTAAATTAATCGAATCCGTCACAATCAACTGCTTGATTGGTGAATTAGCAATTCTTTGAATAGCCGGACCAGATAATACTGGATGAGTACAACTTGCATAAACTTCAGTTGCGCCAGCATCCATCAAAGCTTGAGCACCAAGCGTGATCGTTCCAGCCGTATCAATCATATCATCAATCATGATACAACGTTTGCCCTTCACTTCACCAATAATGTTCATAACTTCAGCCACATTTGCACGTGGACGACGTTTATCAATGATAGCAATTGGTGCCTTTAAGAATTCAGCTAACTTACGAGCCCGTGTCACCCCACCATGATCAGGTGAAACCACAACGGAATCTTTATCCAAATGATGTTCAATAAAGTAGTCCGCCAACAATGGTGCTCCCATCAAGTGATCCATTGGAATGTCAAAGAATCCTTGAATTTGGGCAGCATGCAAATCAAGCGCAATAATACGGGTTGCACCAGCCTTTTCAATCATATCTGCTACTAGTTTAGCAGTAATTGGTTCACGTGAACGAGCCTTACGATCCTGACGTGCATAGCCATAATATGGAATTACCACATTAATTGTTTGTGCACTTGCTCGTCTTAGCGCATCGATCATGATTAGAAGCTCCATCAAGTTGTCATTTACGGGTGCCGAAGTGGACTGAATAATGTACACTTGGTCTCCACGAATACTTTCCTCAATGTTAATTCTAATTTCACCATCGCTAAAACGATCAACAGACGTCTTACCTAGCTTAACACCAACTGCTTTAGCGATTTTTTCCGCTAAAGGCTTGTTTGAATTCAAAGCAAAGATCTTCAGCTTTGGATCAGAATATTGTCCAGACATGAAATCCTCCAATAACGATTTTTAAGAATCTGTTCGATTACCACTATATATAATAATTCATTTGAGGCTTCAAAAGCAAGCGTATTTCCTATGCAAACGGTAAATAGTTAAACTTGTCTTCGAAACTTAATACCAAGTTTTTAATCCTATTTCTTCGCCTGATCTGTTTCTTCTTGTTTAACTGCATCATAAACAGGTAATTTCTTGAAATATCCTGGTTTAGTCGTTTGACGTGAACGGGCAATTCCCATGTCATACTTATCCAAATCATCTGTAATGGTTGATCCTGCTGCCACATATGAGTAATCCGCCATCTTAACAGGTGCAATGATATTTGAATTACTACCAATGAAGGCATGATTGCCAATGATCGACGTATGTTTGTTAATGCCATCGTAGTTGACAAATACGACACCACAACCAACATTGATATCAGTACCCAAAACAGCATTACCAACGTAAGTTAAATGACCAACTTTGGTACGTGCACCAAGTTTAGCCTTCTTAATTTCGCAGAAGTTACCAATATGGACACCTTCACCAATTTCAGCTTCAGGACGCAAATGACTGTTAGGACCGATATCACTATCATCATGCATAATTGATTCTTCAATTGTGGAAGAAGTCACATGGACACGATCACCGATTTTAGATGACACGATTTTTGAATTAGCACCAATGACACAATCTGAGCCAATTTCTGTTTTCCCAGAAATAGAAACTCCAGGTTCAACAATCGTGTCAGATCCAATTTTGACATCCACATCGATATACGTGTTATCAGGATCAATCAAGGTTACCCCATTAGCCATATGTTGATCATTGATTCGTTCTTGCATAATTTTGGTTGCATTTGCCAAAGCTTTGCGATCATTGACACCCATTGATTCAGAAAAGTCTTTCATTTCATATGCAGCCACAATTTCACCCTGTGACTTCATGATTTCAATAACGTCTGGCAAATAGTACTCACCCTGGGCATTATTATTTTTAACTTGATGTAAAGCCGCAAACAACTTTTTATTATCAAAACAATAAACACCAGTATTGATTTCATGAATAGCTGCTTCTTCACGTGTGGCATCTTTTTCTTCAACAATCTTAGAAACAACACCAACGTTATTACGAACAATGCGACCATATGAAAATGGATTGTCTGCATCAGCTGTTAAAATTGTTGCGGCAGCACCCTTTTCTTTGTGATACTCAAATAGATCTTCAAATGTGCTTGCACGAAACAGTGGCGTATCACCACTGACGACCATGGTCATTCCATCCTTGTCACCTAAAATAGGTTCCGCTTGTAACACCGCATGACCCGTTCCAAGTTGTTTTTCTTGATACGCATATTCGGTCCGTTTACCTAGTTCGTCTTCAACGCGTTCTGCACCATGTCCAACAACAGTCACAACTTGATCCATATTTGTCTTTTCAACCTGGGTCAAAACATGATCCACCATTGATTTTCCACAAACTCGGTGCAAAACTTTGTATAATTTTGACTTCATTCGGGTTCCTTGACCAGCTGCTAAGATAACTGTGTATTTACCACTCATTTGAATTTCTCCTTGCTTTTATTCATTTAATCAAAAACTTTTGTTAAATAATTCCCCGGTTGAATTTGAATTTCATCACGACTCGCATCCACATTCAATAAAGAGGTTACATTATCAATCATTCGTTGTCCATTAAAGTTTCCCTGGGCAAAAACGGTCGTTCCAATTAATTCTGCATCGAATTCATTAATTAAGGCTTGCATCCCTTTCAGAGTGCCACCGCCTTTCATATAATCATCCACAACCAACACACGGGTGCCGGCCTGCAAACTGCGTTTAGAAAGTTCCATCTTCTTGATTTGTGCCGATGATCCGGAAACATAGTTCACACTAATTGTGGAACCTTCCGTAATTTTAGAATCATGACGCACAATAATAAATGGCACACCTAAATAATCGGCAACACTCTGGGCAATCGGAATTCCCTTTGTTTCAACGGTCATAATGGCATCCACTTTTTGTTGTGCATATTCACTTGCAATCAGCCGTCCCACCTTTTTCAAAACAACAGGATTACTCAACAAATCGGACATATATAAATAACCGCCTGGTAAAATTCGGTCGGCTGTTGATAATTGCTCAATTAGGTCATCAATAATTGTTTTTGCTTCATTTTTTTGAATTGTTGGTATAAACAAAGCTCCTCCTGCAGCTCCCGGAATTGTTTCTAAAATTCCAGTACCCCGGTTGGAAAAAGTTCGTTTAATAATTGCCATATCTTCGCTAATTGAAGATTTAGCAGAATCGTAACGTTCGGCAAAAAAGCTAAGCGTTACTAATGTGTGAGGCCGCTCCAAAAAATATCTTGTCATATCAATCAAACGGTCACTTCTTCGGACACTCACTATTATCACTCCATTTCTATATATAAGTCACTTTACCTTCGATCATAGCATAAATGTTCGTGTTTTGGTCAAAAAACAATAATTTTTTTTATGAATTCTCTACTTTTTACTTTCTCTAATTTGATTGCACACTGTTGATATTTTAAAACGTAGTAATAATTGATTTTACTAAAAAAATTAATCACGCCGAGTTATGAAAAAAACGGACTGGAACGTAGTGGGCACAAATTCAAGCCAACAAGTTGTCTTGAATATTGACCTTACTGTAAGTGCTAAAGCACCAACAGTAATTTCACTACTGAGTCCATTTTCATAACTCGGCGCGATCAATTTTTGATTTTTATTCACCTACATATCAAATTAATTAAGCATTCTTAATTCGATTCCAAGCCAGTGCCCCAAAGTAAATTGCGCACTCGATCATGGCAATGAAAAAGCTGACCGGCCAGTTTGTGAGATAGCCTAAATATAAACCTAACCAAACTCCCAGTAACGCTGCACCAATCGAAAAAATCATCATGCCACTTACCGTTCGTGTGAAATGTTTGGCACTCGACGCCGGCAACGTCAACAACACGAAGATTAGTAAGGAACCCACAATCTGGGCTGCCACACTCACACTTAACGCTAAGATAACTAGAAAGACAATGGAAATCAACTGCGTATTCACGCCCTTGACTTCGGCTCCGACATGATCAAATGAATCAAAACGCAAATCTCGATAAACAAAGAAAATTATCACCAGCACCGCAATTGACAACCATAAAATTTGATTAACTTCTGACTGACTAATCCCAATCATACTCCCAAATAAAATACTGGTTGCGTCACTGGCATTTTTATTGGCTAGCGACAAAAACAGAATTCCAGATCCCAGAAACAAACTGGAAATCGCACTAATTGAAGCCTCTCGTCGCGATGACTTTGAACTCATCTGCCCAATTAATACGGAACTGACAATCGTAAATAGCAGCATACCATTTAATGGTGGCCAACTCATAAAGATTCCAAATGAAGCACCCGAAAAGCCAATTTCTGAAAGCATGTGACTCAAGAATGACATGTTACGGCCAATCACATAAACACCAATAATTCCGCTAATGATCGCAATCATCGTTCCTGCAATATAGGCATGTCGCATAAATGCAAAACTAAGCATGTTCAGCCTCCTCCAAATCAGATTCCTTAAATTGGGCAATCGGACCACTCTGATAAGTACCATGACGCATCAGCAAATAATCGTGCGCATACTTTTGTGCCAATTCAATATCATGTGTGATAAACAGCACCGTCACACCCTGCTGCTCATTAAACTCTTTAACAAGATCCAATAGTTCAAACTTTCTGACGTTATCTAGACTAGCCGTTGATTCATCCAAAATTAATAAATCTGGATCATTTATCAAGGCTTGTGCCAAGTAAGCTTTCTGCTTTTCACCGCCTGATGCCTCACCCAACGGTGTATTTTGAATGGTTTCAAGGTTGGTTTGTGCAATAATTTTATCCAATTTTTGGCGTTCTTTTTTGGATAGCCAGGGCATATGACTATCATGCAGATTCAGACCCACAAAATCACGAATGGACAGCGGATACTCTTCATCAATATTTCTAAATTGAGGCACATAGCCAATCTTCATACGTTTAAAAACAGGATGGTACTCAATTTTCCCGTGTTGCGGTGCTAACTGATGTAAAACAACACGAACTAAGGTTGTCTTACCGACACCATTTTGTCCCACAACACTTAAGAAGTCTCCCTTATTCACTGCAATCGAAAGATCGTTTAAGACCAAGTGATCAGGAAACGAGACGGTTAAATTTTTTATGTTTAAGACAGGTTCACTCATTGCAATCTTTCTTTCTTTTGAATTTTGGCAACCTGATCATATTGATCAGTCATCCATTGTAAATACGTTTTTCCCGATGGTTGTGTTTCTGTGACATTTAAAACGGGCACGTTATGTTTGTGGGCCAACTTAACCATATTCTTTACAATTGGATCTGAGGCCTGTGGATTATTAACAAAAAAGGCAATCTTATGCTGTTTAATATCGTTTTGCATTTGTCGAATATCCTTAGCCGTTGGATCCGACCCGTTCTCCACCGCCAATGCAAAATGCGAGTTATTAATTTTATAACCCATTTTTTTCAATGCATAATCGAAAACTGGTTCACTAACATCCACCCGACTCTCTTGTCGGTTCTTCTTAAGTTCGGCAATTTGTTTTTCAATAACACTTAACGATTTAATATAACGTTTAGCATTACTTTCAAACTGCTTACGATGTTTGGGATCCTTTTTAGCATATACGTCCGCTAAACGCTGTGCCAATCTAGGCATGGTGCGATAGTCATACCACATATGCGGATTATCCGTTAATTGCTTGCCCATGATCGAACCACCCACATTAATCGTGGTCACTCCGGACTCAGAATCAGCCTTGATTAAGCGCTGCATCCAACTATCGTACCCCAAACCGTTATAAACAATGACGTCTGCTTTTGCCACTGACTTAGCCGTATTAGTGGTTGGTTCGAAATCATGCGGATCCACATTCGGACCATTGATAATTTCATCTACCGTTCCATACTTGCCTGCCACTGCTTTCGCTGCCTCACCATAAAAATTAAGTGAAGTCACAATATGTAATTTTCCTGAATCTTGTTCTGATCGTGCACAGCCACTCAGTAAAAATAAAAAAGCACCAACTAAGACAACAGCACGATAGAACCATTTATTTTTAAGCATCTAATTCCTCACTTGTTTAAAAAGTAATGATTACTATTTAGCAACGATTTATATTATAGCAAACCACCACTACTTGAAGCAAGTTTCATATTGGTTTATTTACTCTAACTGCCAAATATCGCTTTAATTCATTCCATCAATAGTGAGGCTGGAACGCTACAGACACAACTTCAAGCCGAAAAACACGTCTTGAAGCTTGGTCTTATTGTAAATGCCAAAGCATTAACAATAATTTTGTAGCTGAGTCCACTATTGATTCCATGAATTAAAGCGATATTTTAGTTTACGGTGACGTTATTTTTTAAAACTGTAAATCAAAAAATAGTTTCGCCTCTTTTCAATCATAAATCTGTCTATACCACTGCTATTTATGCTAAAATTAAGGTATTAAATATGACACGGAGGCTCCCATGAAATCACGTTTTGTGCTTGATAAATCCGCAAAAGCCGATTTATATAATTTATATTTATACGCGTTCAATAAACCCGACAGCCCGTTTCGCAAAAAATTCTGGTCCACTCGCTTTGATCATGGCATCCCTTATGGCATTCGTGAAGACGACGAACTTGTCAGTGGCCTCTTCAGCATGCCTTTTGAAGTTAATTTTCACGGTCGTCCCTTTCTCATGAATGGCATTACCGATGTTATGAGTGTGCCCGAATATTCTGGAAAGGGTGCTGCCGGAACCCTAATGAAGGCTGCTTTAAATGATATGTACGAAAATAATGTTGTTCTCTCTTATTTAGCGCCCTTCTCATTTGCCTATTATCGCAAATTTGGCTACGAGCAACTGTTCGATCACCAATTCTACCAATTAGCTGGTGATAAATTACCACGCGTCAAACCTGCCAAAGAGGGTCGTGTCCATCGCACAACTTTGAGTAAGGCCATTTCACTAATTCAAACCGCTTATCTTCATT
Organism: Pediococcus ethanolidurans; assembly: GCF_001437405.1. Lineage (GTDB taxonomy): Bacteria > Bacillota > Bacilli > Lactobacillales > Lactobacillaceae > Pediococcus > Pediococcus ethanolidurans. The sequence goes on along the minus strand of NZ_JQBY01000005.1, from coordinate 27,622 downwards.
CGCCACTTAGTCAAAATGGTGGCTTGATTCGCCAAGAGTGGTGGTGGCACTATTTAACTGAAAAACATCCTGAATGGCAAGTGGCTTACTATCAGAACGCAAAACAAGTTGTAACTGGTTATTTAATCTACACCCGTTCAGCTGATGAATTTCACGTTCAAGAATTTGTCCATCTTACACCAGCCAGCTATCAATCATTAGTAAGCTTTGTTTTTAAGCATGGCGCTGGTTATCAAACTTACACTTTTGAAAATGCTAATCCCAATTATCAAGGTGATTTAGTGGCTGATCCATATACATTAAAAGTGACCACCCAACCTTATATGATGGGACGGATTGTTAACTTACAAGCCTTTTTAGAGAAATATCCGTTTAACCAAACCGACTTTGAACCAATCAGCTTTAACATTGAAGACGAAACGATTGCACAGAATCAAGGTAGTTGGACAATTTCCGCAACTTCAGGTGAAATCGGCATTGAACATGATTCTGAACCACAAGTTAATGTACCAACTTTCACAATTCAGCAGTTTACAAAAGCCACCTTTGGTTACCGATCTTTAACATCACAACAAAGTTTCGGACAAATCAATGGCAAAACAAGTTTGCTTGCCAAACTAGATCAATTATTCACAACACAAAAACCAGTTTTGGCAGATTATTTCTAGAAATTAATAAAGTGGTAAATATAAAAAACACAAAATTGAGAAAGTTCACTTTTTTCAATCTTGTGTTTTTTAATTTACATTTTTTCTTTTTCTGCCAGAAACTTCTCTAACTCAGACTCAATATTCACATCTAGACGATCTGATAATTCCATCAACCACCAGATATTTTCGGCCAATTTTTGCTCCAGTGTATATGGTGTTTCATCATAATAACGACCATTTTTTGTCATTACCAAACGATCCAAATTACCAATATCATTAGACAACGCAAGCAGGTCTTCATCAATTGTCCATTCACTGCCATGGTTTGCACGTTCAAATTCATGATATCGATTCCTTATTGCCGTACTACGTTCCATTAATTCTTTTAAGTCCATGCTTGATCCTTTCTGGTGCCGCTTATTTTGTGATTATCATAATTATCACACCACAGTCCTAGATGTTCCAATCATAGCTATTTAATTAATCAAAGATTGGGGATTCCCATTGAAAATGTTTTAATGGTGTAGTCGGTTTTATAAAATTTCTCTTTTTCCAAAGTGGTAATAAGGACATCTTCTTTGTACTCATCTATTTTTTGGTCCGTGGAATCACTACTGTTTGTGATTTACTATCGGTCCATTTCCCAATTTTTTTATTGAATTCTTATCCAACATCAAACAATATCCAGTTCTTTTGATTCTTTTTGATATTCTTGAATTTTATGTTTAAGTGTCAAAGTGCTCACTTCTTTTAATTGATATTTTATATCCAAAGCTTCGATTTATTGCCACTAACCGTATTTAATTGTTGGGGATAGCCTGCTGCAGGCGCCAAAGTATTGAATTGCGTTTCAAAATATTTATACTTCTTTTCAAGATCTTCCGGCATCTTCGTCAGTACAAAAGGATCTTCAAAATTCACATTATTTTCTTTCATTAACTGTTTTAGTTCATCAAAAACTTTATATTTGGCATTCAAAAAATAATATTGTTTTGACTTAACTTCAATTATTATTGCCAATCCGTAATAGTACTGTGGTAAACCTGCAAGCATGCCTATTGTCCGTATGAGTCCAATCTGCATATATGAAAATTCTGGAATTGCTTCTGTTTTAATTACCTTATTTTTAACATCAAAAATTTGCATGGTATCTTTTGTGAACACAATCCTTAATGGTTTAGGTTCTCCCAAAACTTTTCTAACCGCATTTTTCAACTTTTGATAACCGGTTTCATAATCTGTGCCATTCACCGAAATTCTTACTGGAGTAAAACCTGTAGTATAAGAATCACTCGAATTCGACAAATACAGGCTTGCATTTTCAAACGCTTCTTTAGAAATTTTGTGCATGTTACTCATCTTCTTAATCTTTATAAATACTTGATTCCATCTAATTCTTTTAAAAGGGTGCATAAGTATACGGTACATTAGGAACATGTGTAATTAAGTAATCTTTTTGTGAATATTTTTGCGTTTTCAACACATTCTTAATTATTTCTTGAACTTGATCAGCATTCTGAATTTTAGCACTACCTGGAACCGCCAAAATATACACATTTTTATCAGGATCTTTCCACCATCTGCCAAGTACTCGTAAACTCAAATAGTTTTTGGGATTAAATTTAACCGGTTCTCTAAATTCAATTCGATACCACTGCCATTTTCTTTTCAGAACACTCATTTTTTGAAAATAACTTTTTATTTTTCCCATAAAACTCATCTCTTTTTTTCTAGCTTCGTTTGAGTTTTAATAAATCAACGATCCCTGAATACTTTGCTTTCGTTTTCCTGTAACTAAGAACAAGGCAACGAGAACCAGAACAATTACGACAATCCAGGTGGCAACCCAATCCACGCCGTCTGGTGCTTCCATCAATAAATTGCCATTCATATTTGAAAAAGCAAGCACATCTAAGAAGAAATGGCTAATCATCGTGACAGCAAGACTTTGCGTATAAAGATACGCCGCCGAAAGAATTATGCCACCGCCAAACGCAAATAGCATTTGATTCAACGTGGCGCTAACCGATTGGCCTGCCAGTATATTTGAAGCATGCCACAGGCCAAATAACACCCCGTTAAGCACAACTACCCAAATATACTGATTTTTTCGATGACTGAAAGCTTTTAAGCTCAAAAACAAAACTGCAAAGCGAAACGCCCATTCTTCACTCATAGTTTCCAAGGCTTGTAAAATAATTTTTAAGTTAAAGTGACCCAACGAAAAATCATAACTCGTGAAAATGTTGGAAAGCTTGTCACCAGTACCGAAACCATTCCAGACAACTAACGCTGCCAAAACAACAATTACAAAACCGACAACTAACCAGTTTGCTGTGCGTGATAATCGCCAACTAGGTTGTTTGAATCCCCACAAATACATTAAGAACCCAACTGTAAGCATAAAGGCTAATGCATTCACAATTCCACTCATATCAATCGTTTGCAACACTGCCCCGATTTCTTTAGGTCTGGTATACATTAAAGCCAGCACCGATCCCGTACCAATCGTTTCAAAAATAACAATTGTAATTAAAATCAGTCTGCCGATATAAGATCGGATATTAACCAACACATAATAGGTAGCCGGCAAATACATAATTAACACATATAGCATGGCAAGTATCGCTAATATTGGATAATTCAACAATAAAATTTTGTGAAAAATCAAAGTAATGGCAGCCAGTCCCAATGGAAGCAACAGAAATTGGCTAAATGCCTGAAAACAATAATTAAATTTTCTTAGTGCTCTTTTAAGTTTTTGTTCAGGTTTCAACGGTTTTTCAAAAGGAATTCCGATACCTAATATCACTGCTAAAGCCCCAAATATTACCTCAACTAACCTTGTTGACCCAAATGGCTCCCAGAAAAAAGTTAGACAAAACGCAATAAACATAACGCCGAGTTGCCAAATGTACCATTGCTTTAAAACCCGTACATATTTCACCGATAGATTATTAACCATAGTTACTCCCCCATGCTAAAAATGAATTTAGTTTAAAATGCTCAAACGATCATCGCTCCCCATACAAGTCCAGCAATGCCAATAATAATGATGATGGCTCCCATAATACCAGGCGCAAAACCATACGTGGCTGGTGTTTTCTTAAAATCAACCTTGACACCAGCCTTGGCAAACGTGGCCTTGCTAGTACGCGCATAGCGAATACCAACAGAAATGATGCCGATACTAACTAAAATAATGATGATTCCTAAAAATGACTTCATCATCCTCACCCCCTTTAAAACCTTCATAATGCGTTTTTACAGCAACAGTGGCATCCATTCTAATTGAAGTGGGTAATTTGTTTCTTTAGCTCTTTTCTCATAAAACATATTAAAGTAATGTTCCCGTTCCGCATTGCTAGGCAATGAAGCAATATCAAACGGATCCTCAACGGTAACAGCATGTTGCTTCAAAATTGGTGTTAATCGTTGAAATACCGTAAAGTTTGGATTCAACACATAATAGAATCGATCAGCCACGCTAATAACCATCGTCAAAGTATACGTATACACAGGCGGCCCAACTGGCATCGTCCGAATAGTACCAAACTGAACAAACTTAAATTCATTAATTTCTTCGGTTCTGGTTACTTTTCCTTGCTGGTCATGAACCATCATTTCATCATTCGTAAATTCAATTGTGGACGGTTTACTGAGTCCAAAAGCTTTTCGGGTTATTTTATGGTTTTTCTTTGGAACATGAGGAAAAAGCTCATCATTAACCGAAATTTGCATCGGTGTAAACACATGTAACACCGTTTTTTCTTTGTCATTTTCATAATTATTAATTGATTCAAATACTGAAGCTGGAATCCTATGCATATTAAAACCTCTTTGAAATTGACTAAGCCATTTTCAACTTAAAATCCCTTGATACTATAATTTGATCCATAAGAAATCGGATAATTAGTTCCCTTAATTTTATCTTCGTAATCCTTGTTGAAATACTCATCACGTTTTTCGTTGTCCGGTAACGAAGTGATATCAAACGGATCTTCAACTGTGACACCTTGAGCCTTGAATAAACTTGCCAACGCTTTAAATGGTGTGAAGTTAGAATTGATTACATAGTAATTTTTTTCCTTTGTCACAATTGCCATCGTCATCGCACAGGTTAGTAATGGTACCCTCGCAGCAAAACCCATCTTTCTGATGACGCCAAACTGTACTAATTGAAAGTCGGCAATTTTTTGGTTTCTACAACCTGATTGGTTTGATCGTAAACTTTCATTTCATCTTGAGTAAACTCAATCGTTGAAGTTGCTGGTAAGCCCAAGAATTTTCGGGCTAACTTCACGGACTCACCATTCCCTTTTTTCGGAAAATGTGGATACGTTTCTCCATCAACGGAAATACGCATGGCCGTAAAGCAGTTCTCCATGTCTGTGGCTTTTGCCGCAGAAAAACTAGTTGTTAACTTAAATGCTGAAGCTGGAATCAAATACATAATAAAGTCTCCCCATAAATTTATATTTGAAAACGGTTACTTGATATCACACCGATATCATAGCACCATTTTATAAAAATAACAATAATTACTAAAATAAACCTTATGTTTCTCAAAAAAAACAGAAACATAAGATTTACGTTTTGCTCACAACCTACATTAATTTAATATCAAGCGCTAATTCTAAAGTATTAATTTGCACTCAATAAGTCACGTCACTTTATTGATGCAAGGACGTATTTTCACCTAGACATTCATACTCAGTTCCTGCGATCAATTTATTAAACCCAAAATTATTAATCTCTTTTACCATCTTTTGATTATCATCACTTAGTTTGAATTTCTTAAGATTAAGCGGATCAGCAACTGTTAATCCATCAATCATTTGAGAATGAGTTGCTAAATAAATACCAGCTCCAACACCAAATACCTCCAAAAAATAGGTGCCATTTTCGTCAGTTATACTAAGAACCGTACTATAGCGCGGTTCAAAGTTTGCCACTTCACTATGTGCAGCATGTTTATTGAGAAAAACTGCTACTTTCTGTGCTGTATTTTTTGTCCAGTTTTTCTGCATCATACCATTCTGCAATAACTTCAAACCCGCTTATGTAATTTCTAAACTAGGACCATGTGGTGCCTTCTTCATAAAATGTGCTAGTATCCCTTGATCTGGCCAAATCTGTTCATCAATTCGAATTTGTTTTAGTGCAACTATCCGGTTATTTAATAGATTAAGATCATTAGGAACCGTTTGCCAAGTTGGTTTATTAAAAGCTGTTTGAATAGCATTCATTAAGCCTCAAATCTCCTTTGTAAGATCACTATTATTTAGTCTGTTTGCTGATTTTTTCTAACAATTTCACAATTTTTCTCAACAAATGGAAAAAGTAGACCAAAAGTCCTATTCCAATTAGCCAAACTATTATATATATTAATGACATATACATCATTGCACTCATTTTCCCGTCCTCTTCGTGAATAAGTAACAAACCTGTTTTCACTTACAGCATAGGTACTAACGGGTGGCTTTGCAAGCGTTTTCTGTCCAAGGACTGGGAAAATTTACTTTTCCAGTTTAAATGTATTTTAGATAAACTATTTTGGGATCACTTTACTGCCGAAACGTGTTAAAAAAGGCAACGTTCTCCGACCTGCTACGATAGCCAAACGATTCTCAAACCGAATAATTGTGGTACTACTTTACTGCCGAAACGTGTTAAAAAAGGCGGTTAGCCTCCTCCGCTGAGCTACGATAGGCAAACGATTCCTAAACCAAATCATTTGCCTATCTAGGCTCTACTCGGAGGCTAACCGCCTTTTTTAACACTCTTTTCTATAACAGAATCAAGCCCCAAACCATACCACAAATTCCGACTAATATAATGAGCGTTCCCATTACTCCTGGTGCAAATCCATACGCAGCCGGTGTCCTACTAAAATCACTTTAACACCTGCATCAGCAAACTTTACCTTGCCAATTTGCGCATAACGATAACCACCGTAGACGACTCCTAAACTAATCACCAGAATCGCAATGCCTAATACAATTTGTAACATGTTGCACACCTTCTCCAATAGAAATAGAAAGTAGCATTATGCTTTCGCCCTCACTATAGCACCAAATCGTTTTTTTGAAAGCGCTTTTTATTTTAAGAAAATAAAAAACAGACCTCTTCCAAAGTCTGTCTTCAAAACCTTATTTCAATTCAAATGTACTCCATGGTTTAATGTAATTCAAAAGGAATAAATCATCATCGGTCAAATGACCCACAACATTGCGCCGACCATCATTTGGGAAAGCCTTCAACGCAATTTGTAACTCACCCTTGTAACGACTATAACTATCGTTAACTACAATGATATCACCACGTTTAAAGTCTTCTTTTTCATGGTGTGCAGGAATCTCTTTATCCTTATACCAAACCCGTGGCATTGTGTCCCGCAAGAGATAATCCGAAGCATCCCCTCGATACAAATGTGGCTTGCCCAAAGCAACCAATTTTTCGTTTGCTGTCAGGTCGTCCACAAAATCAGCATGCAATACCGGATAACGACCAAAGAACGTCTCAGAAGCCGCCTTAAGCTCTTCTTCTGAAGCATATGCATTACCAATCAACACATCATCAATCAAACCCGTCAACAACAAATGCTGTACTTGTGTTGCAATTGGTAAATGACGATCGTCTTCGATAGTTGGCAAACCATCTTGAACGGGCCAAGGACCAAAGCCGGCTGCTTTTGAGCTGACAAATGCTGCTGTGTTGATATTATGCTTACGGAAAAGTTTAGAGCACTTAGTGAAGAATTCTTCGCCTAAACCGGTATATTCTTGAGGATAGAAGTTATGACATCCCAACAAGTTTTGTTTGTCAGGTGCAAAGCTCAAAATATTTTCCAAGTAACGAGTACCGTTACTCATATTTACTTCAATCTTGATTCCATAAGGATTACGTGTCATTCGGGATTCTTCCATTCCTGTGAAGCCTTCATCTAAACGTAACCCCCAAGCGCCTAGATCATCAAAGAATGATAAGTCATCATAAGTCACACCTAGTTGTTTGAACAAAGATGGATTCATATCAACCATCACTTTAAAATCAAGTGAATTGGCATACTGAACAATTTTCTTAAAGTTTGCGACAACTGCGTCTTGATCACCATTAATTTGTAATAGTGACGTGAAAACACGCGTATAGCCATACTTATGAGCTAAGTCCAAATATGCTTTGTCTTTCTCAAATGTTGAATGTTCCGGATATAAAGAAATTCCTAATCGTGCCAAGATAATACCCCCTCGTTTTTCATGAAAATTTTATTGCAAAAAATCTTAGTCTCAGTTTGGGTTGCCTATTTTTATTACCTACCTAAACAGCAAGTCGAACTGATCTTAAATATTTTTAAGCCGTAAATGCTCTAATCAATGAATAGATAAGTACCGCTGAACAAACAATCACCACCAAAACATTAGCCAAAAAGCCGAATATTTCATTCCAGGCAAAATGATCAATTTCAGTTACCTGCTCCGACTTGCGCCGAATCTTGATGCTGACATAGCTTCCACCAGAAATTAATAAACTGACGAAAGGTATAATGAATAGTGCATTTTTGTTAACCACAAGTCCTCCGCCCATTGGCACACGATTTCCTAATAAAGGTGTTGTCAAAACGGCAATAATTAGAGGAATAAAAGAAATCACTTCGCTTAAACCAAATCTTTTATAAGCCATATCCTGAGCCCACTTAGGTAATTCATCAATTGTAGTCTGTTGAGTCTTAGTTTTCTCTCTAATTCTATCAACATTAGCCTGCGCAGCTCTTGCAACAGCAGGACTTGGCTGATTCTTTTTACGTTTACTCATGGTCCTCGCTCCTCTTTTAAATAATCAATTTCTCACTTAATCTCAATTATACGCAGTTTACTAAAGCAATGTAGCTAAAATTATAATTTTAGCTACAAACAAAACATTCTGCTCTTTACTAAAAAATCTGCCGAAAAATATTCGACAGATTTTATTGGTTCAACAAACTAATGTTTAGTTCTTTGTAGCAGCTTCTGCAGCTTCTTTGTCAGCAATTTCTTTTTCTTGTTTCAATGCTTGACGGTCAGCAATCTTGAAGAATGGATACCAGATGGCACCACCGATTACAAAGTTAACTAACTGAAGTACAGCACCAGAAAGGTGACCTGTTGCCAACCAACCTGAGATAATTGGCGGCGTTGTCCAAGGAACAGCGATACCCATTGTCCGTGCAACAATTCCTGTCTTCATTGATACATAAGTAACAATAACAGTTACCAAAGGTACAACGATAAATGGAATTGCCATAACAGGGTTCAAAACAATTGGTAAACCAAACATGATAGGTTCGTTGATATTGAAGATTGCAGGTGCACCAGCTAAACGACCAATGGCCTTCAAGTTAGCGGACTTTGCAAAGAATAACATCATCAAAGCTAAGGAAATAGTTTCACCAGAACCACCAGCATGGACGAAGTTATCAACGAATTGTTGACTAACAACGTTTGGAATAGGTTTGTTTGCTTTAACAGCAGCAGCGTTTTGTCCCATTTGGCCTAACCAAATTGGTGCCATGATACCACCAACAACGTTGGCACCATGAATACCAAATAACCAAAGGAATGAAACAAAGAATTCAGCAACTAGAGCACCCCAGATGGTACCACCAACAGCAGTCAAAGGTTTAGCTAAGATAACTGTGATGATATTTGGAATAGTCTTGAATGCAGTGAATCCAATTGCAATCCGGAACAACCAAACAACTGAAATAATTACGAAGCCAGGAATCAATGCAGAAAATGCGTTCCCAACTGCGGGTGGAACAGTATCTGGCATATGGAACTGCCAATTCTTATGAATCATCCATACATAGAAATCAGTAATGAATAATCCAATCAATAGGGCTTCGAACAATCCCATTGAACCCAACATTGTCAAAGGCACGTATGTGTTACCGGCCTTGTCTGTTGTCAAAGGAATTGTTAGTAAAAAGGCACCTAAAGAAATAATACTTGCTGACAGTGCGTCGACACCGTCATACGACTTAGCTAATTGATATGAAATACCAATACATGCAACCATCCCAATAATATTGAATGTTGCATTAGTCGCCCAACCAACAACTGTTGCCCAGTTAGCACCGAATACCGAACTCATCCAATTGATGTATGCCGGAATCGGGAACTGACTGACGATCATGAAGACTGAACCAATAATGATTAGTGGCATTACTAGTGCAAATCCATCACGAAGAGCAACCAAATGACGAGAAGCAGCCATTTTCCCAGCTAAGGGAATAAGCTTATCTTGCACAAAGCTAGATTTCTTCTCACTCATATAAAACCCTCCCAATTTATCACTTGTAACGAAATATAAATAGCAAAATCTGTCAAATAATAATTATAACTTTGCAAGTGATAAAGTTTATTTGAAACTGCTTGTATGCGGTTTCATCATTTACAATATAGCACATTTTTAGATTTGTGCCTACCTATTTAGGCCAAAAACTTTAAATTTTTATTAAAAAAAACATGTTTCAAAGCGAAACATGTTTCATAGTATTAATTGGTATACGGTTGAAATCTTTTATTGCCGGTCTTTACTAAAGGTAAGTGTTGTTTGGTATAGTCCAATTAATAAGAATTTTAAAATTTTAAAAAATTGAATCTTTTTGAACTTGTGCAACGTTTAATAAATCTTTATGAGCCTTAATACCAATTTGTTCCAAAAGAAAAACAACCGGAATCTGGGAAGTCAAATTTAAGTCTGCCATCCGCACTTCTGGAACATTATACGAAATATTAAAATCAACCAACTGAGCCAATGTGGAATAACGATTAGCTGTAATTGCCATCGTTTTAGCGCCATTTTCTTGATAAAACTTTGCTTGTTGCAAAACTTGCGGTGTTTCTCCCGAAACGGACAGTAAGATTAACAATGTGTCGGAAAAGTTACGTCGTTCTAATGGCTTGGGTTGGAACGGATCAATGATACTCAGCGTATAGATGCCATAGTTGGCTAACAAACGCGCCCCATACTGTGCCAAACTGCCACTGGTACCTAATCCAAAGATTAAACTCGTGTCAGCATCAATAATAAATTGTGCGGCTTGTTTAATTTTCCCCAAAAATTGATCATCGTTAACCTGATCAAAGAATTGACTCATCGGTACATTTGTTTGCTTTTCAGGACGTTCTACTTCCATTTTTTGCTGGCGTTTGAGCGCATACTTAAATTCTGAATAACCATCGAAATCCATTTTTCGAAGAAATCTTAAAATCGTTGTTGGTGAAACATGACTTTTCTTAGCTAGCTGTCGAATTGTCATTCCTTCAACTTCAACAGGATGCGCAATAATATATTTATAGATGCTTAGTTCTAGTTGATTTAATAGTTTTACTCGTTCGTACGGAAACATCTTACGCACCTTCTTCTAAATAGTCTTACCAAACTTATTTTAGTTTGGTTTACCTGTTTACAATATCACAATTTGCTGATTATCGGAACATGTTACAAATCAAAAAAACAGTTTACCACAAAGATGTAGCAAATACTGTTTTTTATGTGCGCTGTAAAATCATTTTTTTCTTTGAACTTTAAGTGATTAATTGACTGCTCTGGTGACGCTTCAGAAAATACATGAAAGATCTTGCCGAAACGTGCTAAAACAAGCACCCTTCTCCGCCTTGCTACGATAGTCAAACGATTTCCAAACCGAATCATTCGACTATCTAGGCAATGTCTCTTTCATCCTTTATCACCGAAACGTGCTAAAACAAGCACCCTTCTCCGCTTTGCTACGATAGTCAAACGATTCCTAAACCCGAATCATTTGACTATCTAGGCAATGTCTCTTTCATGCCTTATCGCCGAAACGTGCTAAAAGAAGCACCGTCCTCCGCTTTGCTACGATAGTCAAACGATTCCCAAACCGAATCATTCGACTATCTAGGCAATGCTCGAACGGTAAGCGCTTCTTTGAGCACTCTATTCTGTGATATCCTCACCATTCGTCTTAATTACCTTCTTAAACCAGTCAAACGAATCCTTCTTCGATCGTTTCAATGAGCCATTTCCCTCATCATCCTGGTCCACATAGATAAAGCCATACCGTTTCTTCATTTCACCTGTACTTGCAGAAATCAAATCAATGCAACCCCATGGCGTATAGCCCATCAAGTCCACACCATCTTCGACCACCGCTTTTTCCATCTCTTTCACATGGTCATGGAAATAACTGATCCGATAGTCATCATGCACACTACCGTCAGCCTCTTTCTTATCATAAGCACCAAAGCCATTTTCCACAATAAACATTGGTTTATGCCAACGATCCTGCATCCAGTTCATCGCATACCGCAAACCAACTGGGTCAATCTGCCAACCCCAATCCGATTTTTCAGTATATGGATTATCAACTTGATCCTTAGATTCTGTATAAACATAATCGGGATTATCAGCCTTATACTTCGTCACAAATGACATATAGTAGCTAAAGCCAACATAGTCCGCAGTACCTTCACGCAAATCCTTAGCATCCTGTTCCGTGCGGTCAATCTTGAATCCTTTACGAGCCCAATACTTTGGTACCCAGTTTGGATAAAAACCATTAGCCTGCACATCACCATAGTAGTAACGGGTCTGCATTGCGCGTTCAGCCATCATGATATCTTTAGGATCAGCCGTCAATGGATAAATTGGACACATTGCGATCATATCGCCAATCTTGAAATCAGGATTAATCTTATGACCTAATTTAACTGCACGTGCACTAGCTACCATTTCATAATGAGCAGCCTGATACATTGACTCTTCCCAGTTATCATCTTTGCCTAACTGCAAACCAGAGTTTTGTAACATTGGATGTGGATCATCCCAAGTAGTCTGATTATTAATTTCGTTAAATGTCATCCAATACTTAACTTTATTCTTATAACGTTTGAAGACAGCTTCCGCATAATTAGTAAAGAAATCGATTAACTTACGGTTTGACCAGCCACCATATTCCTTAACCAAATGATAAGGCATTTCAAAATGTGACAACGTAATGACGGGTTCAATATTGTACTTCAACAATTCATCAAACAAGTCATCATAGAATTGAAGTCCTTCTTCATTAGGTTCTGTTTCATCACCATTTGGAAAAATACGTGTCCAAGCAATTGATGTTCGGAAACACTTGAAGCCCATTTCAGCAAATAACTTAATGTCTTCAGGATAACGATGATAAAAATCGATTCCCCAATGGTTTGGATAAATCTCACCAGGTTTAACCCCATCTGTCACACGACGAGGATGATCTTTATCGCCTGCAGTCATTACATCAGCGATACTGACACCTTTACCGCCTTCTTGCCAGCCACCTTCTAATTGATGAGCAGCAACTGCGCCGCCCCATAAAAAGCCATCAGGCATCTTCATTTTTTGTTCACTCATATCTTGCACCTCATTTTTTATTTAAAAAAAGCAGCCAGATAACCTCGTGGCCGCTTTTTCTGATTCATTAGTCTTCTACTTTAACGCCATCAAGACGTTTGTAAAGGTCGACAATTTCACCAGCCAAATCACGGAATGTGATGGCATTCATAATATGATCTTGTGAATGAACGGTTAACAACGTTACTTTTGCATGTTTGCCGTTTGCTTCATCTGTTAACATCCCAGTTTGAGAATTGTGAGCTTCTGTCAAGAAGTGATCTGCTTCTTTCAGCTTTGCCTCTGCTGTCTCAAAATCACCTGTTTTTGCTGCATGAATTGCTTCAAATGAGGAACTTTTTGCGTTTCCACCATTCATAATTAAGCCCATGATTGCTTCTAAGTTTTGTTCTTGTTCTTCTTCAGCCATTTGTTCGTTTTCTCTCCTTATGAATCATTCTTTAAGATTATGTAAAAGCGGAAGCAGTTTCTGTTTCCGCTTTTAGTGTGTTTATGATTTGGGGGTTGAAATGTGTTAAGCAAATTCTTTTGTTTAGCTACAGGTCACAAACGATTCACAAACTTCCGTGAATTATTCGTTACCTTAGACTATACTCAGAATTTAAGCACCTTTTTAGTACTCTTATTTCACACCCAATGTCTTAAATGCTTCTGCCAATACCTTTTCGCCATTCATCATGCCATAATCTTGCATGTTGATAACTTCAACTGGAATGTCTAACTTACTCTTGAAGTTGTTTTCCATATAACGAACTTGTGGTCCGAGCATTAAGATGTCTGGATGTTTTTCTTCCAACTTGTTATTTGCATCTGAAGCTGCTGTTGCAAAAATCTCTGCATCGACACCCTCTGCTGCTGCGGCCTTTTGCATCTTAGATACCAAAAGACTTGTTGACATACCTGCTGCACAAACTAACATAATTGTTTTTTCTGCCATAATGCTCACTCCTAATAATTTATCTTATTTTTTTGTTACTCGGCGGTTTGTTTTTAAACCGCTTTCATTACAATTGCATTGTAACTCGTAGGTACAAATTTTACAAGCCTGTTGTTCAAAAAAATTTCCAAAAACTTGTAAATCCCTTATATGACGGCAATCAGTAATTTTACCATTTCAATAATGAATATAATTTGTTCTTTATTCATTCAATTTGTCCACAATTCAATTACATAAGAATCCTTTAAAAACATGTTCTATTATTGAATAATATGTTCTTTTTGCACTAAAGTGGTTGACTATTAAACCGTTTACATTACAATTAAGTACTGAATGGTAGGTACAAATCATTCAGGTAGTTAAAATTATTCCCTAGTGGAGATAGGAGGTAGCATTATGTATCATGACATTGCAGATGATCTGATTCACTCAATAGAAAACAAGCTGTTCAAACAAAAGCTTCCCACTGAGCATCAATTAATGGACCGATACAACGTAAGTCGCAATACGATTAGGAAGGCCATTGATATTGTCGCTCAGAAAGGCTTGGTACGTCGGGTACAAGGAAGTGGCTACTTCGTCAACGACATCAGTCAAGCTGAAAAGACGGTCGTCAACCTAACTATGGGATTGAGTCGCACACGTTATCATAAAGAAATGACTTCAAAAATTGTAACCTTTGATGAAATTCATGCTGATGAAGCATTAGCAGAACAGTTTGGCACACGTGATGGTGCGGCTTTATTACGTGTCATTCGCCTTCGTTACGTGGAAAAGCAATTATATAGTTTGGAATATGCTTATTATGTAAAAAGTGAAGTTCCTTCACTAAGTTTAAAAAGTATCAACCACTCAATTTTTGATTATGTTAAGCAAAAATATGGAATTCGCATTAATAATAGTGATCAATATTTGTCTCAAGATCAACTAACCAGTGAAGCAGCCAATTTGTTAGGCTTAGAACCACGGACAGCCTGTATGACATTGCAGCAATCTAATTATTATAAAAATGATGTGCTGTTTAATTTTTCACAGACAATCTACGTTTATCCACATTTAAGTTTTTATTTTCATGCGGCAAATCAATCAGGAAATTAAAAAACAAGACTTTTTATACACAATTTAAACTTGCATTCCATAATAAAAAGCAGATCGGTTGAAAACTGATCTGCTTTTTATTCTAATTATTTAAATCGATATCTGCAGTAACTTGACTTTTCTGATATGGAAAATGTGATTCCGAAAATTCAAATGGTTCTCCATCTTCGAGATAGCTTACCTGCTTAATAACTAATACCGGATCATCATGTTTAACACCCATTGCCTCAACGTCTTTTTCCGTGGCCTTATTTGCCTTAACAATTCGGTGCGATCCTGAAATTGTTAACCCACATTTTTTTGTTAAAAAACTATAAATGGAACCCAATAAAACTTCCTTGGTGATTTTAGCAATAGCTGTGGGCATAATTGTGTGCTCATAACTGTACACCTGATCATCAATGTAACGAACACGTTCAATTACATAGACTGGTTCAGTCGCTGAAATCATCAAATTGTCTTGTTCTTCTTGACTAGGCAATCGTGCATCTAATAATAGAATTTTACTTACCACTTTTTTGTTTGGATGGGTAAGTGTCGTTCCTAATGGTTTATCAATTGCATTGCCAATATCATCAAGATTTTGTATATAATCTTTACGCACAAAAGTACCGGCACCCCGTTTTGTATAAACAATTCCCTCAATAATCAAAGCCTGAATTGCCTTTCGAATTGTAATCCGTGTCGTATTAAAATCCTCTGCTAGCTTGTTTTGATCAGGTAATAATCCACCAGCTTCGTAATTACCATTCACAATTTTCTTTCGAATTTTTTCTGATATTTCTTGATATTTATACACTTTTTTCCCCCGATATCTTTACTAACTATATTTTACCCTTTTAAAACAAAATTTAATACTCCTGAATACCATTATCACGTGCTTTAGCTGAAAGTTTTTAAACAAATGTATATACTTTTTAAATAAAAGACTTTACATAGATAATTATATGGATATATAATGTAAACGGATTCAAGAAAGGCGGAGATTGATTTATGACAAAAGAGATGCCCAAGAACTTTCTTTGGGGAAATTCCGTATCAAGTATGCAAACGGAAGGAGGCTATAACGAAGGCGGAAAAGGAAAATCCGTCTACGATACATTTCCCGCAACAGAAAATTCATCAGATTGGAAAGTTGCAATTGATGATTATCACAATTATCCAGAAGATTTAGACCTTATGGCTAATCAAGGAATGAATTGCTATCGGTTTCAGATTTCTTGGAGTCGGGTTAATCCGAATGGTGACGGCGAGTTCAATGAAGAAGGAATCAAATTCTACGACAACCTCATTAATGAATTGTTGGAACGGCATATCCAACCTATGATTTGTTTATACCATTTTGACATGCCACTTCATTTAGCCGAGAAGTATAACGGCTTTTTAGATCGTCATGTTGTTGAAGCATTTGTTAAATATGGTAAAAAAATGATTGATTGCTTTGGAGATCGAGTTAAATATTGGATTACATTTAACGAACAGAATCTCTATTCTACTTCGGAAGCATTTCGCATTGCCGGTTACTTAAAGGGTGATCGGACTAATAACGAACTATATCAAATTTCTCACCATGTCATGTTAGCTCATGCTGAAATTGCCAACTACTTACATAAGCAAACTGACGATTTAATTGGTGGCATGTTGGCCTACAGTGAAGTTTATCCTGCTTCATCATTACCAAAAGATGTGCAATACGCTCGTCAAATCGATGAGTTTTTAAACCGTAATCTATTAGATGTTTTTGTAAATGGTCATTATTCAAACGAGGTTCTAACTTATGTAAAGAATCATGACATTAATTTAGATCTCACGGATGCAGATCAACAAGTTTTCAATCAGTTATCCAGCGATTTTATTGCTTTCAGCTATTATCAAAGTGTCACTATTAGTAGTTCCGTTGTTCCAGATGGTACCCTCCCAAATTACTATCTGAATGCCGGCGGAAAAGAAAATCCATTCTTAAAAGTTTCTGAATGGGGCTGGTCAATTGATCCACTTGGTTTCCGTGATATTCTCACAAAAACATATAACAGTTATGGTGTTCCAATGTTTCCAATTGAAAACGGAATCGGCGTTCGTGAAACTTATGATGGTCATGAAATTCAAGATGACTATCGGATCAATTACCACCGTGCCCACATCCAAGCCATGAAGGATGCAATGTTTGAAGATGGTGTACCAGTTATCGGCTATCTCGGCTGGGGATTAATTGATATTCCAAGTTCATCAGGAAACATGGAAAAACGTTATGGAATGGTTTATGTCAATCGTGGTAATCATGATTTGCGTGATATGAAACGAATTCCAAAGAAAAGTTATGGTTGGTTTAAAAAAGTCATTGCTTCAAATGGTAACGACTTAGGATAACTTGTTTTAAATAAAAGGAGGAAGACTTATGAGTGAAGATAAGAACCAAAGTTCAAGTGAAAAGCTTGAAAACTCGGGTTTTATTGCAAAATTCACTGAAATATCCGTTAAAGTTGGTAACTGGGTTTATCTTCGGTCTTTACGTGATGCATTCGCAGTTATTTTACCTGTTTTCATCATTGCTGGACTCGGAGTATTACTTAACAACACAGTCTTTACATGGATATTCCATGGTGAAACTTTAGCCAAAGTACAAGTTTTTGGTAATGCCATTAACAATGGTACTTTACAGGTTGCCGGTTTATTGGTAGCCCCAATGATCGGGTATGCATTAGCTAAAAATAAAGGTTTTGCTAACCCAATTGCTGCATCTGCCATGTCATTAGCTTGTTTAATGATCATGATGCCTCAGACTGTATCATTAGGAACTGTCGCATCTGCCGGTGCTAAAATGTCAACTGTTACTGGTGGGCTTAGCTACCTAAATACTGGTACACAAGGTATGTTCGGAGGTATTATTGTTGGTCTACTCGCAACTGGTATTTTCATTAAACTATCCAGTTACAAGAGTTTACAAATTCATTTAGGCGACAATGTACCACCTGCTGTTTCTTCATCATTTAGTGTTTTACTACCAGCCTTAATCTTGATGTCTTTATTTGCTTTAATTGCTGCTTTACTTGCAGGCTTTTTCAACGCAGATTTGATTAACTTAATCAAGACTTGGGTTCAAGAACCATTGCGTGGTTTCAATACCAACATTGTTGGATTCTGTGTCATTTATACAGTTGCTAACTTCCTATTCACATTAGGTATTCATCAAACAGTTATTTCTGGTACTTTGATGGATCCCCTAGTTTTGATCAATATGAATGCTAACATGACTGCATATGCAAGTTCACATTCATTTGCACATATTCCAAATATCATCACTACTTCATTTGTAAGTAGTTACACATTGATTGGTGGTTCAGGAAGTACAATTTCTTTGATTATTGCTATTTTAATTTTCAGTAAAGTGAAATCTTCACGTCAAGTGGCTAACTTATCACTAGCTCCTGGACTATTTAACATTAATGAACCAATGATTTTTGGATATCCAATTGTTTTCAACTTACCTATGATGATTCCATTTGTCTTATTTCCAACCATTGGTAGTATCATTGGTTATTATGCAACACTCATTGGCTTAGTACGACGAACCGTTGTGTTAGTACCCTGGACAACGCCACCACTAATTGGGCCATACCTAGCAACTGCCGGTGATTGGCGTGCACCTATTGTACAGCTTGTTATTATTGCACTTGGTGTTGTTCTCTATCTTCCATTTATGAAGATTAGTGAACGTGTTGCTAAGGTACAAGCTGAAGAACAAAATGCTTAGGTCGTGAATAACTATGAACAGAAAAATCATTTTTAGCCTTATTGGCGCAATATTTATGCTGCTACTCTCAATCATTGATTTCGTCTCGTTTGGACTTACAATTACCACCGTAAGCACAATTGCAATCTTTATTCTGTTCAGCTATGATCTTTACAAAGCTTGGAAGCTTAAAGAAGACAAATCAAAATAACGAAAAATGGCAATCCGCTTAATTGCGAACTGCCATTTTTTGTGTCCTAAAAAAAAATGTCAACAGCCTTGCCTGTTGACACCAAATAAATACGGTTATTTTTTATCCCAAAACAAATTCATATTTTCGTTGCATTCCCATAAACAAAACTTCTTTATTAACCTTTTTAATCACATATTTACCTGCATTGGTGGCCTGAATCTGTTTGCCAACTTGATAAGCATCCCCATTTAAAACCTCTAATTTACCAGTTTCATAAAACCAAACATATGTGTAAAAAACTTTCGTGTCATCTTTTGTGGGCAGAATTTTCATTGAGATTGACTTGTTAGCCCTCATCAATAGCCACAGTGGAATAAAAATACAAAGTAAACCAATTATCGTTAATACGCCCGTATAAATTAAGTGAACCATTTTTAGAATCTCCTTTAAATTTGTATATACTTGTAAAATATAAAGTATACTCGTGTAGTTTATTTTAACATATTCGCATCTTTATTGTGCGTTTTTAAAGTTTATAAAGTCTCGTTATAGAGTACTAAAAAAGCAAAAAAACCACTAACTTAATCAGTGGTTTTGAATCGATTTTATTTATCTAATAATTTATTTGATGTTCTTCAAGGCACCGCCATAAATCCAACCAATCTCTTTGCCATTGATGTAGCAACGATAATATGGTGTTTTAGTTCCTACTCGAACAGCCTTATCATTAATAGTTACTTTTTTATTTTTGTATGTCTTGCCATAATGCAAGCGCTTTGTGGCATAAATACTAGAGGTTACATGGTTATAAAAATCATTTTTAGGGTTAGAGATAACTGTAGCTGTTTTCTTAATCTTAGTGTATTTAACAGAATTAACTACGGCAGAATAATAAATCCATCCAATTTCCTTGCCTTTATAATAGCAACGGTAATACGGTGTTTTCATTCCCTTTTTTATACCTTGCTCGTCAATGGTAATAGTCTTACCTGCATATGTTCTCCCATAATGCAGACGTTTTGCCGTATATTTGCTGCCAGGAATATGATTATAAAAGTCATGACCTGGTGCTAATTTAACTTGCTTGGTTAATTTTTGTGTCTTATAAGTAACTGCAACGCCTTTTATTTTTGTGTAGTACAACTTATTTAACAATTTAGTTGTCTTGGTTGATGTAGTATAGTAAAAATTTACCCAACCAACATTAGGTTTATATCCTGATATATTAGGAGAATTTACAAACCCTTTCAAATTACTATTACGTGTAACAACTCCTTTACTATTTGGTACTGGACTAGCACCCCAACTACCAAAAGTAATATCACGCATCTTATTTCCCACAAGTACTTTAGCATGTATGGTTGGGTAACTATCAGCATGTGCAATCACTGGCTGATTCACCTCATAAGATGATAGATTACCAGCAACTACTCCCACACCAAGCATCGATATTCCTGCCATAACAGTAACCATCAATTTTTTGACTCTCAGTTTTTTTCTCACTATAAACTCCTCCATATTTCTATATAATTTTGAAATCATTTATAGTTTGCCATACACATGTGACATAATACGTCGCTTTAAAACGATTACAAAAATATCTATAAAAAAATCAATGTTAAATGAAATATATCACTAACATTGATCTTTCTTTACGCTTGAAATTTTTAGAAACCTACTTTTACTCTCATTGATATGGGGGTTGTATTGTTTAGTTTCCTCCATTTTTTTGTTACTTTTTATTTTATTTTTTCAATTCCACCACATCATTGGTCACGTGCTCAATAAAGGCTTGGTCATGTTCCACAATCAACATAGAAGGAGCTACAGACTTAATCAGAGTTTCCAACTGCTCCTGATTAAAAATATCCAGGTAATTCAGGGGTTCATCCCATAAATAAAGTTCTGCTGGAATCGACAAAGACTTGGCTAGTTCAACCTTCTTGCGTTGTCCCATACTCATATGCTCAACTCGCGTGGTAAACACGTTGCGCTCCAATCCTAATTTGTGCAAGTTATTCAAAAATTCTTGATAATCTAAATGTTGTGTTTCTGCAAAATCTTGTAAAGTTCCGCGATTATCTTCATAAGCTTGACGAACATAACTTACTTTCAGATTTTTTGGTTGAATCACCTCACCAGTAATTTCACCCGCAAAATCTCCTAAAATAGCATGAATCAGTGTGGATTTACCAGCACCATTAGGGCCCACTATTCCCACACGTTTACCCTGCTTAATTTCAAACGAAATCGGATCAAACAATGGTCGCTTAGCATCCGGATAACTCAACGTTAGTTTGTTAACCGTCAATAGCCGTTCATGATGCCCAGGCTGAAAATTCATTGACAAAGGATCCACATACTCAATATTTTTCAGAAGCTTTTCTTTCTCATCAATGTCGCGTTGCATGTGTTTCTGCAACGTCAACGCCCGTTTCATGGTTCTTGCCGCACGCGCACCAATGCCTCCCTTGTCTCCAATAGCACCACTGCCTTTAACATGCGGATTGCCAAACTTCTCGCCCTCTTTAGATCGCGACCATTCCGCCTTTTCGGCAGCGGTTTGTTTCAAGCGGCTGATGCTCTTTTTCAGTTTGGCATTCTCCATCTCTTCATGCGTATCACTCAATTTTTTCTGTTCTTCATAGGTGGCAAAATTTCCCTGATACATCAAGATATTAGATTTTTCAATCGATAAAATGTGATCTGCCACATCATCCACAAACTTGCGGTCATGGCTAATGACAATAAATCCCTGTTTCTTCTGCTTCAAATAATTAGCCACTTGCTTACGACCATTGATATCCAAATGATTCGTGGGTTCATCAATCAACGGAAAATTCACTGTCTGTGTAAACAGACTAGCTAAAAGAACCTTGGTTTGTTCGCCACCAGATAACGTGGTGAATTCACGCCACAAAATATCGGGATCAGTCCCCAATAGATTCAGCTCTCGTTCCACTTTCCACTGCTCGGTGACACCTAGATCGTTTAAAACGAAAAACGTCAATTGCTGTTTCTTGTGGATTTTTTGCGGGAAATAATCAAACTTTAAATTAGCATTAATTTTGCCTCGATAGCTCAATTTGTTTTGCAGAAGATTTAGAAAAGTTGTTTTGCCACGGCCATTACGTCCGATCAGCCCTAATTTCCAGTTACTATCCAGATTTAAATTGACATGATCAAATAATAAAGGTCCTTGTGTATCATAACCAAACGTTAGATTTTTAATTTCAATTTTAGACATTTTTTATACCTCATTTTTCTAGCTTTTTTCAGGCAGCTAAAAATGAGCATACAAAAAGACCTGCTCATCGAGAAAGATTAGCTGATCCTGAAAAACTGCACAGTACGCCCTATGACAGGTACACTTACAGATTCAACAGAATTAGCTTAATTTCTCAATGGCAGATCCCTCACTTTTATAATTTTTCTAAATTATAGCATGATTGCAAGGGTTCGTCTATTCTCGTATTTTTAAAATTACTTGATCACCAATATTAAGGTTTAAAGCTATCAACTTAAAAATAAAACAAGTTCTTTATTTTAGTGGAACAGGTCAAGTATAATAAAACAGTTGCCTGCTGATCTCACGCAGTAAATTCTGCGATAGGTTGGAGGTGTTATTGTTGGTTCCATTTTTCACGTCGCTTTTGGCAGCGTTACTTAATACGCTGTTTGCTTGGTGGTTGAACAGGCAGAACCGAAAGTAGGACGTTCAGGCAACGTCAACCCGCCCGCTTAGTTTTAAATTCTGACCGAAGTCCAATTTAAAACGAATTAAATAAGTGTAAAAAAGGCCTTAACTATAACCGGTAGTTAAGGCCTTTGGTGTTATTAAGTTGATACCATTTCTCACAGATTTATTATAACACGTTCTTATGAGAAGCAAAATTAAAACTGCCGAAGTTTTATTCAATCTGATATTTTTTCTGTCAATGAAATTATATTTTCTTCTTGACACTCATCAAAAACTTATCTATACTCAGAGACAATTAATAAAGAAAGTTGGTTACGCACATGACAAAGACAAATACACAACTAAATAATCGTTGGCAAAGCCGGTAATTAGGTTGTGTTTGTCTTTTGGCAAGATACGACCTGGATGCATACAGATCGTATCTGTGCCGGCTAACTTTGACGTAGAAAAAGGCCCGCATGGATTTATAATATTCATGTGGGTTTTGTTTCGGTTTATTAAGAACAATCCTGCAATGGGATTGTTCTTTTTTCTTTCAAAATTTTTCAATTCCAGCTGCAACATTTTATTGTAAATAGGAGAGTGAATCATATGAAACGCTTAATCACGTTTATCGCGGCAATTTTTATTTTTCTTGGTTTTGCTTTTTTCAAAGGCAACAGTACTAAAACTACCAAAGCAAAGGTTCCAACAGTGGGAATCCTTCAGTTAATGAGCCAACCTGCACTGGAACAAATTCAAAAAGGTGTTATCGCCGGCTTGAAATCTGAAGGCTACACCAAAGGTAAAACGGTCAAAATTGACTATCAAAATGCTCAAGGTAATCAAAGCAACTTGAAGACAATGAGTGAAAAATTTGCCAACGAAAATGCCGACCTGATGATTGGTATTACCACCCCTTCTTCACAGGCATTGGCCGATGTCACCAAGAATACTCCGATTGTTTTAGGTGCCGTTACTGATCCAAAGGGTGCTGATTTAGTTAAAAATGAAAACCATCCCGAAGCCAACATTACCGGCGTTTCCGATCAAGCACCGTTAAAAGAGCAGTTAGATTTACTTTTGAAACTCATGCCCAAACTCAAAACACTGGGAATTATTTACACTTCTAGTGATAACTCGGCCGTAACTCAGTACAAACTGTTTAAAAAGCTTTGCCAACAAGAACATGTGACTTTAAAAGCTTACTCAATTTCAAATTCAAACGACCTAAATCAAGTTTCACAAACCATGTTGCAAAATGTTGATGCTGTGTATGTGCCAACTGATAATACCATTGCTGGTGCGATGCAAACACTAGTTAAAAATGCCAACAATGCTAACATTCCCGTCTTTCCTGCTGTTGATTCGATGGTTAAACAAGGCGGCGTGGCAACGTACAGTGTGAACCAGTATAAACTTGGGGTCATGACTGGTAAGATGGCTGGTCGCTTACTCAAAGGTAAAAAAGTTAGCGAAACACCAGTAGAATACGTCAAACATGGTGAACTTACCATTAATTTGAAACAAGCAAACAAATTAGGCATTCACATTCCTGAATCACTAATTAAAACGGCTAAAACGAAAGGGGAGTTGTTCAAATGAGTTTAATTACTTCTGCAATAGGACAAGGATTTCTCTGGGGCATCTTAGGAATCGGATTATTTTTGACTTTCCGAATTCTTGATTTCCCTGATATGACAGTTGAAGGCACCTTTCCAATGGGAGCGGCCGTTTGTGTCGCCGCTATCAGTCATGGAGTCTCTCCCATTCTAGCCACATTGCTGGCTATTATCATCGGAATGGTTGCTGGTTTGGTCACTGGATTACTTTATACAAAGGGCCGTATCCCCATTTTATTAGCTGGAATTTTAGTTATGACGGCTTGTTATTCCATCAACTTGCGCATTATGGGAACTTCCAACATTTCACTGTTAGGCAAACAGAGCTTGTTTACCAATCACCTTCTGGAGTCGCTGCCTAAATACTTTGATAGTGTGTCGCTTGGATTATTGATTGTCATCATTGTGACTATTATTTTAGCGATGTTTCTTCAGACTAACTTAGGTCAAGCATTCATTGCTACCGGCGATAACGAAACCATGGCCAAATCACTAGGCATTCACATCGACAGCATGAAAATCATGGGTTTGATGGTATCTAACGGATTGATTGCCCTTTCCGGTGCGCTGGTTGCACAAAGCGACGGTTATGCTGATGTTAATATGGGAATCGGCATCATCGTAATTGGCCTTGCTTCCATCATTATCGGCGAGGTCGTGTTTGGCAATCTATCCATGAATCAACGTTTAGTTGCCGTAACTTGTGGTAGTATTTTATACCGCTTTGTCTTGTTGATTGTTTTACAACTCGGTTTCAGCACCAACGATTTGAATTTGATTTCTTCCATCGTTTTGGCACTATGCCTGATGTTGCCGACCTTCCGAAAGGCACTTCACTTAGACAGATTTATTAAAAACGGCGTTAAAACGCCACTCCCAGATAAGAAGGTGCGCGATCATGACTAATCCAATTTTAGAACTTAAAAACGTCACCACCTATGTCAATCGACATACTCCTGATGAACAAAAGATTCTTCGTGGCATTAATTTAAAAGTTTATCCAGGTGACTTTATTACTGTGCTAGGTTCAAACGGAGCTGGTAAATCTACCCTGTTCAATACGATCGGTGGAAACTTAGCGGTTGATGAAGGCCAAATTCTTGTGAATGATAAAGAGATCACCCATCTTTCCGAAGAAAAACGCACCCGTTTTCTCAGTCGTGTTTTCCAAGATCCAAAGTTAGGCACCGCTCCACGAATGACCGTTTCCGAAAACTTATTGCTGGCAGAAAAACGTGGTGCTCATCGTGGTTTGGTTTTCCGAGGCCTCAAACACCAAATGCCGCATTTTAAAGCCATCACTAGCACCATGGAAAATGACCTGAATCATCGTTTAAATACGCCTGCTGGTGAGCTTTCTGGCGGTCAACGACAAGCTTTAAGTTTCTTAATGGCCACAATCAAACGACCTGATATCCTGTTGTTAGACGAACATACAGCGGCCTTGGATCCCAAGACTAGCCAAGAATTATTGCAGGCCACTGATGAACGCATTAAAGAAGATAAATTAACTTGTTTAATGATTACCCACCATTTGGAAGATGCCTTAAAATATGGCAATCGCTTGATCGTTTTAGACAAGGGACAGATCAAAATTGATGTCACTGGTGATGAAAAACAACGATTGACGATTGATGATTTATATAAATACTTTGAAATTTAGGGTAAATTAAAATTAAAATGAGGTTGAGAAATGCAAATTTTTCTCAATCTCATTTTTAAATTGAACTAATGTATTGTAATCCTATTTTGAGTTTTCTTTACATCTTTTTTCTTGCTAATTATAATTTCAGTTCAAACCGTTTCAGATTAAACTAAAACGACCCATTTCATTCAAAAAAATGAAATAGATCGTCTTATAATTTATGTTTAAAATTTAATTTCATAACAGAATTCGAGTTTCTTATAGTAGTCCAATTCAATAAAATCTGTCGGTCGGACATCTCCCGCTGGCTTATCAAAGTAGTCCACATGAGCCAATTTCAACATTGAATACACAAATTGCGAACAAAACATGATGTTCGGTCGCAACGAATGCTTGGTCACCAAACCTAATAAGTTATATGCACTGCCCGTTTCGTTGATTTCTTTGATCTTATCAATAATGATCTTTTTTTGTGCCCTAGTTGTCGCTAGTTGATATACCAAAACTGAAGCATCATCCTTTTTATGAAAGGCTTCAACCATTTCGGCATTCAAACCCGGTGGATAAACCTTTTCACCACCATTATAACTAACAATCGTTTTCAAATCGGCATCAAAACTAAGCGATGCGTGATTATATTGTTTTTGCGTAAACAGCGAAATAATCTCACTGGCACTACTACCCGTGTTAGAAATGACCAAGTAGATGAAAGGGTCATCCAAGGTTTGGTTTGCTAACTGAAAATATTCATCAGTCAACGAACCATTGTTAATATATTTTGTGGAACTATGGCGATGTAAATCTTCAAAAGTTTCTTTCAAATTATCACTCGAGAGCGTACTTTTAATTTTGCCCAAGCCCTGAAGCGAGTCCGTAATAGCCGTTTTATTGTTTCGCAGCTGTTCAAAACTGATGGTTGCCAGTTCTTTAACAGAAGGCAAATAAAAATCGGCTCTTTTACGAATAATAATATTGCTTTCCACGGCCAATGGTAGCAAAACACTGGCTGCTGCAATGATTCTACTTAACAGCTTCGCAAAAATATTGGCGTCTTGGTTTGCAAATGACACTGACACAAAAATAATTTGAAAAATAGCTAGCACAACATAAGTCAAAATCATGGGTCGTTTGACTTTTCTAGTTAGTTGACTTTGTGTTGTTCGTAAAATCATGAACACTGCTACCGTTAAATAAGTAATCACAAACAACGGGATGTTGCCAAATAACACACTGCCGACCAAGAAAATCCACAATGCCGTATTGATTAACTTTCGATCAGAAATCAAATCTCTCATTTTTTACTCCTAAAATTTAACCCATCTTTTAAGATGTGTATGTGATTTCAATGTCCACATTTGAACACACGTCAAACTGTAAAATGAGTGCTTAATCTTTGACTTGTGAGCGGTTTTAACTTTATCATCAGGCCATTTCTATGTCAATATAAATTACATTTAGTGCATTGTAAAGATTTGATCACTAGAGTTAAGATTAAGCATTTCATAAAAAAGTTTGTTAGTTTTAAAACGACCGAGGTTAAAGCTTTATATAAATTTATTATCAAAAATTGAAAATATTAAATCACAACCAATTGCCTCCGGACTAAGAACGTTTGATGCTTCAAGGATACTCAGTAACGCTGATATAACAACCTTTA
>NZ_JQBY01000049.1 GCF_001437405.1 Pediococcus ethanolidurans | reverse complement strand
CTTCCTAGACCAATTCCTATTTTATTTAGTAGGTGTTGCACTTGATTTGACAATTCGGGTTTTTTTAAAAGAGAGTTTCTATAGAAATAACTTTGTTTTGTGTTATTGTAAAAGCGTAAATAAATTAATGGAGATGATGAAATGAGTACCGTTTTGGTGATTAAAGCTCATCCAAAAACTGAAGCTGTTTCAAATGCGCTGACCATTGGTGATCGCTTTATTGAAACTTATCAACAAACGCATTCACAGGATCAAATTTTAGTACATGATTTGTATGCTGAAGGGGTCCCGGAGATTGACAGCAGTAATCTGGATAGTTGGAAAAAGTTAACAAATGGTGTAACTTACCAGGAGCTTTCTAAAAATGAGCAAATCTTGTTGAGTCGACAGCAACAATTGCAGGCACAATTTATTCAAGCGGACAAGTATGTTTTTATTAGTCCAATGTACAATTTGTTTTTGCCAAATCGATTAAAAATGTATTTGGATTTGGTCATTGTTTCCACTAAAACGTGGGTGGAGGGTGAACATGGCCCAGAAGGCACGTTGCATGACAAAAAGGCTATTCATATTCAGTCGTCGGGCGGGACTTATCATCACACGGATAATGCTTTTATGGCAACACTTGATATGGGAGATAGTTATTTAAAGGCGTTACTTGGTCAGGTAGGTATCAAAGATTATCAAGGCATTTATTGTGAGGGTAATTCACATCGCGATGCTGATGATATGGCGGCTAATCGAGAAATAATTGCTAAAGAGGCTGAAAAGGCTGCTAAAGAATTTTAAAGTAAAAAAGTATGATCAAACCTTTTATTAAATGAAGGTTGATCATACTTTTTGGTTACTAACTAAAGGTTGAAAGCACAAAAATATATCTAATTGCCTGACACAAAAGTATTCTTGGTAACAAGATTAGATTAAACTACCCGTCCTGCGGCTCACATGGTCTGGAACGGGGTGGGCACGATTTGAAGCCAGAGGTACACTTGTCTTCAAACTCGGCCTTATCCTAAGCAATGAATTGCTAAGGATAATTTCACCCCTGAGACCAATCACCTCCGGACTAAAAACGTTTGATGCTTCAATAATGCTCAGTAACACTAATAGCATAATTATTATATCAGTGCATTGGTTACAAGGATTATATTTAGTCTGGAAGTAAATGGGCTCAGTAGTGACATTTATCTTAGCGGGTTTCGCTTAAATAAAGGCCGAGCTTGAAGACGTGGTTTGCGGCTTCAAGTCGCGCCCACTACGTTCCAGCCCAAATTTGCTGGAAGACGGCATTTTAGACCATTTTTTATAGGCTAAGTCGTTTAGCAGCAGTTATTGAAGTTATTTTGACGCTTTCAACCTTTAGTTATTAAGCTTATTCGGCTTTTGAGAGTAAATTAGTTAGTCGATTGCTGAATATGATACTTAATTAATAATTCTTTTGCCTTTTTTTCACCCTCAGCAGTGAAGTGGACAGATTTTACATGACTTGGGCGATTTGATGCATATAAAAATTCTTTGTCTGTTAATTTATTCAAACTGGCAAAATCGTAGCCCTTCCAAGAAAGACGGTCAGTAGAAACTTGATCGTTTTCTGCCCAAGAAGTCAGGTACAGTAGCATTAAAGTTAAGTCATCAATTTTTGTCATAACAGTCCTCCAAAAGTTTTAGATTGATTAATCATATATGTTAAATGCAATTATTAATTAGCTTAATTGTATTTTGTTGGTGGATACAATTCAACGTATAATTAAGAAAAATAAAAAGTTTTGAACTGTTTCTTCGTTAAGCAACCCTTTGTTTTGGACCGTTTAGTGTTAAACTAGATATAAATACTAAAACGAAGGGAAGTCGGCTATATGAGTCCTGGACCTGCGCGATCAATAAACGAGGTTATAAGTAGTTAAATTCAAGTAACGTACAAGGAGAAAACACATGATTGAAGCAATAAATCTTAAAGCAGGAATGACATTTGAACAAAACGGTAAATTAATTAAAGTATTGGCTGCAGAACATCATAAGCCAGGTAAGGGCAATACTGTGATGCGGATGAAGTTATACGACCTGCGTTCAGGTTCAACTGTTGAAAAGACAATGCGTCCTGAAGAAAAGGTTGAACAGGCTATTGTTGATACAAAAGATGCTCAATATCTTTATACCCAAGGCGATGTTGCTGTATTTATGGATATGGAAACCTACGAGCAATATGAAATTCCAACAGCTACTATTCAAAATGAAATGAAGTATATGTTGGAAAATATGAATGTTAAAATTGATTACTTTAATTCAGAAGTGATCGGGATAACATTGCCAAATACCGTACAGTTAAAAGTCGCTCAAACTGAACCATCAATTAAGGGTGCAACTGTTGCAGGATCTGGTAAATCAGCAACCATGGAAACTGGTTTGGTTGTCACTGTACCAGATTTCATTAAGGAAGGCGAAATTCTCGATATCAATACTCAAAAGGGCACATATCAAAGCCGGGCTTCAAAATATAACGACGAAAATTAATAGTTGTCAGAGGATGATTTCAATGAGAAATCATCCTTTTTTTAATTGTATAATTAAAGGTTGAAAGTATCAAAATCACTTCAATAACTGATGTTAAACTACTTAACCTACAAAAATAGTCTAAAATGCCGTCTTCCAGCAA
>NZ_JQBY01000048.1 GCF_001437405.1 Pediococcus ethanolidurans | reverse complement strand
GCATGGCAACGTCCTACCCTCGCAGGGAGCGATCCCCCAACTACTCTCGGCGCTAAGAAGCTTAACTTCTGTGTTCGACATGGGAACAGGTGTATCCTTCTCGCTATCGCC
Source organism: Pediococcus ethanolidurans (assembly GCF_001437405.1). Taxonomy (GTDB): domain Bacteria; phylum Bacillota; class Bacilli; order Lactobacillales; family Lactobacillaceae; genus Pediococcus; species Pediococcus ethanolidurans. The sequence continues at coordinate 3,186 of NZ_JQBY01000048.1, read as the reverse complement.
ACCACACTTCTCCGATCCACCTTCGTGGCTCGTGTGAAAGAAATTTATTCTCTCAAAACTAAATAATATCGAATCCTTCTCTATTGAGAACACCACTTTGTGGTTAAGTCCTCGACCGATTAGTATTGGTCCGCTCCATGTATCACTACACTTCCACTCCCAACCTATCTACCTGATCATCTCTCAGGGGTCTTACTTCCATAAATGGAATGGGAAATCTCATCTTGAGGCGAGTTTCACACTTAGATGCTTTCAGCGTTTATCTCATCCATACATAGCTACCCAGCGATGCTCCTGGCGGAACAACTGGTACACCAGCGGTATGTCCATCCCGGTCCTCTCGTACTAAGGACAGATCCTCGCAAATTTCCTACGCCCGCGACGGATAGGGACCGAACTGTCTCACGACGTTCTGAACCCAGCTCGCGTACCGCTTTAATGGGCGAACAGCCCAACCCTTGGGACCGACTACAGCCCCAGGATGCGATGAGCCGACATCGAGGTGCCAAACCTCCCCGTCGATGTGAACTCTTGGGGGAGATAAGCCTGTTATCCCCAGGGTAGCTTTTATCCGTTGAGCGATGGCCCTTCCATACGGTACCACCGGATCACTAAGCCCGACTTTCGTCCCTGCTCGACCTGTCTGTCTCGCAGTCAAGCTCTCTTCTGCCTTTACACTCAGCGAATGATTTCCAACCATTCTGAGAGAACCTTTGGGCGCCTCCGTTACTCTTTAGGAGGCGACCGCCCCAGTCAAACTGCCCACCTGACACTGTCTTCCGCCACGCTTAGTGGCGCGAGTTAGAGGGTTCATACAGCGAGGGTAGTATCCCACCAACGCCTCCACCGAAACTAGCGTTCCGGTTTCTATGGCTCCTACCTATCCTGTACAAGCTGTACAAACACTCAATATCAAGCTACAGTAAAGCTCCATGGGGTCTTTCCGTCCTGTCGCGGGTAACCCGCATCTTCACGGGTATTATAATTTCACCGAGTCTCTCGTTGAGACAGTGCCCAGATCGTTACGCCTTTCGTGCGGGTCGGAACTTACCCGACAAGGAATTTCGCTACCTTAGGACCGTTATAGTTACGGCCGCCGTTTACTGGGGCTTCATTTCAAAGCTTCGCCGAAGCTAACTCATTCACTTAACCTTCCAGCACCGGGCAGGCGTCAGCCCCTATACGTCATCTTACGATTTTGCAGAAACCTGTGTTTTTGATAAACAGTCGCCTGGGCCTATTCACTGCGGCTGATCTTGCGATCAGCACCCCTTCTTCCGAAGTTACGGGGTCATTTTGCCGAGTTCCTTAACGAGAGTTCTCTCGCTCACCTGAGGATACTCTCCTCGACTACCTGTGTCGGTTTGCGGTACGGGTAGTTAAACTCTAACTAGAAGCTTTTCTCGGCAGTGTGACATCAGGAACTTCGTTACTTTAAATTTCACTCCCCATCACAGCTTGTCCTTAAGACTGAAAGCATTTAACTCTCAATCAGACTTGCTGCTTGGGCGCACATATCCAACCGTGCGCATTCCTTAGCCTCCTGCGTCCCTCCATTGTTCAAACAAGTTTAACTAGTACAGGAATCTCAACCTGTTATCCATCGTCTACGCCTCTCGGCCTCGACTTAGGTCCCGACTAACCCTGGGTGGACGAGCCTTCCCCAGGAAACCTTAGTCATTCGGTGGACAGGATTCTCACCTGTCTTTCGCTACTCATACCGGCATTCTCACTTCTAAGCGCTCCAACAGTCCTCACGGTCTGCCTTCGTTGCCCTTAGAACGCTCTCCTATCACGCCACCTTACGGTGGCATCCACAGTCTCGGTAATATGTTTAAGCCCCGGTACATTTTCGGCGCAGAATCACTCGACTAGTGAGCTATTACGCACTCTTTAAATGATGGCTGCTTCTGAGCCAACATCCTAGTTGTCTATGCAACTCCACATCCTTTTCCACTTAACATATATTTAGGGACCTTAACTGGTGGTCTGGGCTGTTCCCCTTTCGACGATGGATCTTATCACTCACCGTCTGACTCCCGGACATAAATCAATGGCATTCGGAGTTTATCTGAATTCAGTAACCCAAGACGGGCCCCTAGTCCAAACAGTGGCTCTACCTCCATGATCCTTAATCCGAGGCTAGCCCTAAAGCTATTTCGGAGAGAACCAGCTATCTCCAAGTTCGTTTGGAATTTCACCGCTACCCACACCTCATCTCAGCACTTTTCAACGTACACGAGTTCGGTCCTCCAGTGCGTTTTACCGCACCTTCAACCTGGACATGGGTAGGTCACTTGGTTTCGGGTCTACATCTACATACTCAGTCGCCCTATTCAGACTCGCTTTCGCTGCGGCTCCGTTTTTTCAACTTAACCTGGCATGTAAACGTAACTCGCCGGTTCATTCTACAAAAGGCACGCCATCACCCCTTAACGGGCTCTGACTTCTTGTAGGCACATGGTTTCAAGAACTGTTTCACTCCCCTTCCGGGGTGCTTTTCACCTTTCCCTCACGGTACTGGTTCACTATCGGTCACTAGGGAGTATTTAGCCTTGGGAGATGGTCCTCCCGGATTCCGACGGAGTTACACGTGTTCCGCCGTACTCAGGATCCTGAACTGAGGGATCTTCATTTTGCCTACGGGGCTATCACCCGCTCTGGCCAGTCTTCCCAGACTGTTCGGCTATGAAAATCTTTGGTAACTCAAATGTTCAGTCCTACAACCCCAGGAAGCAAGCTTCCTGGTTTGGGCTGTTCCCCGTTCGCTCGCCGCTACTTAGGGAATCGATATTTCTTTCTCTTCCTGCGGGTACTGAGATGTTTCAGTTCCCCGCGTCTACCTCCAACCACGTTATGTATTCACGTGGTGGTAACAACGGATTAATGTTGTTGGGTTTCCCCATTCGGAAATCTCCGGATCAAAGCTTACTTACAGCTCCCCGAAGCATATCGGTGTTAGTCCCGTCCTTCATCGGCTCCTAGTACCAAGGCATTCACCATGCGCCCTTTATAACTTAACCTAACTTTACCTGCGGTAAAGTGGTTTTGAGTTTAGCGATTATTTTTTGAACTAATCTTGTTTTAAAACTCTATAAAACGCAGTGTTCTCGGTTTAATTACATTATAATAAATAATTAAAATTAGAAAATTTTTCGATATTATTTAGTTTTCAAAGAACAAATT
>NZ_JQBY01000047.1 GCF_001437405.1 Pediococcus ethanolidurans | reverse complement strand
TTTAGGAGTTGACAGGGTCACTTCATAACAGCAATAAAAAAACCAAGTTCAATAAGAGTTCCATACAAAAATACTGTATTTCTCTTACAAACCTGGTTGATGCCTGCTTTGCAGTAACACGCCATTATTTTGTTGTTTGACGGTGCGTAACTCGCCAAACATGTAAAGTTAAATATACTTGTTCATTATTAGATAATTGCCAATTTCGTTGCTGTTTCAAATATAGTGCTATTCTTTGAACTGTCATGTAAGCTTCTGGATACTTTGCTTGCATTAAATTTAAAAATGAAGGATCCAATTCTTGTTCTGTTTCTATTTCGTCTTCCTTACTCATTTTATTGACCATAAATCCTCTTAAATGAGTAATGAAACGACTATAATTAAATGATTTTGAGTCCAAGGTTTCTTGAAAATCTAACTGCACAATTTGAATAACTCCTGCTATTAATTTAGTGATTTCCACTGTATCTTGAACTTGATCTTGTTTACTCTCAGCATTCACAAAGTGTAAAACTAATGAACTAGCTTCTGAATCGGGGAGTTTAACTGACAATACATCGTTTTGATTTAAAGTTTTGATAACATACAATGCTAATTCATATTCTTTATTGTAAAGCTTACGTATTGCCCACCCCATTGTTGTGTCGGGTAAATAAATTGCCTGCTCTAAACGTTTTAAAGTAAGATCCATATGATCGGCCAATGCTAAATATTGGTACCGGCTGAATTGCAAATTTAATTTGGTTTCTACTTCATGAGCAATCCTCTCAGTAGCAGCTAAGGCATCAGGACGAATAAAGTTAAGCGTCTCTATTTCACTATCTTTATTCTTTATGTCGGCCTTAAACCTTCGCTGGATTCGATCCATATTGATTAAATCCCCGCTGTGATATCCAAAACCTAATCCTGTTCCAATAACAACATACTCATACTTATTATCATCACTAACAAGTGCCGCATTGTTATTTAAACTCTTTATGAACTGCATATCGCTTCCCTCCATAAGAGAATTATTCATACAAAAAGAGTCCATAAGTCTAATTTACAACATTATACAAGTGCTGTAATCTTATGGGCTGATGCCTGAACTTAATCAGTAACACGCTTTCCAATTGAATTCATTCTATTATTTTCTGGAAGCGCTGTCAACAGTTTTTTTAAAATTGTTTATCAACTTCTAAATTAAATCAAGTAAATCACTGCAATCAATGCCACTGCAGCCACAATTGCAGATACTCCTGCCAATAATTTGTTAGCCTGCCATTTTTTAAATGCATAGTATGCACAAAACAGCATGACAATAAATGATGCAAGTAAAACCCAAAATCCCATCTAAATCATCTCCCGAATTAAACTCTGAATAACGCTAATATTACAAATGCATAAACAATCTCCACTACCATAACTAAAAGAGTTAATAAAGCTCCCAATAATTTTTTAAAAAAGTTACCTTGAAATCTTGGTAAAAACTCAAAGTATGTCCCGATTCCTAAAATTCCGGTTCCTCCAACACCAATTCCAAACTCTTGCCAAAAAATTGTTAACCAAGGTCCTACTATAAGACAAAACACCGCAAAATAGAGGACATATTTTAATACCTTAGGATTTGTTTTTTCTTCACTCATTGAGATAACCACCTTCATTTTTCGAGTATAAATTTTCATGAATGCATTATGTTAAGATGAATAAACTGACAAATTTTCAAATCTCACATTTCTTGTTTGGTTTCATTAAAAAAGGAGATTTTTAAAATCAAACCTAACAAACACAAACAATTTATCTTCTCTTTCATTATAATCGCTTTTGGATTAGCTTTACCTAAAATACTTTATGCTATGCAGATCCCTGTCATTTGGATTTTTGTTTTGACACCACTTCTCATTTCTGTTTTTTTGTTAGTTGCAATCTGCATATTTCAAAAGATCAGCTAACATTTAAATTATGCGCAAAAAATCACCAAAAAGGAAGAACGCAATGCTTTACATGCTGACACTAGTTGTTTACATTAGGGTATTTTTGTTATAGATTCAATAGTAATAGAAAGAATGGGGGGAATTACAATGTCAATTGCACTACAATTAAAACAAGCCAGAGAAAATAGCGGCTATTCTCAAAATGAAGTTGCCACTATTTTACATATTTCCAGACAATCAATTTCAAAGTGGGAAAATGAGCGTGCTTATCCAGACTTAGATAACCTAATTGATTTAAGTAATGTTTACAAAGTTTCGTTAGACGACCTCATCAGGGAAAAGCAGGAACTTAAAGAAAAGTTGGACCTAACTGATACTCAAATTGATGAACAACGAAAAAGGCTTAGTAATGTTAATACTAAACTTTATCAAAATACTGATGAAGGACTCATTTTATTAATCGTCTCTCTGATAAGTACCATGATTCCTCCCGTGGGTATTTTTGTTCCCATGTATGTCTTGTGGCGAAACAACAAATACAATAGTTTATACAAAACCATCATGCTTGTTAGCATTATCGCAATCATCGTCAGTCTTACTAATTCTTTTGTCATTTTTTCAGATCTTTTTCTAAACCTTGGTACCAATACAGTTTATCCAACTAAATAGCAAAAGTATAAATTGAAGTTTTCTAATAAATCTATATTCGTAAACCAACAGAACATCACCAACTCAAAAAATTTATTCTGAACTTCAACAGTTGTAGTCATTTTTATTTAGTATGCAAATCTTTGAACATCAATCTAACTTTAACTGAAACCTATAAGTACAGTGAAAATTAACGACACAAACAAGATACTAAGAAAAATACTTGCCAATAATTTATTAGTTTGTTTTTGACTAAAGAGATAATAACTAAATATCAACGATAATAAAGTTGAACTTAACATTATGACGTATTGCATTCTTTCTTGAACCTTCATTTCTAATTACTGTCATATACTTAATCCCTTATTTGGTATAACCTGTAGATAGTTTCAAATTTCTTGTTTGGAAGGAGTAACAAAATGTCTTTACAATTAAAAGCATATCGTGAACAAGCACACCTTTCACAAGATGATGTGGCAAGGGCCATTATGGTTTCCCGACAAGCTGTGTCCAGATGGGAAACTAACAAAACATACCCCGATATTGATAACTTAATGCGTCTTAGCAAGCTTTATGGAATCTCTCTAGATGAATTATTGTCGGAAAGTCCCAAAATTAAAAGAAAGCTTGCATTAGATTCTAAACAACCTCAAAAGAAGCCTACAAAATTTATAAATCGAAAAACGTATAACGCAAATGATGAAAGCTTTGAACTAATTACAATTACACTTTTAAGTGCCATTCTTCCAGTCTTTGGCGTATTTATCCCGCCATATATAATGTTTAGAAATAATAAATTCAACCGATACTTTATTTTAATCTATATCATAGCTATGATTGTTTTTCTTGTTAGCCTATTTAACTGCTATCTTTTTCTCTCAGACATTTTTACCCACTCGTCAACTGAAATACATTTGGATTAACTAGTTACTCTCAGTTTTCCATGTATTATTTCACTTGTAAGATAGGTGATTGATCTTCTCCCCCAATAATTGCGTTCTTCCTTTATATAGTTAATTCCTTCATAATTTATGATGTTAGCTAGCAATGTTATTTAGCATCTAAAGGAAATATTATGAAAAAACTCAAAATGCCTGCCGCTATCGCAACTTATTCAAGTAATTTTCACTACACTATTAAATAGAAAAATTGGTGATTAATATGAAGTCTAAATTAGCTAAAGTTTCTTTTGTACTTACAGTTTTATGTTTGTTGTATGGTTTAACACTTTTATTTGTTTTTAAAATGAATTTGGGTAAATTCTTAGTTTTCTTTTTACCAATCTCTCTGATTGCAGCGCTTCTACGTTCATATGTAAAAGCCAGAATCAATCAAGATAATCATTAATTACTTAAGCTTTAGGGAAACATTATATTCAAATATTGCCGTATACGTAAAGTTATTGATGACAAGATTACTGGGCGGAGGTAATATCATTGCTAGATTATTTTACCTGAAATATTCATAGATCGAAATATAAT
>NZ_JQBY01000046.1 GCF_001437405.1 Pediococcus ethanolidurans | reverse complement strand
TAAGTTGATACTTGACATCATATTAGAAATCCTGTTGATGAATAGCTTTTACAGAGTTGAAAGTCATGCGACTTTCAACTCTGTTTTTTTCATTGGTTTTGTTCTCATTTGCCGTAACTTAATACGTGAAATCATATGATGGTAATTACGGAATCCAAATGCTGTGCGTTGAATTTGTTTAATCATTCGATTCATGCCTTCGACTGGGCCATTCGTATAGTCCGATTCACTGGCGTTGAGTACAACCACTAAGTTCTTTTTGAACGTTTGAAACACTGCTTTCATGTAGGGACTTATATTTTGATTTGTATATAGATCTTCCACAAGCTTGTCTTTGTCTTGATTCTTAAGGTTTTCCATGATGCTTTGCATCGACTCGTACGATGCTTTAAGTTCTTCGTTAATTGTCAGTCCTTGTTCTACACGTTCTAGTTGTGTGAGTTGTTTTCGCAGGTGTCGGTCATAAAAGACATGTTCCTCATCTAGATTTCCGGCATACTTCAAATAAAGCCGCCAGGCGAACTTTAACGTGCGATATTCATAGGATCTTTTATTGTACTTTTTCATGGTTTGCACCCGAGTTTGATTAAAAGCTCGAGTCATCATTGCAACGATGTGAAAGCGGTCGATCACAATTTTTGCCTGCGGAAACATTGCCTTGGCAATGTCTTGATAGTAACTATTTAGATCTACGATAACTGTTTTGACACGTGCTCGAACACTTGCTGGAAATTGTTTAAAATAATCAGTAATACTTTGCTTGAATCGGTCTGGCAGAATTTGTTGAATTTCGTGCTCACCAGCGCCATTAATACAGATGAAATGGAGCCGACCACCAATTCCTCTAAATTCATCCATGGCGAGATGAACCGGTAGATAGTTAAGATTTCTGCGAAATAAGTCATCATAGTTGTCTAAGTAACGACAGACAGTGCTAGCTGATATGCCGGCATCGATCGCAATGCTAGCTTGAGTGCGGTCGTCTTGTAGACTCATAAACACTTTCTGACGCGTGGCTCGGGAGATACAACAGTACTTGTCTACCACATCAGAAGTAGCCATAAACGACGCTTTACAATTACGACAAATGACGCGTTCTTTATGGAGTTCTAAATAAACTGGTTCACTCGCATTCGCTGCCAGATAGGTCACGCGTGATACGTAGTGTCCATTATGACTTAGCTCGCAAAAGCCACAGTTAGCGCAATGTTTTTGGTCGAACTTAACCGTGGCTATATATACTTTTGCGCGCTTAGCTTTAATCACTTGATAGTTATATTTGTAAAAACTACATTTGGGTCTTTAATACTGAGCGCAAATTTTATATTATTATCTACAAGGTCCATAAGTTTTCACGTCCTTTAAAAAAGATGCTGTAGTGGGTGGATTTTTTAGGTGCGAGGCTTATGGGCCTTTTTTATTTTGCACTAAAAAATCCTGCTAATAGATTACCATGTTAAGTAGGCTATCAACAGGAAAAAGTATAGAACCGTTTAATTTCGAGATCCTCTTTTTGGTTTTAAAAATCATTTTAAATTTAAATTAGTGAATTTTTCGACGTTACCAACTGATTTTCCATTAACAACATAAGCTTTAAGACGAACTTTATCGCCAGCTTGGGTTAATAACGCTTTTTGAAAATCATCACCATCGGCTGTATAAACAGTGTTACTGCCGGATAGCGTAAAGAGTAAGACTTGATTACTGCCTTTAGTTGCCAGAACTGCCCGTGCGACGGTACCGGTAATTGTTTTAAGTTTTGTTCCTGCCGTATTGCCAGCACTAGCGCCACTATCAACCAAAGCCTGACGGAAATTGTCCACAGCTTCATTAGCATTATTTCCGGTGGCATGAACGGATTGATCAGCAGCATCAATATAATAGTAGCCCCGAAAAGCACTGGTACTATCCAAAATAGACAGTACCCAGGTTGGCTTGCCATTGATGTTATAAATGACGGGCATGGAAGACTTCCACTGTTGGGCCTTATAATTATTGTCCGCGTTGTTTCGAGCACCGTCAGAATCCATGATGCCGTGAGTTTTGTAATAAACTAGTTGACCAGTGCGCGCATTAATCATGGAATAACCTAAGGCACTATCTGCATCCGAGCGAGGATTAGTAAAATCGGTAAAATACTGAACATTTCCTTGCCGATCAAACGTGGAAATGACTTCACTATTTGTAGGGACTTGAATACCAGTTTTACTGAGATGCATATTTAACCAACCACGCTGATATTTTCCATAAGCTGTGTTCATGTAGTCAGCGACGTCAGAAGTAATCCCTTCATCAATCCACTTCGGCAAATTTTTCAAGGCGTACAGATTGGTTTTACCGGTGATTGCATTTACTGCAATAACATGCAATTTTGAGTAATTTATGCGATGACTTAAAGCCATAGATTTATAGGTGGTTTCGATATAGTAAGGTGTGCCATTTTCGTCTACTTCTAATTGTGGTTCACTGTTGTCGGCAACTAACCATTGTGGATAATCTTGATAAATATGCCGTTGCGCATTGTTATTAAAATAACTTGCGTTGGTATACTTCATCGATTTACGCACAAACTTGGGTTCGGCACTCACAGAAGTGGCGTCAATAATGAAATAACCTGGCGTACGTTGTTTGGCTGACATATATTTAAAAAAGCCATCAAATTCAACGGGAGCAATGTAAACGGGTTTGCCATGATAATACTGAGCCTGAATATCACCTAAATGAAAATACTGTGAATTTGGAACGTCACTCATGTTCTTATTCATGCGGTTTTTAACGGTTTTGGGCGACAGGGCTACAGGAGTGACACCCCGTTTAAAAGTAGGGGCTTCTTTACTAGAAATCTTTTTAGACTGGATACTTTTGGCAACTGGTTTTACAGAGAAAGCAGAATGGGCTTCTCCACCAGCCACGACGACTAATAAGATCACCAGTAAACCACCGGCAGCAAGCGTGGTGCGCAAAAAACTGGAATTAGTGTTTACCCGACACAGCAGGTAAAGTGCTAGTAAGATGGCAGCACCCCAGATTAAATTTGCGCCAAGTAGTGAAAGTGGATTACGAGAAGGCAACCAAGCATAGGTTTGAATGGCCTTTAAAATAAGTAGTATTACTAAAATCCAAAGGCCGTTAGTCACGACGGTACGGCGATCAGAGTGATCGGCAGTGACAATAAAACCGGCCCAGATAAGTAAAGGGGTTAAAAAACTAAGTAAAATTATATATACCATTGATACATACCTCCAAAGTTTGTTGATCAATAACGACACAACCTACGCTTAGGATCTCATATGTGAACGATTACGTCACTAGTTTTTAATAAACTTCTGAAATTAGAAGTTTGCTAATTGATGAATAGCTAGTATAATGAAGTTGTAAATAAAGCGCTTACATTATTAAAACTATTATACTACAAGCGAGGATGGAGGCTTACGATGATTAAATTTAAGTATAAACTCAGTTGGTTTATGTTAGTGAATATCTTTGTTGAAGTACTAACTGTGCTTTTTCTAGGGAAAAGTATGCAGACTCAGATTCCAACGTTAATTAACTTCTGGGGTCGACCGGTTTATTCCATTAATGTTGTGGCCGGTGATCAAATTAATTCACTGATTGCGATTCTGGTTGTTTTCTTTCTAGCTCAAGTCTTAATTGGTCTGGTAAGTTTGCATCTGTGTCGTAAAATTGTGAATGATTTTGAGTTTCGAATTCCAGCTTTTTTAGATTTTTTAAATATTAAATTATTTAATTTATCCTTAGCTGATGGTGTGGTTATTTGGCTCGCAATTCAATCTTGGACATTTGTGTTAATTGCGTTTGAGTTGTTAAATGCTGCTTCACTTTTGGCAGTTGCTTCTAATTTTGCATTTATTCTATTTATTGTGGGAACTGTAGCAGTAAACGTGGGAATGCATCGTAAACTTAGTTAATTTTTGGTGAATAGAGTTTAAGTAAGATTTGGGCTATGTCAGTAGTCTGAATCTTTTTTTCAGCATTAAAAAAAGATTTCTTACTACTGGTACACTTTTGGTTTTCATTTCCAATTGAGAAGGAGAATCAGCAGCATTAACAGAAATCCGATGATAAACATACTAACGGCCAATAAAATAATTCCTCCAAGTTTTTTCATAGTTACCTCTCTTTTCAATTCTGGATGTAAGCTGATTCCTGAGACAACTTTT
>NZ_JQBY01000045.1 GCF_001437405.1 Pediococcus ethanolidurans | reverse complement strand
AATTCGGACATTTTCAAAAATGATTGACACTGTTAAACTCGGATTTATTCCCCAACCTTTTCAAAAACTTAATTTTTAATGGCATCGTTTTCATAGAATGGTAGCAATTAGAACCATTTTAAACTAAAATAAAGGTAGTTTGAATATTTGGAGGCTTTCTAATGACAGGTAATTCTAAACTTACTGCAATTTTATTTTTCATTTTCTACTTAATTCTAACTTACTTCGTTTTTGTTCATCAAAACATGATTGCCATGTATATGATGGCAATTGGCATGTTGCTGGAAGCTACCATCAACCTTTGGCATATGTTTAAATCCTAACTAAAATCATGTACACTTAAGCTAATACTAATTTGGAGGAACACTGATTTATGTCGCAAATAAGCGAGTTGCATAGAATCGAATTAAACACCTTAAAAAAGTTCGTTAACATTTGCGAATCTCACCATATTAAATATTTTTTAATTGGTGGTTCTTTGTTGGGTGCAATTCGTCACAATGGCTTTATTCCTTGGGACGATGATGTAGATATTGGTATGCGTCGCGACGAATATGACCGTTTTGCTTCGATTGCACCAGCACTCTTACAAAATGAACATTATTTTATTCAAACGGCTGATACAGATCCTAATTTTGCTTTCAGTTACATGAAAATGATTGATACTGATACCTACATCGAAGAACGCAACAATGTGAATGACGCTAGAAAAGGTGTTTTCGTTGATATCTTTCCGTTTGACAAAGTCCCTCGTCAACCAGAAATTAGACGTGCTGTCTATAGTCGTTTTCGCTATTTTGATACTCGTATTCTTTTACGTCTTGGCTACAACATCATCAAAACGCCCTTCCGTAAAGATCCAGAAACCAATGATCTTAATCATTACATGTCTGTAGCAAAGTTGAAAGAAAAACGTGAAAATATTATGCGTTTATATAACCAGGAACCCTTTCATCATTACAAAAACTATGCTTCCCAATATGCCTATGATAAAGAAGTTTTGAATCAGGCTGAAATTTCTGAATTAATTTCCCATCCTTTCGAGGACATTCAAGTCAAAATTCCAGAAGCGTATGATCGCATTTTAACTCGCATGTATGATGATTACATGATACTTCCTCCTGAAAAAGATCAAAAAGAAAAACATGTTGATGTGTTGATCGTAAATGGTAAACAAATTGACTAACAAAAAATGAGAACTATGATTATCGATTGTAAAATCGGTTCATAATTCTCATTTTTATTATCATTCACTATGCTCTCAGTCATAGTGGTCTGGTGATTTAATTTATCTGAACATGGTCTTTGTAGCTCTTGCCAAAACCTTTGGCTGTTTTTCGTAATGGTGCAATGGGGTTAACTCACTATCAGGGATTCCCATGAAGTGATAAACGGCCACTTGTGCACATCTGAACGAATATTGTTCTGTAAAGACCATGTCGAACGGCATTTCCGCAAATTGGCTAATAAATGCCAAATTCTTAGAATTCTTTGGTACAACAGCCGGACGATCGCCAACAGCACGACGATTAAACAAAGCACTAGCATATGGCATGTATGCTGGAATAACGTTTACAATACTGTCCATAATCTCTTCGGTATGATCGGAAATGTTATCCCGAGCTGGATCAACGGCTGCCAGATGGCCTAAGAGTTCCTCCAACATTTCTTTACCAGTCATTTCGATAAATGGCTTATCGACGTAATCACCTTTGCGCCGTGGATACATGACATAACCCCAGAAGACCGTTTCGTTTTCCTTTTGAGTATGAAAATGTGGTTGATGGTGAACAACAATGGATAAGAGATTACTACTGTCGATCCATGTATTCAACGCATTACCTGGTTCTTGTTGAGTAATACGTGAAATTTCATTCAACAAGAAATGATTGTTCGTTGTTACTGTAAAACTCAACCATTCACTTTGTTTGCGATCCGCAAAGAATTTATCCGGATTACCTAAATTATAAAAGTGTTCAGTTGCTTGTTTCCAAAGTGCCGCACTTGGGGCATATTCCATATTTTCTTTAATTGGTGTGTTTAAATCACCAATTGACGAACTATCAGTGATGGCACCATTGGTATCAAAGACGAAATCATTTTCACCAATTTCAATTTCACCGGTCTGATTATCATTGTCCACTTCTTCATACTTTAAACCAGTCACAATAATATCATCGCGCAACGGTGTATCTTTAAATTCGAACTCAGTAATTTTACGGTTATTGACAAAGTTAACACCATGATCGGTCAAATACTTGCGCATCGGTAAAATGATACTTTCATACTGATTATATGGTGTCCGAGTGACACCAGCCAAAGTATTAATTCGACTGAACTCCAAAATCATTCGATTCATATAACGACGAAGTTCCGTGGCTGAACTTTCCTTCTTAAACGCAAAGGTTGTCTGCCACATATACCAGAAGTTAGTTGTGAAAATGTGAGGACTCTTCGCAAACCACTGCTCAATGCTGACATCGTTGAGTTGTGGTTCCTTTGATTCTGGTAACATCATAAGCTTGGTCAATAAGAAACGATCCTGATTATTAAACTGCATATGACTATAATCTTTTTGATCACCTTTATTACGAATACCATCTACACGATCCATTAAACGAGCAACATCATGAGTTGGATGTGCGTGATCAAAGTTTAAGATATCATCTGTAACTGACTGACCAGGATTATCTAATGAAGGTACCGAACGTAAAACATCCCATAAATTTTCATAAGTTTCTTCGTTCAGCATTCGGCCACCTTTTGCCAAGAATCCCTTATTATTACTTAATTCTGGATTGCCATATTCTGATTCATAAGCTGAAACTTCAGCACCATCATTTGCACCATGCTTTTCAAGACCAAACATTGTAATCTGGTCGCCGCTCCAGCCACCATCACGAATTAGATAGATGCCTGCTGCTAAATTACCAATTCCAGTTCCAATCATATATGCTTTTGCCATTGTATCCGCTCCTTTTCGTTATTAATGTCTATTTTACTTTCAGTAAAATCTTATCCTCATACGGATGTCCATCCTTACTAAGTGCTAAAGCACTAACTCGGAATGGCTCCTTTTCGTTATTAATGTCTATTTATTATCATGCATTCGACTCCCGAATCAATTTAACAATTCGTTCCAGCCGCTCCAGTGTATCATCTAAGGTTAAACGATACGTATTTTCCAATCCATTTCTCGTCGAATCCACAATATTCACCGATCGCAAAATTTTCAAATGATGTGAAACAGCCGGCTGAGAGATATCTAATTGCGTTGTAAGATCTCCAACTGTCATTCCCTGTTTCAACCGCGATCCCAATAAAATAATAATCTGTTGCCGATGCTTGTCAGCTAGTGCATTTAAAATATCCAAATCATCTATAAATTCATCTAAAGCTGCCTTTTGCTTCGGCTCCATCGTTACCTCTTCCATAGGCTCACCTCTATCCATACATTTAAATATTTAAATCTATGAATAGACTAACATGTTTTTTTGCTTTTAGCAAGCGCTTACAAAAAACTTAAGAAAAAAACTGCTGGACGTTTGCCAACAGTTTCAGATCTTCCTATACGTCTGTTGGTTCTTGGTTATCCAAAAACAACGTTGCTAACACACCAACAATAATAGCAACAATTAAAATTACGATCACGCCAAACCATGATCCACTGTTTTGCACATTCAAAGCCGCTCCTTGAAGCGCAAGTTCCATTAAAATCCATATGCCGGCAACAACAATTCCAAATACCGCACAATATACCTGGTGAGCGTATTTGTGTAATAAATAGTTTAAAACCTTTGCCATTAGAATCACACCAAGCACTGCACCAATGATAAACGGTAATAAGATTATAACTGAAGAAAAGGCCTGTTTGGCCTGATCGAATTTTCCGACTAGTAAAAACATCACCGTATCTAGTAGTTTTGCCACCGAATTATAAATGGTTCCATACTGATTCACCATCATTAGCATGACCGCACCAGAGATTCCTGGAATCATCATCATTGAGATCGCAAAAAATCCTGCAAATGCAATCACACTCCAGTCACTCAGGGTTCGCAATTGACTCATTGCAACAAAATCGCTTAGACCTTCTGTACCCTGATGACTCACAAACATAATGAACACAAATCCCAAAATAGCTAGGATTGCATCGAAAAAGTTGAATTTCTGAAAACTCACTTTTTTATAAACAAACGGTAAAACACCAATGACGAGACCGATAAAAAAGCCATAACTCATCACTGGAAACTGCTCACAAAGCCACAGTACTAACTTAGTCGAAGCTAGTATACCAATAACTGCTCCAATCATAATAGGGAGTAAAAATTTAATGTTTTTAAGGGGTTGTTTTCGAAATGACGAAATTGCTTCAACCATCCGCTCGTACAAACCAACCACAACTGCAAACATACTACCAGATAAACCTGGTATCACTAGAGCAATTCCAATAAAAAAGCCCTTCATTGTATTGATAATGGATTTTGTTTTTATTTGCTTTACCTCTTCTCTTTTGAATAATTCGACTTCACAACTAAGATTTTAATCAGTTTCCATTTCAGCAATATATTCACGTTTCTGTGTTTCCCATTTTTGCTTATCTGCCTCGTTGATTTCACGCAAAACACGACAGGGATTGCCAACTGCAATTACATTATCTGGAATATCATGGGTGACGATTGACCCTGAACCAATCACAACGTTATCACCAATGGTTACACCAGGATTAATCACAGCATTTCCACCAATCCAAACGTTATTACCAATTGTGATCGGATAACCATACTCATAGCCTTGTATCCGAACATCGGCATCAATTGGATGTCCAGCGGTATAAAGGCCAACTCGAGGTCCAAACATCACATTATCACCAATGGTAATGCGGCCAACATCAATAAAAATACAGTCATAATTTGCGTAAAAATTTTTGCCAATTGTTGTGTTTAATCCATAGTCAATATGAAATGGTGGTTCCATAAAAACATGTTCACCAACCGAGCCAAAAAGTTTTTTTAGCAACTCTTTTCGATAATCCATCTGCTCTTCAGTCGTGTTATTAAAAAGGCGCGTCAACACCCGACCGTGATGAAAATCTCGTTTTAATTCGGGATCATTTGCCACGTATAATTGACTGTTCAACATTCTTTGCTTGTTTGTCATTCCAATTCCTCCGTCTAGTTAGTTTGATTATATCGAACTTTAAAACGTGTGTCAGTTGATAACTCATTTTTAATACAAATAATAAAAGTTTCCATACTAGTGTACAGAAACTTTCATTAAATTAAGACTCTGAAGGTTATTTAAACTTCACTAAAGTCAATATCTAATTCTTTAGAAGAAATCTTTTCTTCACGTAAATATTGATTATCCAGCATTTTTATAAATGGATAATAGACCTGAAATATTCATAAAAAAAGAACTAATG
>NZ_JQBY01000044.1 GCF_001437405.1 Pediococcus ethanolidurans | reverse complement strand
TTTTTTTGAATTATCAGTTGAGGTAGCAGGTAAATTAGTTTTCTTGCTGGCGACACCAGTATTTACTGAATCATCAGTTGATGTGACAGGTACAGTAGGATTCTTGCTGGCGGCACCAGTATTTACTGAACTATCAGTTGATGTGACAGGTACAGTAGGATTCTTGCTGGCAGAGCCAGTATTTACTGAATCATCAGTTGATGTAATAGTCACAGTACTATCTGCTTTTACAACATATGTACTTTCACTTAACCCAACCCCTAAAGCAATTACAGTAACTGCTGCAAAAACCCATTTTTTGCCATCTTTATACATCTTGTAATGTTGTTTTTCCATAGAAACTCCTCCAAAATAAAGCATCCTTAATCAAACTGGATACAACCTAGATTAAACACCGAAAGTATAGCATAAATTTCTTCTACCTTGAGACATTATCTTAGGCTCTATTTTCATGTTTAATCCACCTTTTTAATTTTTACCAGAAATGCCACCAACTATTATTGGCTTTATTATTATTAGATACTTTCTTTTCTTTCTGCTTGTCGTTTTCATCTTTGACTTGACTAGAATTAATGTTATTCGACAAGGTATCATCTTTATCATTTTTTGCCCGTTTTTGAATTGAACTAGAGGGTTCAGACAACTCACTCAGTTTCCGTACATGCTCTTTTAATCGATGGTTTTCTGCTACCGTGGCTAGTTGTAACTGCTGTTGCTGATCCACCAATTTTGTTAGGCAATCTATTTGTCGATCTTTGTTACTTATTTGCTGGTCTTTGGTAGCAAGCTGTTTGTCACGTTGAGATTTTAAGTCTGCTACTTCTCTTCTTAGAGTAGCGATTAGCTCATTATTTTCTTTGCTAGTCTTTGTCGCTTTTTTACTACCTGTTTGTTGACTATTTGCTACCAAAGTCTTTGCTACTTTACCTCTAATAATTCTTTCAGCTGTAGGGCTGATCACGTTTTTACCTTGACTATCTTTTTGTCGGTTCTTTGTTGGTAGTCTTTGGTAGTGGTATTGAATAGTTTGTTTAGAGACCTTTAATTCATCAGCAAGTTCTCTAATAGTTTTAGGCATGATTTCCAAACCCCTTTCGGAGTTCAGCAAGTGCTTCTTGTCTTGCTTGATCTCTTATTTTTTTATCGTGCTCGGCCTGTTTATCAGCCAATGCTTGTTTCTCAGTAGAGCCTAAAGTTAACCCCTTAACCTTGTCAATGGCGCGCCATTTTTCCTGCTCTGTTAATTCACCATTATGCTGAATGTTAAAGAGTTTTTGACGTTCATCTTGAAATTGACCTTGTGAGAAGTCGTTAGCGTCTTTCTTTTCAGGCTTCCAAGTAAAAGAATACCCAATCACTGGTTTCCCGCGGCCTTTACCATATTTTTTTCTAACCGTTAGGCCTCTAAACAAAGGGGTTAGTTCTTCTTTGATCGGGCGAATAACCCTGGATTCAACATTTGTCGGCTTGCTCCAATAGCTTTGTGGAATATCTAGTAATTCAAAGAAATCATTTTTAGAAAAATAAGCATAACCAGTGGTTCGAAATTGTTTAAGAAGACGGAACGTTGTTTTTGCATAACTACTCTTTAAATCTCTGAACTCTGCTAAAGCATAACGAACCCAGCTTTCAAGATTATTTAGAAGTTTCAACGCTTTGGGATAAATTTGAATATCAACATAAGGAACGTCTGCAGACCCCTTAATTTCAAATCGAGTGAACATGACAAACATCTCTCTATCAAGACCATCTTTACTTCGAGAGCCAAATCTAAGACCTAATATTTTTTGATATGTGCTTTGTATGTCATCAATAAACCGATTATTTGCGGTTGGTTTATAGGCGCTTAATTCTTTTAACTGATCAAAGGTGAATCTAACAGTATTATCACCTTTGTCACGCATTCTAGAAACTACAGAAAAGAACAAGTTCATTTCTACAGGAGTGAACCTTCGCAAGGGGATTGTATTTAATTCAGGGTCATATTTGACCAATTCATTGCTCATAAAATAACCTCCTTGAATAACACTACCTTATTTGAATACAGAAGTAAAAAAGTGTAGTCGATAAACAGACAAAATGTAGTCGATAAACAGACAAAATGTAGTCGATAAACAGACAAAATGTAGTCGATAAACAGACAAAATGTAGTCGATAAAACCCTGTGTCTATTGGGAGAGTAAGGCTCAAGAGGGGTCTAAAAGAGGTTTAAAAGAGGTATATAAAAGAGGTATATAAAAGGCACCACTGTACGAGATCAAAACCTAAAATCAAAAACACAAAGGAGTGAGCCAAAAACAGGCTCACATTCAACTCCAGTCGCTACGCTCCTTGCGCCTCACTCTGTTCGTTGCCAGATAAGGTGTGGCAAGCCACATTTAATCGGGCGCTGACGCCCCGTACCCCGTCCAAGCTGAACCAGCTTGACCGCTTTTTCACTCGCCGTTAGGCAGGAAAGCAAAGTTTCTATAAAACTTTGGCTTTCGCCATTTCAGTGTTAAGACTGGTTTAGAGCTGTCAATTCCTTATGCTCCCACGCTTTGCTCGTCCGCTACCATTGACAGCAAAAAGTTAGTTTTTCTAAATCTTAACAAGACTTTAACTGCTATATTCGTTTTTAAAGGCCTTATTTCTCGTTTCTAGCGGTTTTAAGACTGTTTATATATATTTATATATTTATATACCAAAGCAAAAACAAAAAGCCCTCAACAGGCTCTTAGAGGGCTAAATAACGAAGCCAGGACGATTAATAATATCTTCTTGTCTTTTTTGCAAAATATAAGTGTATAAGGAATCATACAAATTCTTTTTAATCTCGTCAGGTTCATTGACAGAAGCTTCAAACAATTCTTGAATATCAACTTGCCAAGGATCAGCAAGCATTTCATCAATTGGTTTTAATACTTTCTTTTCGTCCATCTTAATGACTCCTAACATCAAAATAATGCTTTCAGTTTAAATTCACAGATCTTACAGCACCGTTATTCAAAATTTGTTACCAAGCTTATAAAGATTATCTGCACAAAGCAATTAAAAAATTTTGGCTTAAAACAGCGTAATCTGCAACACTTTTTAAATATTTAAAACATAACAATCCTAGTTAGGTGCAAACATAAATTGAATTAAAAATACAGTCAATTCAACAACGGCAAAAACTGATTTCATGGTTATCAGCAGACCGAGTGAAACGAGGTCAATGCAATGCGCACTTACACCCTTGACACTTGTCAAGGGTAGATTTAATCTCCATTTTGATGGGGATTATTTGTATTAGAAGGCTAGCGCCAACGATCAAGAACCTAGTGCTAAATCTTAAGATTAATCAATCACATTACGAAGAATCCAATAACTATAAGCAAGACGAGCACCAGGAGTTATCACCCAAGGGTGATTAATTTCGAAAATTTGAATTTCAGTTGCTAAGTAAAGCGGCGTCTTACCATGATTAAAGTTAAAAACGGGTTGCGGAAAATCAGGCTTACTAGCAACTTGGTGAACACTTTGACGAGAGTTCATCTGCCACCGAGTTTTTAAATCTTCACGCGACAATAATTGTGGTAATTGTGTTTTTTCAATTTGAGCTTGTTGCTGCAACTTTTGTGTAAATTCTTGTTTAGTCTTGTTTTGGTGCCAATCATCAAACAGCTCATATTTGTTGGTTTTAAAATCTAAATCCATAAGGACAACCTCCTAACCAAAATCAATCTGATCCAGCATCGTTTCGGTACTGGCTTGGTCTAAGCCTAAATAAGCTAAAGTCATGGCTTCACTTGAATGATTTAATAAGTGCATGACTAAGCCAATATTATAGTTTGATTGTGTGTAGATACGGTAAGCCCCGGTTTTGCGCATTGTATGGGTCCCTAGATAATTAATGCCTAACAGCTCACCAACCTTACTCATGATTTTGTAAAATTGTTTTTCTGTAATATGGCGCTCGGGGTGTTGAATGGAAGGAAAGAGCCATTCAGAGGCTAGTCTATGATCAAGTAGCCATTGGCGATACAATAAGAGCTCTGTTTGAACTGGTTTAAGGTACAAGGTATTGGGCTTACCCGTTTTTCGATCGTGAATGAACGTATTTTGTTTAATTGTACCGTCCAGATTAAAAATGTCGGTCTGTTTTAAGCGCATGACATCACTGACTCGCAACAGTGTCGCTTTGCCAACTTGAAAAACGGTATAGTTTCGCCGGCCAGCTTTAAAATTGTTGAGTAAGGTATCTTGAACCTCTTTGAGAACGTTTGAATCTTTGATGGGTAAGACAACTTGTTGCATAGTTTTAGCTCCTTAAAAAATTGATTTTTAGTACAAATTAAAGTACAATATTAAGTACAATGAAAGGGTGATAAATATGACATTAGCATTAACACAGAGCGATTTTCGCGCTAACTTAAAAAAATATTTAGATCAAGTTAATGACGAAGACGAAACAGTTTATATTGCTCGTTCAAATAGTCGCGCAGTAGCCATCGTTTCACAAGAAAAAATGGACTGGCTAGAAAGAGCATTAAAAGCTAAAGAAGGTTCGTTAGAATATGCAATTGCACGTGATCAGTTAATTAAACGCCATGTTTTACCTGACGATGAAATTGTTGAATCAGATGATGATTATTGGGGTCAGTTTAAATAATGAAAAAACTAAGATTTAAACCACGTGCAACCTTTAATGCTGATCTAAAACGGTTAGCCAGTTTAGATAAATCTATTATTGATGAAGTTCGAGCAGCCATTGACCTGTTGCTTGAGCAACAACAATTACCACCAGAATTTGAAGATCATGAGCTTAATCGGCGAATGAGCGGCTATAATGAATTTCACTTACGAGACACCCCGAAAAACAAAACACCAAGCGAAACTAACGATGTCCTGGTGGTTTATACGATTGATAAAGATGAACTAGTCTTAATTGGCATTCGAGTCGGATCGCATGATCGTTTATTTCCTGGTCAAAATCGTGCTAAAAGGTATCGAAAAAATGACGAATAAAAGAAGCTATTTCTGGTATATAAAAATAAATAACCCCTAATATCTACATTATAGATATTAGGGGTTATTCTTTCAATGTTTTCGAGGGGGTATTTGTTAATTATAGCCCCTAAACACTGAATCAAAAAACTTTAAATTTCATTATTAGGATGTTTTCGTAATATTAACACTATTTTTTTCTTTTCTTCCATCCACTCTTAGATAGTATACGGTAGATTGTTTAGTTAATCTTTCCACTTTTTTCTGAAAGTCAGCCAACTGGTTAAACTTCCTAAAGCCAGTAATAAGACACCTAGAGCTGAAACAGAGCTTTCTGATTTTTCACTAGTTTGTGGTAAAGCTTCTATATTTTTAGAAGGAATTTTTTCTTTATCATTTACCAATGAAACTGTTTTTTTCTCATTAACATTAGTTTTAATCAATTGAGTTGGCTGTGTCGGTTGAGTTGGCTGTGTCGGTTGAGTTGGCTGTGTCGGTTGAGTTGGCTGTGTCGGTTGAGTTGGCTGTGTCGGTTGAGTTGGCTGCGTCGGTTGAGTTGGCTGTGTCGGTTGTGGATGAATATCCCATCTGTGCGATTCACCGCCGGTTATATTAACGATATTAGCAACAATATTCCCATCAATGTTAACTCCAGCATTAATAGTCGCATTAGGTGCTAAAACACTTCCCATAAACCGACCACTGCTGAAATTGAAGGCTTGTTCATCGGTACCTAAGTTCCATAATACATGGTTAGGCTCTGAATGCCCTTCACTATTGGGTAAAGAATTAGTTCCACCATCATAATATAATTGAACTTGTGTAGAAATATTTTGATCACCATTTGGAATATCAGTAACGTTAATGACGACAGTAGGACCATTTTCTAAATGAGATATTCCCTTGATCGTAATCGGCTGAGAAGCACTCAAATATTTAAATGGAACATTTACATAAATAATTTGTGTTCCAGTTGCTACTTTCGAAACATCAACATAGCGATTATTCATGTCATCATAATTTGAAATAACACCTTTTGACTGAGGAGTACTAGCATAACTGGTGGATGCCTTTACTAGTTGCTGAAATACATCACTAAAATCAATATAGGTCTGCCCATTGGTATCTTGATAAACATCTTCAGGTTTTAAATTATCCATAGTGATACCATTGATCAAGACCTTGTTATTTTCAATTGATACACTAACATCTTTACCTAATACTACATGATTAAATGTTTTATTTCTAAAAGCGTTACTTTGAAGATCTTTGGCCAGTTGTTGAATGTAATAAATATCACCGCTAGTTAAATTGTATGAATCACCACGTGTACCAAAATCGTTAGGGCCATTTAAAATTTTAACAGCTAAATTACCATTAGTATCCGCTGATAAACTAGCTTGATTTGCAAAAATATGGAACAAAGAAGCTAATTTTAAAACACTGTTAGTATTTAGGTCGTTAATATCAATTCCTAAATTTTTTAAATAAGTATCATCACTAATGGAAGTAGCTGGTTGGACACTATCAGATGATAAGGCCAATTTTTCAAGATTGCCTTTCTCTTCTAAATGATTGGTAACAAGTGAAGATTTAATTTTTTT